>NZ_JBFBAM010000031.1:0-33063 GCF_040682195.1 Kutzneria sp. NPDC051319 | reverse complement strand
CGTCGGGCGAAGGGCTACCACGGCTACGACCAGACCGGCCGCCACGTGATCACCCCGTACAAGGGTCGTAACAAGCCCGAGTCCCGCAAGGACGCCAACCGCTCCCACGCCCAGCTGCGCGGCCCCGACGAACGCGCCAACGCCCAGCTCAAGACCTGGCGCATCCTGCGCAAGCTCGGCTGCTGTCCCCGCCGTGCCGGCCGACTGGCCAAAGCCATCCACGTCCTACAGAACTACGAGGTCGTCGCCGGATGAAAAAGGCTCAATCAGTCATCAATAGAATCAATCTGACATTCCGAGATCTTAAAATCATCTGATAAGTGCAAACTCGGGTTGAACTACCACTCAATCGGACAACCAACCTTCTTACCCTCAACCAAAGTTGCAGCAAGATCGAAACTTCCCACTCCAACCTGAGTGTGAAATTTCCCCAAGTCGAACTTTCCGCCCGAAATCCACCGGCCGATCGACGCCTAAAGATGTGGACATCCAACAGCTCGCTGTGTACGGAAATCCTATGTCAACCCAACCATCAACTCCTTCGAGAATCAGCCGAACTGCAGCCTCGACGCATTCATCCGAGATCATCCGCCAGGATCGACCATGACCTCCCAAGCCAGGACTCTTCCATAAGCAGAACGGGCTCGGCGAGTTAAAACAACGAGCCCTGGTCAGGATCCACCACGCGGACATCACCGGCAGCCGGTGCCGCCAATTCCCCAGAAGGCCAGACTGAGCGCTCGTATCGATCCCCATAGCCAGGCCTAGCCATCAGCAGGGATTCGAAATATCGCCCGTTATCGTCCAACCCGTCAGCCAAAGTGTCTCGAACAAAGGACATATATAAATCGGGCGCGACAACAAAGAGCCCATCGTCTTCAATATCAAGCCGCCCCTCCGCGGCCAGAATTCGCATTAGATCGTCAGCGGGCGTCTCAAACACGGACACGCCTCTATACAGAACACGCACACCTTCGGATGGCCTATAAATCTGGACAGAACGCAGTCTGCCGACGTCATCAGGCTCAACTTGAATAGACATGCCGGACAGAAAGTGAACAAATCCAGGGTTGTGACGGCCGTCAGATCCAGGAGTTATAGCGCCCTCGATACGGTAGAGCATCTGCTCCGCTTCTAGTACAGGCATACCGAGAGTAAGCGGTCCTACACTTATCGAGGGCTCCACAGTTAGATCCATTTTAACCTCTAATCGAAAGGACTCGCAATCACCTTACCACAATGTTAGCTGAACCGAAACTTCACTCCGAATTCCCCGCAACGCCTGATATGCACCATTACTTGAAAGTGAGCCGATCAACTCGCCGATAGCGTTGTTGTACTTGCCAGGAAACCTCGAAACGACATCATTAATGTCGTTCATCAGAGCGCGGTCGATCCGACCTGAGCCAACCAAGTCCTTCTGCATGGCAAGCCACGCTCGAGACTGCACATAGCTGCCCGTAGAGTAAAGCGCTCGATGGTCTTCACGTAGCATTCGAATCGCAGGGCCACTGTACTGGGAAATCGGAGTAGAAGCGTTCTGCGGCATATGATTGATCTCGTTGCCCGAACCGGCTGGTTGCACCTGACCATACTTTCCCCCGTCAGGACAGTTATGCACCAGCACCGAACTAAGGCCAACAATTACATAGTAATCATGGACTGCATCAACGGTCAGATTGAAAGTCCGAAGGCCCCCTTGGTACGGTCGAACTTCACCAACCGTAGCCGTGTATCCGCCAGGCGTATCCAGTCGGTCGCCGAGCCTCAGGCTATCCGCGGCCACCCACTGTTGTGTCGTCACGTTCCAGAACAAATGATGGGCCGTGACGGTGATGCTGCTGGTACCAGATGGTGTCTGTACGGTCAGGTCGACAAAGTCGGTGTCGTCGTCGGTGAGATGCGTGGCCATTACAGCGTGGATCTGAATCTGACCGGTGTCGGGATCCTTGTTGGTGATCTGGTCACCGACATGAACATCCTGAATGGGCTTGCTGGAGCCATCAGCCATCAGGACCGCGGTGCCGGCAACGAAGCTGTCGCAGGTCTCTGACGGCCTCGCTGCGGGATCGCTCTCGGCCGCTGGCTTGGATACGGGAGGCTCAGTGGCTCCAGGCTTCGTCGTGGGAGACTTCAGGACCGGGGGCTCTTCGCCAGGGGGTTTGAGGGCAGGACTACCGCCACCCTTCGCGAGGGCGCCATCCAGGGCGCCTTGGTCGTCTGCGACGTCCTCGGCAATCTTCACGGCGACAGCACCGGCACCTGCCGTGAGGGCAACTGCGGTACCGACGGCCCCCACCGCTTCCACAGTGGCAGCCACAGCCCCGGAGATAAGCATCGCGGAGCCGCCGAACATCGAACCCTCAAGTGCGGCAACGCCGATGGGAACCAGACAAGCACCTGCTGTCAAGATGGCACAGGTGATCGTGGCTGCTACGGCGACCACGGTTACGACGGCCATGAAGAACGTCGCTTGTTCGGCGATCTCACAAAACACGGACCACCAGCTGCAGCTGGACCGCGAAGGCTGCGGCGGGGCCGGCGCCGGCTGGCTCTGCTTCGGAGCCGGCTGGGGGTCGGGCTTGTTGCCGTGGCCAGGCGTGCCGGGGCCGTTGGTGCCACAGGCGGGGCGAGCACCGGCGGTGTTGGGGCACGGAGCCATCAGCATGCCAGAGGGGTCGGCGGAGCTGATCGGCGAACTGTTGGCGTAGGAATAGCCGTTCATCTGCTGCGGATCACCGGTGTCCACAACAGGATCAGCCTGGGCGAAACGGCCGGTGGCGGAATCGTAGCCACGGGCGCCGAGCTGGGTGAGACCGGTGGAGTCCTGAAGACCGCCGACGAAGCCGTGGCGATCGGGCCACAGGGCGGCGGGGCCACGGGAGTTGCCGAACGGATCCTGACGCCGCTGGGTGACGGCCAAGGTGTCGGCGTTCACGGACGCGTACGCGGTGCCCTGGTGATCGCTGAGCGTCCACGAGAGCCCGGTGACGGAACCGCGCTGGGCGACCTTCCCGCCGTTGAAGTCGTAGTAGCGGTTGCCGGTGGGGAACCGGGAGCCGGGGGCGAGGTAGATCTCCATGTCCCCGATGGACAGGGTGGTGCCGGAGGCGTCGCGCGTGATGAGGCGATTGCCGCCGGCGTCGTTGATGTAGGTGCTGGTCGCGCCGGAAGAATCCTGCGCGGTCGCCAGGCTGCCCTCGTCATCGTAGGTGAGGGTTTGGGTCGAGCCGGCGAGGTTGCGGGTCTTGGTGCTGCCGGCGGAGTCGTAGGTGTAGGTGTTCTGGCTGCTCCCGGTAGGCCCGCTGGTCTGGACGTTGAGCAGCGTGTGCGGCTGCGGCGAGCCGGCGGCGGGATAGGTGTAGTTGCTGACGGTGTCGCCGGTGACGGCGTGTTGGGTCTGCTGAAGGCGGTTGCCGGTCTGGTCGTAGGTCCACGACAGCCAGTACGGCGCAGTCCCACCGATCGCGGACGTCGACGGTGCGTCGGCGCACTTGCCGGATGTGGGTGTCCACGCCTGGGTCAGGCGCTGGAGGTAGTCGGTGGTGAAGCACTGCACATCGGAGGAGGCGCCCTGCGGGGTGTCCGCGATGGACGTGATGTGGCCGGCGTTGTCGTAGGAGTACGCCCGGTTGGCGATCATGTAGTTGGACTGGGCCGAACGCTCGGCGAGCGTGCTCTGGAGCCGGCCGGTGCCGGCGTCGAAGACATTGGTGACGGCGACCTGGTTGGGTTGGTTCGGGTCGGCGAACAAGGTGCGCAGCACCTGGCCGTACGCGCTGTAGTCGGTCTCCGACACCAAGGGCGTGTCCGCGTCGTTGGACACCTCATCGAGGGTCGTGGGATCGCCGAACGAGTCGTAGTGGCGCTCGATGCTCACGCCGTCCAGACCACCGGCGGCGGGGCTGGACTGGCTGGTGACCGCGCCCGTGTACTTGTCGTAGAAGACCTGGAACAGGTAGTTCCCGGCGAGGAGCCCTTCGGAGCTCGGGATCGTGTACTTCATGCCGAGCGGCCGGCCGGCGTCGTCGTACTTGTACACCGAAGTCGTGTAGGCGTTGCCGTTGTAGTACCGGATCGAGCTTGACGGCAGGCCCTTGAGGAGGGTGTCGTAGGTCCAGCCGGCCAGCTGCGGCCCGGACGTCGATCCCGCGAACTCCCCGGTCTTACGGCCGATGCCGTCGTAGGCGTACGCGAGGGTCTTGCCACGGCTGTCGGTGGTGGTGAGCACCTGCCCCATCGCGTCGTAGGTGGTCGACGACGTCCCGGCATCCGGGTCCGTGGAGCTGGTCTTGCGGCCACGCAGGTCGTATGTGCTCGTCCACGAGTTCTTGCCGGTGGGATCCGTGACGGCGGCAGGAAGACCGGCGGCGGTGTAGGTGTAGGTCGTCACGTCGGCCGCGTCGTTCGGGCCGGTCTTGGTCGGATCCTTGTACTGCAACAGCTTCGTCTTCTGCCCGAGGCCGTTGGAGATGACGGTCGAAGCGGTGCCGCCATTGGGCGGCACGGTGGTCATGCGGTCACCGTCGTAGCTGGACGTCGTCCGCCACTGCTCGGTGCCGTTGAGTTCGTAGATCGAGGCGACGGACCGGCCGGCACTGTCGAAATTGGACACAGTGGTGCTGGCCACCGAACTGTCCTGCACGACAAGCAGATCACCGCCTGGCGCCGCCGCGTTGTTCCAGTACGCGGCGTGCGACTTCCAGGCCCGGTCCTGCGAGTCGAAGTACGTGTCGGACACCAGCCGGCCGCCCAGCGGGGTCGGGGACTGGGTCTGCACGGTATTGCCGAGCCCGTCGACCAGCGCGTAGGACGTCGCGTACTGGCCGTTGGACAGCAAGGAGTTGGTGACCACGGTGCTCGGTTTGCCGACGTTGTCGTTGTAGCTGTAGGTGACGTTCGCGGGTTGGCTCGCGGCCTTGCTCTCCCCCGGCTTCCACACCGCGGTCAACCGGCCCAACGCGTCGTAGGCCCCGTCGGTGCGCAGACCGCTGCCGTCGATCGCGGTGAGAAGCACGCTGGACACGGGGTCGAAGATCCTCGTCGTGACCATGCCGGACGTGGATCCGTTGACCGGCGGCGACGTGGTGGCGATCTGGGTGACCGGCCCGCCGCTGTCCGGCGTGAACTTGATCGTTGTCTTGCGCCCCAACGCATCGGTTGTCGCGGTTGCCCGGCCGTAGACGTCGTAGGTGCTGGTGGAGGTCGGCGCCTGGAAGTTCTCCGCCCCGCCGGCCGGCCAGGTGTCGAGGCCGTCGACCTCGGTCACCTCGCCCTTGGTCGGGCTAACGCCGAAGCCCTGCGCGTCGAACCGGGTGCGCACGTCGGTGATGATGTTGCCGCTGCCGGCGGGGTTGTCCGCCGAGCACTTGCCGGAGATCTTCTGCGTCTCCTGCGGGTAGCTCATCATCCACGCGCTCGAGTTCTGCGCATAGGTGAACCTCGTGCAGGTCGCCTGGCTCGGATCGCTGACGTCGCCGTCGTTCTCGCTCGACGTGACCTGGCCGAGGCTGTCGAACGTGCTCGACGTCCTGCTGGTGCGCCAGGCATTGCTCGCCGCCAACCAGGTCAGCCCGGTCGCGGCCTCGGTACCGACGATGAACGACTGGGTGCCGTCGTTGTCGTCGGTGCCGGTGGCGGGAGAGCTCCACGGGTCGTTGATGGTCGCGCTGATCGCTTTGCCGTTGTAGTAGCCGACGGTCTCGCGCGGGTAGCCGGCGAGCTGCTTGCTGTCGGTGATCGACGGCCCGGGAATGTCCCCCTGTGTCGCCGGCACGGAGAAGCCGTCCATGCCACGCATGAAGACAGCCTTGGTCACCACCTGTGGCCCGGCCGGATCGTTGGCCTGGCCCTTGGTGGTGGTCACCTGGTCGTAGCCGCGCCACTCCGAGAACGTGCGGTACTTGTTGTCGCTCAACACGTTCTCGTCGAAGTGCCAGGCCCCGCTGTTCGCCCCTTCGCCGTAGTCGTACTTGGTCAGCATCGGCTGCGACAAGGCGGTGGCGCCGTCATCGGTGATGGATGTGACGACGTACTTGTTGAACCAGTCCATCACCGGTTCGGTCGCGCCGCCCGGCGTCCAGTAGATCGGGTAACAGCGTCGGCCGTTGCTCGACGGTGTCGGCAGGTTCGTCGGTGAGCAGTCCGGGTCCGAGTAGGTGACGGTCGTCTTGCCGCCCAACTCGTTGACGACGGTCTCGATACGGCTGTGGTTGAACGCCGTGTAGTTGTGGGTCAGGTCGACCCGGTTGGCCATCAGCTTGTGGCCGAAGGTGGTCGGCGGCATGGTGATGTCATGGCCGCCGGCCTTGCCGGTGTGGATGACGCTGTCCAACCAGAGCGCCGGACTGTTGCCGTCGTCCGTGAAGGGCAGGGACTGGCTCAGCGCCCACTGGTTGACCGGGGTCTCGCCGCCCTTGCCGTCGCTGACCTGAGTGGTGATGGCCGTCAGCTTCTTGGTGCTGAAGAACGCAGGTGAAATGCCTTCACAGTGCGCGTTCTGGGCGCATATGAGGTCGTTGGGGATATCGCAGTTGCCCGTCGCGTCCGACGCGCACCGCTGCGCGGTGTCGAACTTGACCCGAGCAGGCGGAGCACTGGTGAACAGGCTGCCGACGTTGGTGTTCAGGCCGTAGTCGATGTGGTCGAGGTAGCCGTCGCGGTCGTAGCGGACGCCGGCCGTGCCGAGGTTCTTGTTGTAGTAGTTGGTTTCCTTGTCATAGAAGTACTCGATCGCGTTGCCGTGGGGGTCGACGACGTAGTCGAGGTTCCAGCGCCAGGCCTGGTCGCACGCTGAGTCCGCGAAGGCGGTCTGGTGACAGGGCTCCAGGTTGTTGTTGCCGAAGACCGGCTCGGTCAGCGTCGAGTTGGTCTCCGGGTTGCCGCCCTGCCAGCCGGGCAGGTGGTTGAGGCCGAAGAACGCCTGCGTACCGTCCTTGGTCGTGACCTTCCAGTACTCGCCGTTGTTGTCGCCGTTGGACGCGCCGGTCAGCCGCTCGACCTTGGACCCGTCGTCGTCCTTCGGATGCCACGTGTCGCCGGTCTTGACCAGTTGGCCGCTGATCGAGCCGAAGGAGATCGTCGCGTTGTCCGTGGCCCAGCAGGCGTCGCCGGTCTTGCGCTGCCCGTTGTTGCCGCCGAGGTCCTGTGCGCACGGCTTGTAGCTGCGCGCGACGAACCCGCCGGCAGCCAGGTTCCAGCCCTCGCCCACGAACGAGGCCTGGTCGTTGCTGGCCGCGGTGAGGCCGTCCACGCTGCCCGACGAATAGGACAGCGCGACGCTCGGGGCCTGCCCGCCGATGGCTGCCGGCGCACCGATGGGATAGGTGTACGCGAAGTCGCCGCCGGCGCCGCCCGATGTCCAGGAGCCCGAGGACGACAGGCTCGCCGCGGCGAAGTCGCCGCTGTCCGAGCTCGTGCCGGCGACCGCCGCGACGACAACGCCTTCTGTCGCCGACGGCATCGTCACGTCGGTGGAGACGGCCTTGTGGGCAAGGTCGTTGGTCGAGTCCAGGGACGTGGCCTGATGGCACTGGTCCTGGTCCGGCGTGGTCAGAATGCAGGCCGGATACTGCACGAATCCCAGGCGGCGGCCGTAGTCCGCGCCGTATGCCCCGCCAGCGCCCGAGTAGTCGAGGCGCAGCGTCAGCGGGCCGCCCGTGTCGCCGGACACCGGCTTCACCTGGATCAGCGATCCCGGCACAGAGGCGGCGGCCGCGACCGTGTGGTCGACGGCGACGACGTCGAACTGCCCGGTGGAGTGCGGGGTGGCGCTCACGGCTCGCGCGACGGACATACTGCCGGCAGGCTGCGCGGCGCCGACTTCAGAGGGCACGCCGAGGTGATAGGTGGCCGCGACCGGCCACGAGACCGACGGGACCGGGGCCGAGGACGGCGGCGGCACCTGGATCGGCCGATTGGGAACGGCCTGACCGGCAACCGCGCCGACCTGTTGCAACGTAGGAAGATCCCAGCCGAGGCCGTGCCAACCGCTGCTGTTCGGCGCGGCCACGGCCTGGGCCGTGGTGGCCGCCAGCGCGATCGCCACACCGGCGGCCACTGTTCTCGTCAAAAAGGTTCTGCGACGCACGCCTGACACGACTTCCACCCCTCGTGTGCCTGAAAAGCCGGTGATCGGCATGGTTCAGTGCCTGATGCCGTAGAGCAGTCCGGGATCGTCGACGCGCTTGTCCGCCAACGTTTCCGCGTTGGTCAGGATGCCGGAGTAGATCCGCGCGCCGGCGATTCCGCCGTACCACTGGTCCGCCGTCTGACCGGCCCAGCTGTCCTGGCCGAGCAGGATCCCGCCGGTTCCGTTCCACCCGGTCACGGCGTCGGTCGAGCTCCCGGCCCGTGCGACTGCCGCGGTCTGTTTGATGCCGTTGACGTACAGAACCGCGGTGTTGGTGGAGAAGTCGTACACACCCTCGATGTGCGTCCATGTGTTGTCGGACGCGTCCTGGTCGCTGACCGCGATCCAGCCGGCGCCCTGGTTGGACGAGGCGTTGATCGTGAAGCTCCACTTGCCGTGGCCGGCGCCATTGGCGTCATTGACAGCTCGGTAGCCCAAGGCGAACGGCAGATAGGGGCCGTCACTCGTCGAGACCGCGCTGCGCGGATGTGGGTCGATCGGGCCCTGCGCGGCGGCGTCGGCCGCCGTCCAGGTGTGCTTCACCCACGCCTCAACGGTGTAGGAGCGATCTGTGCGGAGGTTGGCCGGGCGCGCAGCCTGCACCTTGCCGGTGTTGGTGTTGTCGACCTGGGCCGAACAGCCGTCGCCGTCGCGGACCAGCGAGACGCCGCCGGATGCCGAGGCCTGCGACTTCGAGGCGGTGTCGTAGTAGCCGAGGTTGGCCAGCGCGGCAATCTGGTCGTCGGTCAGAGCCTGGTTCCACATCTGGACCTGGCCGACAGCACCCTTGAAGAAGTCGGACCGGCCGCCCGCCGACCCGATGTACAGGCCGCCCGTCGCCTGCCACACCGACGAAACCGCGTGCTGGGACTGGAACTTCCCGTCGAGATAGAGCCTGATCTGCATGGCTGTGCGGTCGAAGACACCGGTGACCAGGGTCCACTTGCCAGCCTGGGGAACCTGGTCCTTGAACGTCCACTGGTAGTTGTCGGTGGCAGCGTTGTCGGACGTGGTCATGCCGAAGATCCACCGGTTGACGTCTGGCGAGTACCGGATCTGGAAGGCGTCCTGACTGCTGCCGTGCTGGGTCACCACGGTGTAGTAGCCGTTCAGGTCATCAGGTTTCGCCCAAGCCGACACGGTGAACGAGCGTGACGTGTCCACCACCGAATACTGCGTCGAGGCCGATCCCGATGCTCCGTCGAAGTGGACGGCCTTGCCGCCCGAAGGCCCGTCGGTCCAGCTGTAACCTCCGGCCAGCGTGGCCTTGTCGGCGTAGGGACCGGTGTCGTTGGCCGTCGCACCACTGCCCTCGTCGAGCGGCCAGTAGGCGGCTCGCGACGTGACATTCGACGTCTTGGCTGTCAGGTCGGGGCCGCAGCCCTCGCTCAGGTTGTACTGGGCCAGCGGGGCAGCGGTGTTGGCGAGGTCGTGGACCTCCTTGTCGGACAACACTCTTTGCCAGACCTGCGGGCTGTCGATGTCCCCCGGGAAGAAGTTGTCGGCGCCGCCACTGGCCGCACCGATAATCAAGGGGCCGCTCGCGTGCCACGCCTTGCCCGCCGCCGGTTGCTGCCTGACCCCGTTGACGTAGAGCTCGATCGTGCCGGTCGACGCGTCGTAGGTGCCGACCAGATGCGTCCATACGTTGAGCTGCACCGGGTTTCCCGGCTTCGCGGTCGCCCGGTAGAAGGACGAGGGGCTGGACGAATCGTCGCTAGGCAGCGTGAAGGCCCAATTGTCGATGTCCCTGGCGTACTGGAGGTAGAAGGAGCTGGCCGTGCTTCCCGTCGCCGAGATCGCGGTCCGGTATGTCCCCGTCTGCTTGAGGTTCACCCAGGCTGACACAGTGAAGGACGCGCTCGTGTCGACGACCGGAGCGCCGGTCGTCACGTATCCGGTGGCGCCGTCGAACGTGAGCGAGCCAGCCGTGCCCTGCGCGTAGCCGTTGGTGTCCGCGTGGGTCCACGGCGTGCCGTGATCGTGACCGGGCCGCCAGTCACCGCCGCCGACCAGCGTGCCCGGATGCGCGAGTGCGCTGGCGTTGGTCGGCGTCGAGGTCACCGAGTCACCGACTACTCGGTCGCCCATCTCGTCGAAGCCCCACGCCCCGACCAATCCGGTCGACGGGATCAGTGCGTTGGGCACGTTGTACGAGCACGACGGGGAGTCCAACGTCAGGCTGGCCACACAGGTGGCGTCCTGGTCGCTCGGCTTCCCAGCACGGTTGACCGCTCGCACGTGGATGTAGTTCTGGAGGCTGTTGAGCGCGGTCACGGTCAACCGCGTGGTCGCGCCGCTGCTGTCGGTGTTCCGCGCGGCGACGGCCGTCGGTGAGGTCTGCACCTCCGGCTCGGTGCCGTCGGTGGTGTAGATGAAATGATCGATGTCGTACAGGTCGGGCGTCGCCAATCCGACGGATACATCGAAGGTCGCGATGTCGCCCTGTGTCGACGGCGGCGACCCAGTCATTGTCACTGTGGGCCGCGGGGGTGCGATGGCGTCCTCGGTGAACTCGCATCTGGTGGTCTCGCCGGAGGGCAGTTCTCCGTCGGACGCCGACATGAGCCACGAGTAGTTGCCCGATTTCGCCAGCACCCCACCGGGAACGGTGACCTGCGCGGTTCCACCCGAGCCGACGACCGCCGCGTTGGGGAAGTTGGTCCAGTGCGTGTTCGGCACGACGTTGCCGGCGGTCCCCTGGTCCAAACCGAAGAAGCCCTGCACGTTGCCGCCGTCGGGGTCGGTCAGCACGCCCTGGAGTTCGGGGGTGGGATTGGCGATCCACGGCCTCCCGGCGCCCTGGACGCAGGGCACCACGCCGCCCTCCATCGCCAGGTTGGTCGGCGTGTTCGGCGGCTTGTCGTAGCTCACCTGGAGGATGGGATTCAGCGCGAACCGCCGCCAGCTGGCAGCATCCTGTTGCCCATGATCCACGTCCGCGGTCGACCCCAGCATGAAGGTCGACGTCGTGACGCCGTGCGACACCGCATAGTTCGCGGCGGCCTTCGCGTCGAACGGCATCGGAACGTTCGGTGCGTTGTGGCAGTTCGTCACGTTGCTGGTGGAAATGCCCAGCACCAGTCCTGGTTGCCCGGCCGAGGTGGCCGTAGGTGCCCAGGAGGTTCCGGCGAGATGGCTCCGGACAGCCAGAGTCCCGTCGCGTCGTTGTCCGTGACCGAGCACACCGCGCTGTGCAGCAACGTCGTGTTCACCACCGCGCTGTGGATGACGGCGCCGGCCAACTGGCTGGTGTTCACCTCGAAATACGACCTCGAGACCGCCGCTATGTCATCGCTTTCAAAGCCGGCTTTGAGGTTCGACAGATCCTGGGCGGTCTGGTTGTAGTTCTTCTGTCCCGGGTAGCCCGACTGCACGACGACATGTGCCTGCGCGACGCAGCTGTCACAGGAGGTCTCGGGGTCGAGCACGACCGGGAACCTCGTACTGGGGTCGGCCAGAAAGGCCCGGTCCGGCACGACGGTCACCGCGTTCACCGTAGCGGTCACAGCCATCTTCGCGTGCCGGTTGCCACCGCCGAGCCCCAGATTCTTCTCGGCCTCGGTGCCTGCGCCGCTGGAGTCCCACATGCTCGACGCGTCGCCGCTGAACAGCACGTTGCCGGCGTTGTCCTTCACCGTCAGGCCACCGTCGTTCACGGACACCGTTGTGTTCCTCGTGAACAGCCCGAAGGTGACGCCGGCCAAGGCGGACGACTGTGCGGCTGCGGCGGTCTTGACCACGAGGTTCTCGTTGTAGCCACGAGTTGTGACCTGCACTCGCAGGTCGACGCCGGGATATACGTCGGCGTAGGTGGCGGTGTCCCCGGACACCTGCGGTGTGGGGAGGTCCGCGGGCCATGTCAGGCCCGCCTGCTTGTCACCGAGGCCGACTCGCACGATCGGCTTGCTCGCCGATCCAGCGCCGCCCGGGTTGAGCACGACGTCGAGTGGGAGCGCCTTCGGCGCGATGGCGCCGTCGGGCCGCTGCACCAGTGTGGCGTCGAGCGGGACCCAGTCGCCGTTCTGTTGCATCCGAACCGGTTCGGAGTGGGCGGTGAGGGTCCACGAGCCATCGGGATTCGCCACGGTCTCGGACGCGTCGGTGGTCTGCGACGTCACGAGAATCTGCTTGTTGGCCTGGTGGGCCAGTTTCAGGGCGGTGGCCGGATCGGCTACGGCGTCCGGCACAGCGGGAGCGGCGGCCGCGGCCGGCGCCGTGATCATCGGACTCGTCAGCGACAAGCCGATCGCCAGGACGCCGAGCGCGGCGCCAAGTCTGGAACGACGGGCGCGCGACAACACAAAGCTGCTCACAGGTTCCCCCCTGCGCATCAGGACGGCCGACCCATGACCGTCGCGTAAAGCCTCCGTGAGCCTGCCGCAAGACCGTGACCTCAGAAAGGGGCCGAACAGGGCAATGCCGCATCACACTGCGTCACATAAGACAAATCGGACGGCGACTGGCTAGCCGCCGTCCGAAAACGGATATCCAGGGACTGCCGTGAGCGACCGTTCACGATGACGCCGCGTGGATGTGCCGTGATGCTGGTGACCGCGGTCTACTCCGCTTCGATGCCCAGGCCCAGGCAAACCAGGGGGAGGTCGAGCTCCGGCACGCCCAGCTCGTAATTGTTCTCCCTGGTGGACAGCAGGCATTTGATGAAGCCACCACTGAAGGGGATTCTGCCGCCGCTCGGGTCGAGGGTGAAGGGGCCGGTCAACGGGGTGACGCCGGTGCGGCTCTTCCAGGTGATCGGCTGGCCCGGGACCAGGTTCAGCAGTCCACGCGAGAGCACCAGGGAAGTGCTGACGTCGTCGACGCGCTTGAGCATTGTGATCACCTTGAAGCCGGCGCCGTTGCGGTAATTCTCGAGGTCGAGTTCCGGCTTCGTCTTCCGCAACACCAATCTGGCGACGGACGTGTAGGTGCCGGTCGAACGACGGATGCGCGCAGTCACGTGCCTCACTCCAAACGTCGAAGGTCCCCCCTGCGCACGGAACCGGCGCAAGTCAGAGGAGAGGGTGCCGGACGGGCGTGACCTTCGGGAAGGGGCCGAACAGCGCAATCGGCGGCGAATTCGGACAATCAGCCGAAACGGCGTTGGAAGACGCGGACGAGGGCGGGGAGGGCGCCGTTGAGGCGGGCGGGGAAGCGGAGCCAGGAGGGCACGAAGATCTCGGCGCGGCGGTGTTCGACGGCGGCGACGAGGGCCTCGGCGACGGCGACGGCGGGGATGGGGCGGGGGCGGCGGCGGGTGTAGGGAGTGCCTCGGCGGTCGAAGAAAGGGGTGTCGATGACGCCGGGGTGGACGACGGTGACGCCGATGGCGGGCACTTCGAGGCGGAGGGCGTCGGCGAAGGCGCGGAGGGCGGCCTTGGTGGCGGAGTAGACGGCCTCGTCGGCGACGCCCATGGCGCCGGCGATGGAGGACACGAGCACGAGGTGTCCACGGCCGCGGGCGATCATGCCGGGGAGCAGGGCGCGGGCCAACTCCAGCTGTGCCACCACGTTCACGGTGAAGAGCTCGGCGATCTTGCCGGGCTCCATCTCGGCGAAGGGGCCGGCGTGTCCGATGCCGGCGTTGAGGACGAGCAGGTCGACGTCGCCGGCCCAGGAGGCCAGGCCGGCGGTGCCGCTGGCCAGGTCGCAGGCGTACGAAGAGGGGCCGGTGATGGTACGGCTGGTGCGCAACACGGTGGCGCCCTTGGCGGCGAGCACATCGGCGGTGGCGGCGCCGATGCCGGAGGATGCGCCGGTGACGAGGGCACGCATGCCGGTCACGGAAGGCATGCGACCTCCCAAGCGGAGTGGGTCAGGGGAGGCACGCGGCCTCCAACACGTAGCGAGTCACCGCTGGTGTTCGGCTTCCTTGGCGGCGGCCTGGGGGGCGCGGCGGCTGAGGACGAAGACGCCGCCGGAGAGGGCGGCGAGGGCGAGGATCTGACCGATGATCGGGCCGGCGCCGGTGCGGAGGGACTCGTCGAGCCACATGATGCCGATGCCGATGCCGACCAGGGGGTCGAGGATGGTGATCACGGCGAGGGCCGGGGCGAGGGCCCGCTCGGCCTGGAAGGCGTTCTGGCTCAACAGGAAGCCGATGGGGCCGCAGACGGCGACGGCGTAGATGGGCCAGTGGGTGAGCATGACCAGGATGCCCTGGGAGAGCTCCTCGGCGGCGAGCTTGGCCAGGCCGGCGCTGACGCCGTAGAGCACGCCGGCGGCGACGGCGAGGGCGATGGCTCGGGTGTTGCCGGGGCGGCGGGCGGCGACGACGAGGCAGATGGCCAGCAGCACGAACAGGCCGATGGCCAAGGGAAGCACGGCGCCCAGGGTCATCTCCTGGCTGTCGCCGGTGGGCTGGGCGACCAGGAGGAACGCGGCGAGGCCGGCGACGCAGAGGCCGGCGCCGAGCAGGACGATGCGGTCGAAGGAGCCGGAGAACAGCACGCCGAACAACAGGCCGGTGACCAGCAGGGGCTGGACCAGCACCAGGGGGCCGGTGGTCAGGGCGACCCATTGGAGGATCACGCCGAAGGCGTTGGCCACCAAGGAAAGCAGCCACACCCGCTGCTGCGCGAGGTCGACCAGAAGGCCGGGCTGCAGCGCCTCGCGCCGGCGCACCTGCTGGGTGGCCCGGTGCTGCAACGCGCTGGTGAGGCCGAAGAAGGCGGCGCCGGCCACGGCGGCGGGCACGGCGATGAGCAGATTCATGGTGTCCTGCCTGAGAACTCCCTCAGCGCGTCGACCATCCGGGCGGCCAGCGGCATGCCGTCGGTCGACCCGCCACCGGTCACGCAGACAGTCACATATCGTCCCCAGGTCAACGCGCCCCACGCGATGGGGACGCCCTCGGCGAGCGGGAGCACCGCGTATGCGGCCTCGATCTCCGCACCGCCCAACGAAACCTTCCACCGCGGCCCGGGTATCACCGACGCGATGGCGCCGAACCACCGCGACTGGTACACGAGCCGAGCCAACAGGCGGTGCGCGGGGGCCGGCAGCAGACCGATGAGGCGCACCACGAAGTTCGCGGCCTCGGGCGCACCGGACTCGACGCCGGCCCGCAAGGCGTCACGAACCAATTCCAGGCACCGCAACGGATCCGTCTCCTGCACGGGCAGGTCGACGGACACGGCACCGGTCCAGTTGCCGGCGGCGCGCAGAGTGTCGGTCCCGCGCAGCGACCACGGCACCATCACCCGGAGCTGATCCCCTTGGTAAGCAAAGGCGAACATGGCGATCAACAGCTCCGTCGGCGTCGCGCCGAGGGCGCGGGCGGTGGCGCGAACCTCGGGCCCCGGCAGCTTGGCCAGGCCGTGCCGACGGATGGCCCCGAACTTCTGGCCGCGAGGCACGGATCCGGCTCGTGCCAACGCCTTCAGGCCGCTGAACCTCAGCCGTGGGAGCTTGTGGCTGACCTGGTGCCCGACCGGATTGGTCCACGCCCGACCCTTGCCGTCGGTGCCGGTCAGCAGACCGCGCAGCACGGCGACGCCGTCGCCGAGGGCGTGATGCAGTTTGAACAGCACGGCCGGCGAAGGTCCGCGCACGATCAGCGCCGCGGCGGTCGCCCCGTGCGGCAACGGCTGGGCGTAGAAGTAGTCGACGGCCTCCGGCAACGGAACGTCCACTTCGGACACCAAAGCCTTGGTGTCCACGGACTCGTCCTGCTCCCACCGCGGCCGCCGCAGCCACGAACCGGGGTCGACGTGCCCGCGCACGCCGTGCATGGCGTCCAACATGCCGGCCACGTCGGCCACCGTGACCTCGGCCGACATCTCCAGCACCGCACCGACATGCTGCGGCACGCGCGGCGACGCAATGTGCACGAACAACGAGTCCTCGGCCGACAGCACCCGCCCGAGTCGCTCCGGCCGCGCGGAGTTCAGGGCCAGCAGCCCTTCCTCCACCAGCCGCTCGTCGGCCTGCTTGAGCGCCAATCGCTCCATCTGCGCCAATCGCGGCAGATCCCGCACGGCCGCGGCCAGCTCGCCGTCCCGCTCGCACACCACGGCGATCCCGGCTTCCTGCATCAGCTGCGCGTTGGCCCGCCCGTGGGCCGCGATCGGACGGTGCATCAGCACCGGGCGGCCGACCGCGAGCGCCTCCAGCGAGGTGGCGCCGCCGGCATTGGTCACCACGACATCGGACGCCACCATCAGCGTCGCCATCCGGTCGGTCCAGCCGAGCACCCGCACCCGGGGGTCGTCGCCGATGGCGGCGCGGATTCTGGCGCGCAGCCGCTCGTTGCGACCGCAGACCACCACCACGATGCCGTCCGGGGTGCCCTCAAGCAGTTCCTTCACCGTGTCCTCGGACCGCCCGAAGCCGAGCGAGCCGCAGGCCACCAGCGACACGAAGCGGTCCTGGGGCAGCTCCAGCTCGGCCCGTGCGGCACTGCGGTCACCAGGGTGGAAGACCTCGTCGGCGGTCGGCGCGGAGATCGCCACCGTCGCGCCGGGCGCGCTGCGCGCGGCCACCGGCACGGCCACCTCGTGCATCACGAGGTTGAGGTCGATTCCCTGATAGACCCAGAACGGGTGCGGCGCGAAGTCGGACACCCACGCGCCGATCGGCGTCTCCAGCCCGCGGTGCCGGCGCAGCCAGTCCAGGCCGGCCGTGCCCAGCGGATACGTGGACAGGATGAGGTCGGGCTGGATCTGGTCGATCTTGGCGGCCAGCCGCCGTCCGGCCCATTCGCCGACGAAGCGCTTGGACGCCCGCGCGAACCACCGGTAGCGCCACACCGAGTCGTAGAAGAACTCGTACAGCCAGGGCGTTCGCTCGACATTGGTGACGTAGATCCGCCGGAAGGCGGGCCCGACGCCGCGGCCCATCACATCGAGCGTGTCCAGCCAGTGCGTGGCCGCATCGGGCCACAGCCGACCCGCGGCCGCGCGCAGCGCACGGCCGGTGGCGTTGTGGCCCTCGCCCATGTCGGCGGACAGGATCAGGATCCGTCGCGGCGTCGCCGAGTCCAGCACGGTGATCAGCTTGGCCCACCGCGGCCGACCGCGCCACACGACTTTTGCCGACGAGCTCGATCCGCCTCTCGCTCATCGTGGTGACGGAAGGTAGTTGTCCGAGGTTAGACTCGGGATCATGGCGTCTGTCCGGGATGTGACGCGGGATCTGCTGCGAAGCTGGGGCTGCACAACGGTGTTCGGCAACCCCGGCTCGACCGAGCTGCCGTTCCTGGCCGACTGGCCGGACGACTTCAGATACGTGCTGGGCCTGCACGAGTCGTCGGTGGTGGCGATGGCCGACGGTTACGCGCAGTTCAGCGGCCGCCCGGCGGTGGTCAACCTGCACTCCTCCGGCGGCGTCGGCCATGGCCTGGGCAGCCTGGTGACGGCGTTCCGCAACCGGTCGCCGCTGCTGGTGATCGCCGGCCAGCAGGCGCGGTCGCTGCTCAACGGGGAGCCGTTCCTGGGTGCGGTCGACGCGCCGGAATTTCCCCGTCCCTACGTGAAGTGGAGCGCGCAGCCGGCTCGGGCCGCGGACGTGCCGGCGGCGTTGGCCCGAGGGCTGCACCTGGCGAGACAACCGCCGTACGGCCCGGTTTTCGTGTCGGTGCCGGTGGACGACTGGGATCAGTCCGGAGTTGACGTTCCGTCACGTCCGCCGGTCGCCGGATTCGGGCCGGACGCGGCGGCCATTCGAGTGATCGCGTCGGCCCTGGACGCCGCCGAGCGGCCGGCGATCGTCGTCGGGGCGTCGGTGGACGCGGACGACGCCGTCGAGGACGCCGTGGCGCTGGCCGAGCGCACCAAGGCGGCCGTGTGGGCGTCGCCGATGTCGTCGCGCTGCTCGTTTCCCGAGGACCACCCGTTGTTCGCGGGTTTCCTGCCGCCGGCCGATCGGCAACTGCGGCAGACGTTGCAGGCGTACGACTGCGTGGTGGTGATCGGGGCGCCCGCGTTCGTCTATCACGTCCAGACGCCGGCCGACGGCCCGGAGCTGCCGCCGCTGCACCTCGTGCACGACGATCCGACGGTCCTGTCCTGGGCGCCGGCCGGGGCCGGGCTGCTGTCGACGCCCAAGCGGGCGATCCGGGCCCTGGCCGAGCTGGTCGAGGCGTCGTCACGGCCGGTCCCGGCCGTGCGGGAACGGGCCGTGGAGCCGGTCCCGACCGTTCCGATGACCGGGGCATTCGTGCTGGCGGCGATCCGGCGGGCGCTGCCGGCCGACGGCGTTGTCGTCGAGGAGATCCCGAGTCACCGCAACGACCTGCGTGAACACCTGCCGATCACGGCTCGCGGCCGCGGCTTCTTCACCATCGCCAGCGGCGTGCTCGGCTACGGCCTGCCCGGCGCGGTCGGGGTGTCGCTGGCCGCGCCGGAACGGCCGGTGATCGCGGTCGTCGGCGACGGCTCGGCGATGTACGGCATCCAGGCGCTGTGGACCGCGGCCAAAGAACACGCCTCGGTCACGTTTGTCGTGCTGGACAACGCCCAGTACGCGGCGCTGCGGTCGATGGCCGACAGCGCGGGCGTGGCCAAGGCGCCCGGGATCGAGCTCGGCGGCCTCGACTTCTGCGCGCTGGCGGCCGGCATGGGCTGCCGATCGCGCCTGGTGGAACGGCCCGAGGAGCTGGAGGAGGCGCTGGCCACGGCCGTGCGGGCGAGCGGGCCCACGGTGCTGCATGTCCGGGTGGATCCGGGGTACTCGGCCCTGTATTAGCGACCCGTGTTACCTTGGACAGCAATCCCCGAACTGGCTGGTCAAGCGCCCGATCGTGGGCATTTCACGAAGGAGCGCAGTGTCGGACGTGCAGACCACCCGTGGATTCTGGGCCCGGGTCGCCGACTCTTTCCTGCCCGCTGGGGGCTCGAAGACTCTGACCGTGCCGGCGTGGCTGCGGCGGGCGACGCCGTGGCTGATCGCGGCCGTGCTGCTGTGGTTCGTGGTGTGCTCGATCATCTGGCCGGTCGGCATGTGGATGACCATCGACCTGGAGGTGTACCGGGCCGGCGGCGTGGCCGTGCTGGACGGGCGGCCGCTGTACGACCACCCGCTGGTGGCCAGCCTGATGTTCACGTACACGCCGTTCGCCGCGATCATCTTCGCCCCGCTGGCGCTGCTGCCGCTGCTGGGCACCGAGATCGTGTACACCGCCGTGACCGTGCTCCTGCTGCTGTTCGCGGTGGCGCGGTGCTGGCGCTGGATGGGGTATCGGCGGGATCGCGCGGCGGTCGGCATCGTGGTGCTGGGCACCGTGCTGGCGCTGATGTTCGAGCCGGTGCGGACCACCTTCTACCTGGGGCAGATCAACGTCCTGCTGCTGGCCATCGTGGTCGCCGATCTGCTGCGCACCCGCAAGTCCAACTGGATGGGCGTCGGCGTCGGCATCGCCGCCGGCATCAAGCTGACGCCGCTCGTGTTCATCCCGTACCTGCTGCTGACCAGGCAGTTCAAGGCGGCCGGGGTGGCCATGGCCAGCTTCGTCGGCACCATCGCGCTCGGTTTCATCCTCAAGCCCCACGACGCGTACGCCTACTGGGTCGGGCAGAAGTTCAGCGAGGTCGCCCGAGTGGGTGACGTCTGGTCGACCGGCAACCAGACGCTGCGGGGCTTCCTGGCCCGGCTGGTGTCGCCGCCCGAGGCCACCCAGAACATCTGGGTCGTGCTGGCGCTGCTCATCGGCGCCCTCGGCTTCTGGGCCGCCGTCGTCGCGCACCGTCGCGGCGAGGAGCTGCTGGCCGTCAGCGTCATCGGGCTCTGCTCCACCGCCGTGTCGCCCTACTCGTGGTCGCACCACTGGGTGTGGTTCGTGCCGCTGGCGGTGTTCGCACTGCACCGGGCCCTGACCACGCGGCGGCCGTCCATGTGGGTGCTCACCGCCTACGTGTACATCACCGCCTTCGCCTGGCCCGTCAGCTTCCCCGTGCACGACCCCGGCGCGCGGGCCGCCACCGGCATCTGGGCCATCGACTGGCCCGGCGACGTCGTGACCCGCAACGAGTACCTCATCGCCTACCTGGTCACCGCCGTCTTCACCCTCGTGCACCTACGCCGTTCGAAGGCCGTCGCGTCAACCGACGGGGTGATCGACAACCTCGATCCCGTGCCCAGCCGCTAAGGTAGGTCCCAAGCCCGGTCACACGGGCCGCGAGGCGTTGTCCCGCGAAGGGTTCGGTAGCCCATGGCTTACGAACCCTTTGAGGCACACCAATGTTCGCACCCAAGTCCGTTCGTTGTCGTTTGACCGACGGCTCCCCCACCGTCACCACCGTCCGGCACGACCGACGGTCCCGTCTCGTCACCATCCGCCTCACCGAGGCCCCCGCGTTCATCGTCACCGTGCGCGGCCAGCACATCGACGAGCTCGTCGAGGCCCTCCGCGAGGGCGACAGCCTCGGCGTCCCCTGCCGCCACGCCTCGTACGGCGACTGGCTGCTCGGCGTGCACCCCCACCAGTGGTGGGTCAACCCCCGCGCCCCGCGTCTGCCCATGGAGCTCTATCTGCTGCTGCCCGAGGACCAGCAGGCCGTCGTGGTGTTCACCGCCGACGAGGTGGAGGAGCTGTTGGCCACGCTTGTGGGTGTGGAACTGGTCGGGGTGGAGGCCTAGGTCCGCGGGTGCCTGTGAGCACGTTCGCGATCATCGTCGAACGGGCCGAGGACGGCGGCTACGGCGCGTGGTCTCCCGACCTGCCCGGGTGCGTGGCCCTCGGCGACATCCCGAGGAGACCTTGCAGGAGATGCGGCAGGCCATCCAGGGCCACCTCGACGTCATGTGCGAACGCGGGGAGCCGCTGCCCAGCCCGAGGACGGTCATCGCGACCACCGTCGACGCCGCCTGAGCCTTCGGGGTCACTGGTCCGGGTCGGGGCCGATGAGGTCGATCAGGGGTAGCGCGGCCAGGTCCTTGGCCGGCAGGGCGCGGGCGGCCTTGAGGACGCGTTGCTGCTGCTCGTTGATGCGCTTGTCGAGCAGGCGGGTCAGCTCGTAGGCGAGGGCGCCGGTCTGCCGGACGGTGACGTCGTCGAGGACAGCCTGGTCGACCGACGTGATGGCGATGCCGCCGACCTGGCCGTCGGCGGTTTCGGCGGCGCCGACCTCGAAGCGGGCGCGGGGGTTGAGGGCCTCGGAGGCGTAGTGCTCGCGCAGCTGGCGGAGCAGCTTGTGCCATTCGAGGACCTCGCCCTTCAGCGGCAGGCCACTGACGTCTTCGTCGGTGAGCCTGCCGCCGCCCGCGTCGGCGAAGCAGCGGGCGTACGACAGCGTGGCCGTGGTCCAGACGCCCTCGATCACGATCGAGTCGGCGTCGTCGTCGGCCAGTTCGGCTACCAAACGCTCGCAGCAGCGCAGCACGGTCTGGAGGTCGTCGAACACGGCGACCATGTCCGCCAGGGCCAGCGCCTCCGCGCCGGCGATCCGGCGCACGGTGCTCGGGTGGCTCGACTCGGTGCTCATGCGGCGCTCCTGTCCCCGTGCGAGCCTCTAGCCTAGGTCGGTGCACAACGGCCGGACGTCTCATGTTGAGACACCGTCCACCTGGGACTGAACGGGGAGCGCGAGATGGCCGTGACCAGCGAGAACACCGCGAAGTTGGCGGTGCTCATCGACGCGGACAACGCGCAGTCCTCGATCATCGAGGCCCTGCTGGCCGAGGTGGCCAAGTACGGCACCGCGCACGTCAAACGGGCCTACGGCGACTGGACGGGCACCAACCTGAAGGGCTGGAAGGACCACCTGCTGGCCCAGTCGATCCAGCCGATTCAGCAGTTCGCGTACACCACCGGCAAGAACGCCACCGACGCCGCCATGGTCATCGACGCCATGGACCTGCTGTACTCCGACCGTTTCGACGGATTCTGCATCGTCTCCAGCGACTCCGACTTCACCCGCCTCGCCGCCCGGCTGCGCGAGTCCGGCCTGACCGTCTACGGCTTCGGCGAGCGCAAGACGCCCAAGCCTTTCGTCGCCGCCTGCGACAAGTTCATCTACGTCGAGAACCTCGCCTACGCCGAGAGCACCGCCGCCCCCGCCGAGGCGACCGCCCCGCGCAAGACCGCTCCCCAGCTCAAGGGCGACGCCGCCCTGGTCACCCTGCTCCGCGGCGCCGTCGAGGCCGCCTCCGACGACGACGGCTGGGCCTCCCTGTCCGGCGTCGGCAACATCGTCACCAAGCAGCGCCCCGACTTCGACTCCCGCACCTACGGCTACTCCAAGCTCAGCGACCTCGTCACCGCCACCACCCTGTTCGAGGTCACCCGCCGCAGCTCCGGCGAGGGCAAGCCGGCCACCGTGTACGTCCGAGACCGCCGCCGCGGCTGAACTTGGCTCGAAGTGTCGATCGTGGCTGCTCTCGTTCGACGCAGTGACGACCGCACTTCAGACAGCCAGGGAGCACCCCATGCGTAGGACACCGCTGCGGCTCTACATGTCCATGTCGGTCGACGGGTACATCACCGGACCGGACGACCGCCCGGGCCAGGAGCTCGGCCGCGGCGGCGGGCGGCTGTTCGACTGGCTCGACGACCGGATGTCCGAGGGGATCAACGGGCAGGTGTACGCCGAGGCCGCGTCGACCGGCGCCGTGATATCCGGACGCCGCACGTTCGAGCTGGCCAAGCGCTGGAACGGCGATCACCACGACGGCGTGCCCATCAACGTTCTGACCCACACCATCGACCCCGACGACGCGCCCCCCGGCAGCGCCAAGTTCTACACCGACGTCAACGCCTGCGCCGACGTGGCCCGCGAAGCGGCGGGTGATCGAGCCGTGCTGGTCCATGGCGCGGGTGCGGCCCAGGCCCTGCTGGCCGCGGGCCAGCTCGACGAACTCGAACTGCACCTCGTCCCCGTGCTGCTGGGTGGCGGGCGGCGGCTGTTCGAGCCGACCGGCCTCGGCCACGTCGAGCTGGAGCCCGTCCGCCGTCTCGAAGGCCGCAACGTCACGCATCTGCGTTACCGCATAGCGGTTTAGCCACCAGGCTAGGCGCGCAGCGAGTAGACGATCTCCACCGAGCCGCCGGGCAGGCCCCGGGAACTTTCGTAAGTCAGTGCAGTGGCGGGATCCAGCGACTCCGTCAGCCGCATCCCGGCGCCGACCATGAACGGCAGCACCACCAGTTCCAGCCGGTCCACCGCGCCGAGTGCGCGGAAGGTCTCGATGGTGCTCGGGCCGCCGACGAGGTGGACGTCGCGGCCGGTGTTGTCGGCGCGCAGCCGCTCCAGCAGCCGGCCGGGGTCGTTGTCGAAGACCACGTCGTCGGGCGCGCCGGGCGTGCGGTGGGAGCCGAGCACGTACACCTTCAGGTCCGGCCACGGCCAGCGGTCGGCGGTCAGCGCGGGCTCGAAGGTGGTGCGGCCCATCACCACGGCTTCGCAGCCGGCGATGAATTCCCGGATGCCGTGGCTGCCGGGACCGTGGGCGGGATCGATCACCTGCGGCGGCCACCCGTCCGGCGTCGTCACGTAGCCGTCGGCGGTCACGCACTGGCGGGCAATGATCTGCATCGGACGCTCCTAGCGAGACGGTTCGTATCGTCTCGCAAGAG
Source organism: Kutzneria sp. NPDC051319 (assembly GCF_040682195.1). Classification (NCBI taxonomy): domain Bacteria; kingdom Bacillati; phylum Actinomycetota; class Actinomycetes; order Pseudonocardiales; family Pseudonocardiaceae; genus Kutzneria; species Kutzneria sp. NPDC051319. The sequence goes on along the minus strand of NZ_JBFBAM010000031.1, from coordinate 9,421 downwards.
AGTGCTCTCTGGCGAGCCCGGTGTCAAGACGAGACGTCTCTTCTCGTCTCGGGGTAGGATCGCTGCATGAAGTCGCCGAACGCCGCGCGCCGCAGCCAGCGGGCACACCGGGCGATCCTCGAAGCCGCCTACGAGCTGGCGCTGGATCGTGGGCCGGCGAAGGTGACCATCGACGCCATCGCGGCCCGGGCCGGCGTCGGCAAGCAGACCATCTACCGGTGGTGGCCTTCCAAAGGTGCGCTGCTGCTCGACGTGCTCGCCGACGCGGTGGGCGCGGTCAGCGAGATGCCCGACACCGGCGACGTGGTCGCTGACCTCACGACGCAGATGACCGCGGTCACCGACCTGTTCCGTTCGGATTTCGCCCGCTTCTACACGGGCCTCATCGCTGAGGCGCAAGCGGATGACGCGGTGGCTCGCGGTCTGGCCGAACAGCTCGTCGACCGCGCTGAGGGACCGCGGCGTCAGCGCCTGGAAAAGGCCCAGCGGGACGGACAGATCCGCGCTGATGTCGACATCGCCGCCGCGGCGGAGGCCCTCTACGCGCCGCTGTACTACCGGTTGCTGCTGCGCACCGCTCCGCTGAGCGTCGACCACGTGCACGCAGTGATCGACGCGGCTCTCAGAGGGGCACGGCCCAGCCCCGCGTGACGCCCCCTAGGCGGCGCCGGCACCGTCGTCGAATCCGGGACAGCACAACAAGTTCCCCGGTGGTGCCCGCACGACTCGCGGCAGCAGAGCGCATTCACGGTTGTTCGACACTCCCGCCGGATGCCAGTGTGCCGGGGTGATCCTGCGGCCTGCGACCAACGACGACACCCACGCCCTGCTCGCCCTCTACCGCGCCGCCGACGTGGCCGAGGTCGGCCGACCGGAAACCTCGGCCGCCGACATCACCGACCTGCTGCATGCCCCCGGCCTGACCCTCCGCACACGAAGCCTCGTCAGCGTCGAGGACACCGCGATCACCGGCGTGGTCCTGTGCCACCCCGCGCCGCAACCGGGACAACTGCGTGTCCAACTGCGCGTAGCGCCCGGCGACACGGCCACCGCCCTCGCCCGCATACTCCTGGACGCGGTCCACCACTGGAACCTCACCGACCGCGCCACGTCGAACAGTCCCGTGACGCTGTTCCAGCTGCCCCGCTCCCCCGCCACCCCAGCGCTGCGCTCCGCGGGCTGGACCAAAGTCCACAGCTACACCAGGATGATCGCCGACCTGACCGACCACACCGCCACACCACCGCCGGCCGACGTACGCGTGTGCCCCGCGACCTCTCGTGCCGACATGGCGACCATCCATCACGTCCTCGAAACCGCCATCGCCGGCCACTGGAACCACCACCGACGCGACTTCCAGGACTTCCTCACCGATCAACAACAACGCGACGGCCACGACACATCGTTGTGGCTGCTGGCCGAATCGGCCGGCAACCCGGTCGGCGCCGTCATCGCCCGCGCACCGGCCGACCGCGCCTGGATCGCCTGGCTGGGAGTACTGCCCGCGGCACGCGGCCGCGGCATCGCCACCGCCCTGCTCGGATCCGCCTTCACCACATTGCGCGACCGCGGGCACACCACAGTCGGCGTCGACGTGGACACCCACAACGACACCCACGCCGTCGCCGTCTACGACCACGCCGGAATGCGACCCATCGGCACAGCCGACCAGTGGCGCGCCAGCCACCCCTGACACGGCAACCAGGACGGGACTGTCGGCACGCAGGGCGAAGACCCGCGCGACCCTGTCGTCGCGACAGGACCACCCTCAACTCGGCATGAGCGGACGTCAGCAGCACGATCTGCGGCATGTGCGGATGTTCACCCCCGCACGATCGGGAGCAGGCTGCCAGCAGTCGCCAGCCACCTGGCCGTTCGTGGTGACACGAACGCGATGTCCGATCACCGCCAGACAAGCCATGACGAGGACGGCCAGGCTGTGCGACGTGATCAAGACACTTGAGGGCAAGGCCGCGCTGGTCACCGGCGGCGGTCGTGGCATCGGCGCGGCGGTTGCCCTGCGCCTGGCCCGTGACGGCGCCGATGTGGCGCTGACCTTCCACCACAACCAGCAACGCGCCGACGACGTGGTCGAGCAGATCAAGGCGATGGGACAACGGGCGCTGGCCATCCAGGCCGACAGCGCGGATCCGGAGGCACTGGTGCGGGCAGTGGACCGGACAGCCGGTGAGTTGGGCCGGTTGGACATCCTGGTGAACAACGCCGGCGCGTTCCTGCTCGGGCCGTTGGAGCAGTTGACCCTGCAGGAGTTCGAGCAGACCATCGCGATCAACGTCCGCGCGCCGTTCGTGGCCTCGCAGGCCGCGGTCGAGCACATGTCCGGCGGCGGCCGGATCCTCACCATCGGAAGCAACATGGCCGAGCGCGCGGTGTTCCCCGGATTCTCGTTGTACTCGACGAGCAAGACCGCGCTCATCGGCCTGACCAAGGCACTGGGCCGTGAACTGGGACCGAGGGCGATCACGGTGAACCTGATCAACCCCGGCCCCACCGACACCGAACTCAACCCGGCCGACGGCCCGAACGCCGAGGGGATCGCCGGCTTGACCGCCCTCGGGCACTTCGCCGTCCCGGCTGATGTCGCCGGTGCGGTGGCGTTCCTGGCCGGTCCGGACGGCCGGTACGTCACGGGGGCGACGGTCACCGTCGACGGCGGCTTCAGCATCTGACCGAAGCCGTCGCCCAAGCAGCGGAGGACGGTTCTGGCTCGCCGACCGTGGTGGGCCAGAACCGTCGATGGTCGCAGCGTCGAACCTCGAACGCCCTCAACTCGGCACGAGAGCGCGTCGCTTCGGACCGTGGGCCATCCTGGCGTGCCACAAGAAGCCTGACCGGCCGGCTTCGCCGCCATTGCCACCGCGGCTGCCGTGCTGGCGCTGCAGCCTCGGGAGCTGTTCTTCGACCGGGCCGCCGCACGGCACCCGGCGTTCCAGGTGTGGGCATCGGCATGCAGCTGTGGACCTTACGCGCAGAGGTGCCGGCACAGGCCGATCGGCGCTGGCGAAAGTCCACAATGGAGCTAATTGGGCGGATGACGATCGGGCTGTCGCCGATGGACAGCTGGCGCTGCACAGGCTGCGGGAAGAGTGCCAAGCCAACCGTGCCCGCGGCCTGACGCGACGGCGCCAGGTCACACCGGGCTATGCGCAGCCTGCGCCCTGCCCGAAACCGTATTTCGGTGTGACGCTGAGCGGGACTCGCGGGGGTTAGGACGGCAACTGGCCGCGGAGGTGCATGGCGGTGTGGACGCGGGATTGGGCGAGGGTGCGGGCGGCGGTGTGGGGGGTGGTGCCGGAGGTGGCGGCGGCGTCGAGGACGGTGACGGCGTTGGCGCGGAGCTTGGTGGAGATGGTGGCGTAGATGGCGGCGGGGTCGGGGCGGAAGGGGGAAAGGCGGGCGTCCATGGCGTAGGCGGCGGCGACGACACCGCCGGCGTTGGCGATGAAGTCGGGCAGGACGGGGATGCCGCGGGCGGCGAGAACCTGCTGCGCCTCAACGGAAGTGGGCATGTTGGCGCCCTCGACGACGAAGGAGCAGGAGAGGCGGGCGGCGAGGGAGGCGTCGATGACGTCCTGGAGGGCGCAAGGGGCCAGGACGTCGGTGGGGATCAACAGCTCGGAGCCGAGGGGCAGATGCGTGCCGCCGGAGTACTCCAGCACGGCGGAGTCGTCCGAAACAGCCAACAACCGGCCGAGGTCCAGGCCGGCAGGATCGTGCACCGCGCCGAGGGCGCTCGACACCGCGACGACAACCGCGCCCAGCTCGGAGAAGCGGCGGGCGGCGGCGCGGCCGACGGCGCCGAGGCCCTGGATGACGACGCGGCGGCCGGAGAGGGGGAAGACGGCGTCGGTGGCTTCGGCGACACCGAAGCCGGTGACGCCGAGCTGGTCGTAGGGCACACCACCGAGTTCGAAAGGGGTGCCGACGGCGGCGCCACGGGTGCGGAGCTCGTCCTGGACGATGGCGGCGTCCCGCTCGGTGAGGCCCATGTCGAGGCCGACGACGTACTCGCTGGGGATCTCGTTGGCCAGCAGGCGGACGAAGGCCCGCAGCGCGGCCTCCTTGGACGAAGACGCAGGGTCGAAGCGGATGCCGGCCTTGGCGCCGCCGAAGAACAGGTCGACGCCGGCCCATTTCCAGGTCATGACCCGGGCCAACCGGGCGACCTCGGTGACCGACAGGTCGGGGCTCATCCGGGTGCCGCCCTTGCCCATGCCCCGCGCGGTGTTGTCGATGACCAACACCCCGCGCATGCCGGTCCGCGAGTCGGACACGCAGACGACCTTCTCGGGACCCCACTCGTCCATCAGCTCGAACATGGACTCCACGCTAGCGACGTGCAGGAGGAACAGGGCTCTGGGATCCGAGCTACAGCGCTACTGAACCTCAATCCCATCAGCCCGAGCCCTCGTGGAGTTGGCGAAGCGGCAAGCGGTTGGCCAAGGTAGAGGCCATGCAGCACAAGTGCGCCTCCGTCGTCGCCGGCCACCCGCGGGCCGACGGCACCGTCCTGTTGTCCCGCAACCCCGCGAACCTCGACGACGTGGTGGCGGAGGTGACGCTGGGCGGCCCCGAGACCTTCGTCGACGCCGCGAGGGCCGCCCGCAGCGCCCAGCCGGCGTGGGCGAAGATCCCGGCCCCGGTGCGCGGCCAGGTCATCGCCCGGCTGGGACGGCTGGTCGAGGCGAACAAGGCGGCGCTGGCCCGGCTGATCACGCGGGAGATCGGCAAGCCGTACGCGGAGTCGCTGGGCGAGGTCCAGGAGATCGTCGACACCTGCGACTTCTTCCTCGGCGAGGGCCGCCGCCTCTACGGCCAGACGGTGCCGAGCGAGATGCCGGACAAGCAGCTGTTCACCTTCCGCGTCCCGGTCGGCGTCACGGCGATCATCACGGCGGCCAACTTCCCGGCGGCGGTGCCGTCCTGGTACCTGGTGCCGGCCCTGCTCTGCGGCAACACGGTGGTGTGGAAGCCGGCGGAGCTGGCGGCGGCGGTGGGCCAGGCGCTGGCCGAGCTGGCCTGGCGCGCGGGCTTGCCCCAGGGTGTCCTCAACCTCGTCCAGGCGGACGGCAAGGCGACGTTCGAGGGCCTCGACCAGGCCCTCCGCAACGGTCTGGTCGACAAGGTCGGCTTCACGGGCTCGACGGACGTGGGCCGGGCGATCAGCGAGCTGTGCGGGCGTCACCTCCAGTCGCCGTGTCTGGAGCTGGGCGGCAAGAACCCGCTGGTGGTCATGGCCGACGCGAACCTGGACCTGGCGGTGGAAGGCGCGCTGTTCAGCGGCTTCGGCTCGGCCGGTCAGCGCTGCACGTCGCTGGGCACGGTGTTCGTGCAGCGGGAGGTGCACGACGAGTTCCTGAGCCGCTTCAGCAAGGCGGTGGAGGACGCGGTCATCGGCGATCCGAGCCAGGATGTCCTCTACGGCCCGCTGATCGACACCCGCTACGCGGAGCGGTTCGAGGAGTACCTGAAGCTGGTGCAGCCGCACCACACGGTGCACGGGTCGACGGGCACCGGCCGGATCACGGATGCCAATCCCCGCAAGGGTTTCATCGGCCACGCCGAGCAGGGCATCTTCGTGCATCCGACCATTGTGGACGGCATCACCAAGGACGATGACCTGTACCGCAACGAAACCTTCGGCCCGCTGGTCGGTGTCGGCGGTTTCGACACGTTCGACGAGGCGGTGGAACTGGCCAACGGCCACGGTTACGGCCTGTCGGCGGCGATCTACACCTCCGATGCCAGCAATGCCTTCCGGTTCCGCGAGCGCTGCCGGGCCGGCATGGTCAGCGTGAACAACTCGACCTCGGGCGCGGAGGCGCACCTGCCGTTCGGCGGCAACGGCCTGTCGGGCAACGGGAGCCGGCAGTCCGGGGTGTGGGTGCTCGACCAGTTCACCCGCTGGCAGTCGATGAACTGGGACTACGCGGGCAAGCTGCAGAAGGCGCAGATGGACATGGTCGAGCTGCCCGAGGCCGACCTCGCGTTCCGACTGGAGGGCTGACGCATGGACCCGCTCGACCTGCTCGGCGTCGCGGACGGCTTCTCCGACGAGGAGAAGCTGATCCGGGACACGGTGAGGCAGTTCGTGGACGCGAAGGTGCGACCGAACGTGGGCCGCTGGTTCGCCGACGGCACGTTCCCCCGGGAGCTGGCGCCGGAACTGGGCGAGCTGGGCCTGTTCGGCATGCACCTTCAGGGCTACGGCTGCGCCGGCGCGAGCGCGACGGCGTACGGCATCGCCTGCATGGAGCTGGAAGCAGTCGACAGTGGACTGCGCAGCTTCGTGAGTGTGCAGGGATCCCTGGCCATGACGGCGATCCACAAGTTCGGCTCGGAGCAGCAGAAGCAGGCCTGGCTGCCGAAGATGGCCAAGGGCGAGCTGATCGGCTGCTTCGGCCTGACCGAGTCGGACTTCGGCAGCAACCCGGCCGGCATGCGCACCACCGCCCGGAAGACCAACGGCGAGTGGATCCTCAACGGCGGCAAGCTGTGGATCACCAACGGTGGCATCGCCGACGTCGCCGTGGTCTGGGCGCGGGCCGAGGACGGCATCCGGGGCTTCATCGTTCCCCGTGACACCAAGGGATTCACCACCCGGGACATCAAGGACAAGCTGTCGCTGCGGGCATCGGTCACCTCGGAGCTCGTCCTGGACGACGTCGTGCTGCCGGAAGACGCCGTGCTGCCGGACAGTCGCGGGCTCAGGGCCCCGCTGTCCTGCCTGAACGAAGCGAGGTTCGGCATTCTCTGGGGCGCCGTCGGCGCGGCCCGTGACTGCTACGCGACGGCCCTGAACTACGCCAAGACCCGCGTGCAGTTCGACCGCCCGATCGCCGGATTCCAGCTGACGCAGCAGAAGCTGGTGGAGATGGCGCTGGAGCTGGAGAAGGCGTTCCTCACAGCGGTCCACATCGGACGGTTGAAGGACGCGCACAAGGCGGAGACCGCGCACGTCAGCTTCGGCAAGCTGAACAACGTGCGAGCGGCGCTGGAGATCGCTCGACAGGCCCGCACCATCCTGGCGGCCAGCGGGATCACCACCGAGTACTCGGTGCTGCGGCACGCCAACAACCTCGAGTCGGTGCTGACCTACGAGGGCACCAGCGAGATCCACACGCTGGTGCTGGGCGAGGCCATCACCGGGATCGGCGCATACCGTTGACGGAACAGGTCGACGAGCACTTCGTCGAGGCGCTCAAGGCGTTGTCGCCGGGTCGGCGCCCGGCGACGACGCTCGGTCCGCAGCTGCTGGAGATGTTCGAGGCCCAGCTGGGCAGCCGGCACGTGGACCTGGCCGCCCGGGAGTTCCGGGCCCGCGGCCTGGGCTACTACACGATCGGCTCGTCCGGTCACGAGGGCAACGCGGCGGTGGCGGCGGCGCTGCGGCCGACGGATCCGGCGCTGCTGCACTACCGTTCGGGTGCGTTCTATCTCCAGCGGATGGCCCAGCTCGGCCGTAACGGCCTGCGGGATGTGCTGCTGGGCATGATGGCCGCGACCGATGAGCCCATCGCCGGCGGCCGGCACAAGGTGTTCGGCCACCACGACGCGGCGATCATCCCCCAGACGTCGACGATCGCCTCGCACCTGCCCCGCGCGCTGGGGGTGGCGTTCGCGATCGAGCGGGCCCGCAAGCTCGGGGTGCCCTCGGCGTGGCCGGACGACGCGATCACGGTGTGCAGCTTCGGCGATGCCTCGGCCAACCACTCGACGGCCGCCGGCGCGATCAACGCGGCCGTCTACACGGCGTACCAGGGACTGCCGGTGCCGCTGCTGTTCGTTTGCGAGGACAACGGGATCGGGATCAGCGTGCCGACGCCACGGGGTTGGATCGCCGCCGCATACGGCTCGCGCGAGGGCCTCCGCTACTTCCAGGCCAGCGGGTTCGACCTGGTGCAGACGCGCGAGGTCGCCATGGCGGCGGCGGAACACGTGCGGCGGCACCGGAAGCCGGCGTTCCTGCACCTGTCGACCGTCCGGCTGATGGGGCACGCCGGCTCGGACGCCGAGGTGGCCTACCGCAGCACCTCCGACATCGCCGCCGGGTTGGCCCGGGATCCCTTGCTGGGCACCGCCGAAACCCTGATCGCGGCCGGGGTCCTGACGCCGGCCGAGGTGCTCGACCGGTACGAGGCCAAGCGGGCCGAGGTCCACCGGCTCGCGACAGAAGCGTCCGAACGGCCGCAGCTGGACAGCGCCAAAGCGGTCATGGCGCCGCTGGCGCCGCGCCGGCCGGCGCGGGTCGAAGCACGCATCGACAAGCTCTCGTGGACCGAGCCGCTAACGTTCGCGCAGTCGGTCAACCGGACCCTGGCCCAGTTGCTCGACCAGTACCCGAGCCTGTGCGTGTTCGGGGAGGACGTGGCGCGCAAGGGCGGCGTCTACGGTGTGACGCGGGGATTGCAGAAGCGGGCCGGCGCCGGGCGTGTGTTCGACACGCTGCTCGACGAGCAGTCGATCCTGGGGCTGGGTCTCGGGCTCGGCGTCTCCGGCCTGCTGCCGATCCCGGAGATCCAGTACCTGGCGTACCTGCACAACGCCGCCGACCAGCTCCGGGGCGAGGGCGCGTCGCTGCCATTCTTCTCCAACGGCCAGTACCGCAACCCGATGGTCGTGCGCATCGCCGGCTACGGCTACCAGAAGGGCTTCGGCGGCCACTTCCACAACGACAACGCGATCGCCGCGCTGCGGGACATCCCCGGCCTGGTGATCGCCTCGCCGTCCCGGCCGGACGACGCCGCGGCCATGCTGCGCACCTGCGTCGCCGCCGCCGACGTCGACGGCACGCTGTCGGTCTTCCTGGAACCCATTGCCCTGTACCACACCCGGGACCTGCACGACGACGGCGACGGCGGCTGGCTCGCCCCCGCGCCGTCGGAGCACGTGCCGATCGGCCGCGGCCGGGCCTACGGCGACGGCACGGATCTGACGCTGGCCACCTTCGGCAACGGCGTCCGGATGAGCCTGCGGGTGGCCCGCCGGCTCGCGGCCGAGGGCGTCGCGGCCCGGGTCCTCGACCTGCGCTGGCTGGCTCCCCTGCCGCTCGACGACCTGCTCCGCGAGGCCGCCGCCACCGGCCGTGTGCTCGTCGTGGACGAAACCCGCCGCACCGGCGGCGTTTCCGAGGGTGTGATCGCCGCGCTGAGCGACGGCGGTTTCACCGGGATAGTCCACCGGGTGGCGAGCGAGGACAGTTTCATCCCGCTCGGCGAGGCCGCGCGCACCGTCCTGTTGTCCGAGGAGTCCATCCACGACGCCGCGATTTCCCTTACGTCACAACAACCGCACCCCTGACGTTCGCCGATCGGCGATGCAGGGAAGGACGCCTTACCCGCGTTGAACGAGGGTAAGGCGTCCTTCCCTGCATGCGGGGCGGCGGTGTGAGGGGTGCCAC
>NZ_JBFBAM010000030.1:0-105696 GCF_040682195.1 Kutzneria sp. NPDC051319 | reverse complement strand
GCCTTACCCTCGTTGAACGAGGGTAAGGCGTCCTTCCCTGCATAAAGCCGGGGCTCAGCCGTTGTAGCCCTTGTAGAGGTTGATGAAGTCGTACAGGCCCTGCGAGATGCCGCTGCACGACGGGGAGACGCCGCCGCTGGGGCAGTTGCCGTTGTCGCGGCCAACCGACCAGAAGGCCAACCGTCCGATGTGGTTGGACTGAGCGAAGCTCAGCACCGCCTGGGCCGCCGCCCTGGTCGTGACCATGCCGCTGTCGTTCACGCCGATCATCGGGGTCAGACCGAGCATCGCCCTGAGCTGAGCGTCCGATGTGGACGGCCAGATCGAGCGCATCTGGCCCAGGGTGGCGTTGGCCACCGAGACCATGGCCTGGCCCCAGTCGCCGGTGTAGCCGAAGTCCATGACCATGGGGTTGACCAGAACGTTCAGGCCTCGGCTGGCGGCGTCCTGGAGGATCGACACCGAGAACGGGTCGATGCCGTAGTCCTGGCCCTGCACCCGCAGCGTGTAGCTGACGGTGGTGCCACGGGCCCGTTGCACGGCGAGCAGGGCCTGGTTGACCGTGGCGGTCGGGATGGACGCCTCGATGTCCACGTCCAGGCTGTTGCTGCCGACCGCGTCGAGGGCCTTCTCGTACGCCGCGGTCAGCGCGGACACCGAGCCGCAGGTGTTCTCCAGGTACGGGCCGGCCGCGCCGCCGGTGGAGACCGTCACCGCTCCGCCGAGGGCCTTCAGGTCATTGACCTCGCCGATGATCCTGGCGTCGTTGAGCGGAATCGTGCCGCCCCACGACACGGTGCAGCCGGTCGAATCGGCCAGCGCGAAGGCTAGGGTGAAGTTCTTCTGGCCCGTCGCCCGGGCCACGTCGGCCAGCGTCGGCGTGGCCGCCGTGATGTCGATGTACGGCGAGAACTTCGCCCCGGTCGGCGGCGGAGTGCCCGTCGTGGTCGTGGTGGTCGTCGTTGTGGTGGTTGTGGTCGTGCTGCTCGGCGGGGTGCTGCCGCCGCCGCAGGGCTGGCCGTTCAGCTTGCAGTTGGCCGGCTGGCCCGAGCCACTGACCAGGAAGCCGAAGCTCGCACTCGCGCCCGCGGCCAGCGAACCGTTGTACTCACGGTTGGTGAACACCTGGTGCTGTGCGCTGGGTGTGTTCACGGCGTCCCAGTAGGAACCCATGGTCGACCCGGCCGGCAGGTCGAACTCCACCTTCCAGCCCGTGATCGCCGTGCTGCCGGCGGTGATCGTCACCTTCTCCTGGTAGCCGCTGCCCCAGTTCGAGTCGGTGGAGATCACCGCGCCGGCCGGCGTCGCCGCCTCGGTCAGCCCGGCCGCCACGAACAGCCCGACCACCGGCAAGGCGGCGGCCAGTGCGACGAGCATCCGGGCCCGCATCAGCTCACCACCAGGTTCAGCCGCTGGATGCCCCAGTTGTCGGCCTGGTTGCCGGGCAGCCACACGTCCACAATGTCGTCCTTGATCCAGCTGCCGATGTCAGCCGCGTAGCAGTTGCCGTAGCCGGGAACCGCGAACCTGGTGCCCCACGGGATGTTGCGGGCGTCGACGGCGCAGAAGCCCGAGCCGGCCAGGTAGCCCAGCGCGGTCTGACCGGTGTCGTTGTAGGAGGTGACCCGGTAGTTGAGGACCGTGCCCTTCGGCAGCGACCACGGCGCGAGCTTGCCGTCCGTGCCGACGCGGTAGGAGGTGGAGATCTGGCCGATCGACGGCTCCGAGCCCGAGGCGTCGCTCATGGCGTAGAGCTGGTAGTTCGCGTTCTGGCAGGGATTGCTGTCGGTCACCGTGAGCGTGGGCTGGCCCCAGTCGCTGATCCACTGGAGGGCCTGGCCGTTGCGGAAGGCCCGGTAGGCGACCGCGCCGGCCACCCGCTTGAACGTGAAGGTGACGGTGCTGCCGGAGATCCCGCCGCTGACGCCGGACGGGGCGGGCAGGCGGCCGCTGACGTTCACCGGCGGGACGAGGGTGCCGGGGCCGTGTCCGCCGGTCACCGGGCGGTCCGGGATGGGACCCGTGTAGAAGTGCTGACAGGCTGGGTAGGCGGGAGCCGCCATTGCCGGGGCGGCCGCGACCGTCCCCGAGATGATCATCAGGGCGGCGGCGAGCAGGACGGAGGAGCGCATGGTCAGGGCCTCTCTGCGGCAGGGGAGCGGAGAGTGGTGCACGCGCAGCGGGGTGGTGTGGGGGCGAGGGCGCGTCACGCCCCCACACCACGGCTGTCGCCCACTGGGGGCGACCCTCCGCTTTACGCGGCGGGTGGCCCCGTGGGTTCACGTCGCATTCCGACGGTAAGTGGCCTAGACCACAACGTCAATGGGTCTAGACCTTTTTCGAGGAGTTCACCAGATGGCGAAGGATTGCTGACCGTGCAGAACTCACCCTGGGCGACCGCCGTCGCGACCGGCATCGGCTCGCTGCCCGGAACCGATCCCGGCGAAGCCGACCGTGTCATCGTCGGCGAGCTGCCCGACCTGCCCCACCTGGCCGAACTCCCGTCACGGGGCGTCGGCGCGGACATGATCGGCCGCACCGCCGGCCTGCTCGTCGACCTCGCCGTCGAGGTGGTGCCGTCCGGCTACCGGGTCGCCTCCCGCCCCGGCCACGACCACCGCCGGGCCGTCGACTTCATGCGCTTCGACCTCGACGCCTTCCAGGACGCCGTCGAGAACGCCAAGCCCCCGGTCGTCAAGGTCCAGCTCACCGGCCCGTGGACCCTCGCGTCGCTGATCGAGCTGCCCCGCGGCCACCGGGTCCTCACCGACCCTGGCGCCTTGCGCGAGTTCACGGCGTCGCTGTCCGAGGGCCTCGCCCTGCACGTCGCCGAGGTCGCCAAGCGAACGGGCGCCTCCGTTGTGGTGCAACTGGACGAGCCCATGCTGCCGTCCGTGCTGAGGGGCATGCTGCCCACTCCGTCCAAGCTCGGTTACGTCGCCCCGGTGCCCGAGCCCGACGTCCGGGAGCTGCTGGGCTCGGTCGTCGAGGCCGCCCGTCGGGCCAGCGGGCAGCCGGTCGTCGTGCACTGCTGTGCCGACAAGCCGCCGCTGTCCCTGCTGCGATCGGCCGGCGCCGACGCCCTGGCCTTCGACCTCACCCTCCTGCGCAACGCCTCCGCCGAGGTCCTCGACCAGATCGGCGAGACCTGGGACGACGGCGCCGTGTTGTTGCTCGGCCTCGTTCCCACCGTCGACCCGACCCAGCCCCCCACGCTCAAGGCCCTCGCCCAGCCGGCCTTCGACCTCGTCGACAAGCTCGGCTTCGCCCGCACCCTGCTGGCCGAGCGCGCCGTGGCCACCCCGACCTGCGGCCTCGCCGGGGCCACCCACACCTGGGCCCGCCGCGCGATGGCCCTGTCGCGGGAGCTGGCCAAAGCCTTCGTCGAGCCGCCCGAGAGCTGGTGAGCCAGGCACAACCCCGCCCGGGCACGTGAGTGGCTTATGTGCCTTCAGCGCCCACCTAAGCCACTCATGTGCCCGTCGTCGCACGTGAGTGGCTTAGGTGTCTTCAGCGCCCACCTAAGCCACTCATGTGCCCGTCGTCGTCGCACGTGAGTGGCTCAGGTGCGTCCAGGGGGAAAATGAGCCACTCACGTGGCTTGAAGAGGTGGGGGTACCGGCTCGATTCAGCTGCGGTTTGTCCGGATGATCCCCTTGACCGGGGATGTGACTGTGACGTAGCTTTCATCTCAACCAATTAGGAAACTTTCTTAACTGTTTGGGCTCCACCGCCGCCGGCCCTGCACCGGAGGACCCCATGCGAGTTGGAACAGCGGTGATCGCGACCCTGGCCGCGATCGCCTCGGTCGGCTTCGCCGTGCCCGCCGCGGCGGCCACGACCGCCGAGATCAGGGTGGACCAGGTCGGCTATGCGACCGGGGAGACCAAGGCCGCCTACCTGATGGGCACGACCTCGAGCGCGGGCGCCGCCTTCTCGGTGGTGGATGCCGCCGGGAAGTCGGTGCTGACCGGGAAGGTGGGCGCCAGCACGGGCAAGTGGAGCACCGCCTACAGCGCGGTGTACCCGATCGACCTCACGGCGCTGAAGACCAACGGCACCTACCAGGTCAAGGTCGGCGCCACCACGTCGCCGAAGTTCAAGGTGGACAGCGCCAACGCGCTGTTCTCGCCGATCGCCGACGACGTGGTGAAGTTCTTCCAGGTGCAGCGGGACGGCTCGGACGTGATTCCGGGCGTGCTCAACCGCAAGCCGAGCCACCTGACCGACAAGACGGCCTCGGTCTACGCCGTGCCCACCTTCACCGGTGACGACACGATCACCAGCAAGATGGCCAAGACCGGCGCCACGATCGACGCGTCGGGCGGCTGGTTCGACGCCGGCGACTACCTCAAGTTCACGGTGACCACCTCCTATGCGGTGACGAACCTGTTGCTGTCGGAGCGGTCCCGCCCGAGCACCTCGCTCAACGCCGAGGCGCAGTACGGCCTCGACTTCCTGAGCAAGATGTGGGACGCGAAGACCGGCGTGCTGTACGCGCAGGTCGGTGTGGGCGGCGGCAGCAGCAAGGAGAACTTCGTCGGCGACCACGACGTGTGGCGCCTGCCGGAGGCCGACGACAAGCTGAACGTCAAGGTCGGCGACGAGAACTACTACATCAAGTACCGCCCGGTGTTCGCGGCCAACAAGGCCGGCGCGAAGATCAGCCCGAACCTGGCCGGCCGGGTGGCGGCGGCGTTCGCGGTGGCGGCCCAGAACCTGGCGGCCACCGACAAGGCCAAGGCCACCCAGTACCTGACGACCGCGGCCACGATCTACGGCCTGGCCGACACCGCGGGCGGCAGCATCGTCTCGGCCTACCCGCACGGCTACTACCCCGAGTCGTCCTATCTGGACGACCTGGAGCTCGGCGCGTCCGAGCTGGGCCTGGCGGCCAGCGCCCTCGGCGACAGCCGCGCGGCGGCCTTCACGACCGACGCCGGCAAGTGGGCCAAGGCCTACCTGGCCAGCAGCGACCAGGGCACGCTCAACGTCTACGACACCAGCGCACTGGCCCACGCCGACCTGGCCAGGCTGCTGCGCCTGAAGGACGCGCCCAAGGTGGACGTCACCGAGGCCCAGCTGACCGGCGACCTGGCCCGCCAGCTGTCCGACGGCGTCACCGAGGCGGCCAAGAGCCCGTTCCGCACCGGTGCCTCCGTGACCGACTTCGACGTGGCCAGCCACAGCTTCGGCTTCGTGGCCACGGCCCTGCTCTACGACCAGCTGACCGGCAAGCACGACTACGACGCTTTCGCCACCCAGCAGCGCGACTTCACGCTGGGCTCGAACGCGTGGGGCACCTCCTTGGTGGTCGGTGTGGGCAGCACGTTCCCGAACTGCATGCAGCACCAGGTGGCCAACCTGGCCGGCAGCCTCACCGGCGGCGACAAGGTCGCGGTGGGCGCGGTGGTGAACGGGCCGAACAAGGCGAGCCTGTTCAAGAGCATCGACACCCTGCCCGACGGCGGCAAGAAGTGCGGTGTCGCCTCGTTCAAGACCTACGACTCGACCACGTCGCGCTACATGGACGACGCACGCACGTGGCAGAGCTCCGAGCCGGCGCTCGACTTCACCTCGACCGCCGCGCTCGCGTTCAGCCTGACTGCGGCAGGCTGAGGCAGGGAAAGAAGGGCCGCCCGATCCCCGATCGGGCGGCCCTTCGTCGTTGTCAGCACACGGCCTTCGGCGGCACTCCCGTGAGGAAGTACCTGTCCACCAACGGGATCACGCAGGTGTTGCCGGTGGTGTAGAGCTCGTGGCCGGCACCGTCGTGATATATCGACCCGCTGCCCGGCACCCGGGACACCACCCGGTCGGTCGCCGGGAAGTCGCCCCAGGAGCCGACGGCCAGCAGCGGCGGCAGGCCCACGGGCAGCGGTCGCGGCGGGTTGTCGACGGGGCCGGGCCAGTCGAGGCACGCCAGCGTGAACGGGATCATCGTGCCGGCCGCGCCGAGCACGGGGTCGATCCGGCCGAGTCGGGCCACGGTCGCCCGGAGAGCGGCGAAGCTGCGCGGCGTCGGCCACTCGTGGCACTCGGACACCGGATACACCATGCTGGGATGCGGAAACGCCGACTTGTCGCCGGCCGCGGCCTTGGCCAGGTCGGTCGCCAGCTGAGGGAAGTCCTTGCGGTCGCCGCGCACCAACCGGAAGGTCATGGCCAGCTTGGACGACCAGTCGTCCAGCGCGGTCGCCACCACCTTCGGCACGTCCTGGCCGTGCAGGGCGCACGTGGCGTCGGCCGCGCACCACGACGAGAACCGTTGCAGCCGAACGACGTTGTCCCGGGCGATGGCGTCCTGGCTGCGGTCGAAGTCGCCGCTGTGATCGCCGCTGCCGTCGATCACCATGGTGCGGACCCGGTTCGGGTAGAGGTCGGCGTAGGTCTGGCCGTACACGCCGCCGTAGGAACCCATGTAGAGATTCAGCTGGGCGACACCGAGGGCCCGCCGGATGGCCTCCATGTCGTGGGCGTTGGTCAGCGTGTCCATGTTGTCGAACAGCGCGGGATCCTGCTGCCGGCACACGTCCGCGCTGGTGCGGACGTCCGCCGCCAGCTGGTCGAACTCCGCCTGCGACGTCGGCAACTGCGGCATGCCGTGCAGTGGCGCCGAATTCAGGCACGACCAGTCCATGACCGGCGTGCTCCTGCTGCCCATGAGGCCGTAGCCGCGGGGATCCCAGGTGACGATGTCCATGTGCTGCCGCAGTTGGTCGAACGGCTGCGAACCCGGCGACAGGATGCCGCCGCCCATGACCTCGATGCCGGCCGCACCGGGGCCGCCGTAGTTGACCAGGACCGTGCCCTGGGACGGACCGGTCGCCTTCAGCCGCCCCACCGCGAGCGTGACCTTGCGGCCGTCGGGATGCTGCCAGTCCAGCGGGACCGTGAGCGTGGTGCACTCCATGCCACCGTCGCACGGTGTCCAGGCCAGCGCGGGCGGTGTGAGTGTCGGTGTCAGTGGCACCGTGGCCATGGCGAGCGCCAGGATGAGCGTCTTCATGCCGGCAACGATGGCGACCTCGGCCCCGGTTCGCGTCTGTCTGGCGGCCCGTTCGCATCTCTGTCTGTAGGCAGAGGTGCCGGCGGCGCGCATCCACTAGCGTGGCGGTGATGGGCTCACGACGGAGGCTCGTGTTGGGGGACTGCGGGATCGCGGTCGCCTATGTCGCGCTGCTGCTCATGGTCACCGGCATGCACACGGCGGCCCCGGCGTGGCTGCGGGTGCTCATGTTGGCCGCGACCGCGCTGCCGGCGGGGCTGCGTCGGCTGTGGCCGCTGCCGGTGTTCGCGTTCGTGCTGACCGTGACGTGGTTGTCGGTGCTGCTCGGCACCTTGGTGGATCCGTTCCTCGCGGCGGGGTTCTCCCTGTACACGGTTGCGGCCGGCGACACCGGTCGGCGCTGGATGACCGTGCTGGCCATCGGCGGGCTCGGCGCGACGGCGGTGCTGGTCCGACGGAGCGTGACCGGCCCGTTCTGGTCGTTCGACAGTGTCGGCATGGTGGTGTCCGGGGCACTGGTGCTCGCAGGGGCCTGGACGATCGGCCGGCTGGTGCGCCGAAGTCGTTGCCAGGCCGAGAAACTGGCCGAGCAGGCGGTGGTGGGAGAGCGGCTGCGCATCGCCCGCGAGCTGCACGACGTGGTGGCGCACAGCCTCGGCGTCATCGCGGTGAAGGCCGGCGTCGCCAACCACCTGCCCGAATCCGCGCCGGACGCGTTGCGGGTCATCGAGTCGACCAGCCGCGAGGCGCTGGCGGAAATGCGTCGGCTGCTGGGCGTGCTGAGGGCCGAGGAGCCGCTGCGTCCCGCGCCGGGACTGGCCGAGCTGCCGGAACTGGCCGACATGGCCCGGGAGTTGGGGGTCGAGGTGAGTGTGGACGTGCGTGGCGGGCCGCTGCCCGAAGGCGTCGACCTCGCCGTGTACCGGATCGTGCAGGAGGCGCTGACCAACGTGGTCCGGCACGCCGCCCCGACCAGCTGCCAGGTGCTGGTGGACGTCACCGGGACCGCGGTTCGGGTGGACGTCACCAACCAGGGCCGCCAGAGCTCGCACGGGCTGGCCGGCATGCGGGAACGCGTCGCGATGTTCGACGGCGCGCTGACCGCCGGGCCGCGACCGGGCGGCGGCTTTGCCGTCTCCGCAAGGGTTCCCTATGGCTAGTGTCCTGATCGCCGACGACCAGGCGCTGCTGCGCGGCACGTTCCGGCTGCTGATCGACAGCGACCCCGAGCTGTGGACCGTCGGCGAAGCCGAGAACGGGGCCGAGGCGGTCGAGCTGGCCCGCGCCTGCCAACCCGACGTGGTGCTGATGGACATCCGCATGCCCGTGCTGGACGGAGTCGAGGCCACGCGCCAGATCTGCGCCGAAATGGCCACGAAGGTCCTCGTGCTGACCATGTTCGACCTCGACCGGCACGTGTTCGCCGCGCTGCGGGCCGGAGCCAGCGGCTTCCTGCTCAAGGACACGCCGCCGGCCGAGCTGCTGTCGGCGATCCGGATCGTCGCCGCGGGCGAAGCCCTGCTCTCGCCCTCGGTCACCCGACGCCTGATCGCCGAGTTCGGCCGCACGCCTGAGCTTCTTCGGCCGAGCGACCCGGGCCGGTCGACGCTGACCGGGGTCACGCAGCGGGAGGAGGATGTGCTGCGACTGGTGGGGCGCGGGTTGTCCAACGCCGAGATCGCCGGCCGGCTGCACCTGGGCGTCGGCACGGTGAAGACGCACGTCAGCCACCTGCTCGGCAAGCTCGGCGTGCGTGATCGCGCGCAACTGGTGGTGATGGCCTACGAATCCGGTCTGATCACTCCGAATTCCGGTTCAGTGTGATCATGCAACTCACTCCCAGGGGCGATTCGCCCTGTCTCAACGTCAGCTGTGAACAGCGTCAAAATAGCCTGTGAGCTGCGGTGTTGTGATTCGGTTCACTGTTGTCCAACACGTCACCCTGGCAATCCGGACAGGCAACTCTTAAGGTCTTCACGGTTTGCTCTTCAGCTTCTCCGCAGGTCCGTATACGAGGCTTACCGCATGGGTCGAAATTCGCGCGGGGCGTGGACGCGCCACCGTGTGCTGGTGATGCTCGCGGCCGTTGTGGCCGGCGCCGGGCTGGCCGCCGTCGTGGTCGGCGTGGACGGCAGTGTCGCCGCGTCCCCGGTCGCCGGCAGCGCGCAGCCCAAGCCGCGCTCCGCGGCCGCCACCAACACGCTGACGAAGTCCAGCGCCCCGAAGCCGACCGTCGACGCCACCTCGGTCCCGGCCGCCGACCCGAACGCGGCGCTGGCCGCCGCGATGGCCCCGCTCAGCGCCGAGAAGTCCGGCGACTTCTCCGTCGCCGTGCTCAACCAGGACACCGGCGTCACCTCGGTCTTCAACCCGGACGAGGCCTATGCGACCGCCAGCATCGTCAAGGCCGACATCCTGGCCGTGCTGCTCTACCAGTCCCAGCAGCAGGGCACGCCGCTCACCGACGACGAGGACACGGCCGCCACCAAGATGATCGAGGCCAGCGACAACGACTCGGCCACCACGCTGTGGGACGACGTGGGCAGCGCCGCCGGGATGTCCACCGCCAACGCCGCCTTCGGCTTACGCGACACGACTCCCGGCGCGGACGACTACTGGGGCCTGACCACCACCAACGTCGCCGACCAGCTCACCGTGATGAACGTGTTGACCTCGCCGCGGTCGGTGCTGGACGACGCCTCCCGCAAGTACGCCGCCGGCCTCATGCACGAGGTCGAGCCCGACCAGGTATGGGGCGTCTCCGAGGCCGCCGACCCCGGCACCACGCCGGCGCTGAAGAACGGCTGGCTGCCCATCGACTCCGACAACGACCTGTGGGCCGTCAACAGCATCGGCCAGGTCAGCCACGGTGGCCACAGCTACCTGGTGGCCTATCTGTCCAGCTCCCAGCCCGACGAGCAGACGGGCATCGACCAGGCCTCGGCGGTCTGCAAGGCCGCTGTTGCGGCAGTGGCCGGCGGCTGACCAACGCGAATATCGTTCACCTGTTGGGGTGACGTGCCACGAGGCCCGGTGGGCGGCCGAGCCCCGTGCGCAACGCCGGAAAAAGTGCAGCGAATGGCCGCAATCACTGGCCCGAACGGTCCCAACAGGGCAGACAAAGTCGCGCCGAGGCGGACAATGGCGGGATGAAGTGGTTCCCGTGGCGGCGCCGTCACGCCGAGCACGACACTCCCGTCGTCGAGCCCGACTCCGACCAGGTGGCGGAGTGGCTGGAACCCGCGATCCAGACCCCGCGCTCCCGGGCCGAGCGGTTCTGGGAGCGCTGGTACGAGCTGCTGCCGCAGATCAACTCCGCCCTCGGCGACAGCGAGCCCAAGCGGATCGAGAACCTGCTGTGCGAGGAGGTCGCGGCGATCCACCCGGAGCTGCACTTCTCGGTGGAACGCGGCCAGCGCGCCGTCTACGCCCTCGTCGTCACCGGTCAGGAGCGCCCCGACCTGCGGCCCTTCACCGACGCCTGGCAGGCCGCCGCGCCGCCCGAGGACATGATCTGGGAGTACCACGACTCGGTGCCGCCGGTGCCGGACCCGACCGAGGTCACCGTCAACATCGGCGCCCACCGCCTGCGGCTGGCCGACGTGCGGGTGGTGGCGCAGGTGGACCGTGACGCCGGCGTCGTCGACGTCGCCGTGCACCATCCCGAGCTGTCGGCGCTGACCGACGAGGCCCGCACCGCCATGACCTTCCTGCCGCTCGACGCCACCCTCGGCGAGCGCCTCGCCGCCGAGCGCCTGCGCCGAGTGGAGACCGCCGAGGCCGCGCCGGAACAGGGCATCACGCTGGTGGAGCTGAGGACCATCGTGCGGAGCCTGGCCGGGCAGGACGCCGACGGCAATCCGATCGGGCACACCACTCCTGGTGGTGACGCTTGACCGACAGCTGCTGACCGCCGGTTCAACGCAGGCGCGAGGTCGCCGTCGACGCCTGGACCGCGGGCTTGTTTCGATCGAGTCTGTCCATCGATCGAAACAAGCCAAGGGAAGGCGTCGACCTGGTTGGGCGACCTCGCCCGACGCGGCACGCGGCGCAGCGAAACTGTCGGTGGGTGCCGATAGTCTTAGGGCCGTGACCAGCACCGAAGACGTTCCCGACGACGTTCGAGCGCACTACGGCGAACTCGCCGAGCAGATCCGCGGCCACCAGTTCCGCTACTACGTCACGGACTCGCCGACGATCACCGACGGCGAGTTCGACACGTTGCTGCGCGAGCTCCAGGGCATCGAGGACACCTATCCCAGCCTGGTCACGCCCGACTCGCCGACGCAGCGCGTGGGCGGCGCCTTCTCCACCGACTTCACCGCGGTCGACCACCTGGAGCGGCTGCTCAGCCTGGACAACGTCTTCAACACCGAGGACCTCCAGGCCTGGGCCGAGCGTGTGCACAAGGAGATCGGCGAGGACTCGCACTTCCTGTGCGAGCTCAAGATCGACGGCCTCGCGCTGAACCTGCTGTACGAGGACGGCCGCCTGGTCCGGGCGCTGACCCGTGGCGACGGCCGCACCGGCGAGGACGTGACCCTCAACGTCCGCACCATCACCGACATCCCCGAGGTGCTGACCGGCAACGACGAGTTCCCGACGCCCAAGCTGGTCGAGGTGCGCGGCGAGGTGTTCTTCCGGGTGGAGGACTTCGAGGAGCTCAACGCCGGCCTGGTCGAGGCGGGCAAGCCGCCGTTCGCCAATCCCCGCAACTCGGCCGCCGGCTCGCTGCGGCAGAAGGACCCCAAGGTCACCGCCAGCCGCCCGCTGCGCTTCATCTGCCACGGGCTGGGCAAGCGTGAGGGCTTCGAGCCGCAGCGCCAGTCCGACGCCTACCGCGCGCTGGCCGCCTGGGGCCTGCCGGTGTCGCCGCACACCAAGCTGGTCAAGGGAATCGGCGAAGTCGAGGCGCACATCGAGTACTGGGGCGAGCATCGCCACGACGCCGTGCACGAGATCGACGGCATCGTGGTCAAGGTCGACGAGGTCGCGTTGCAGCGCCGCCTCGGCTCCACCTCCCGGGCCCCGCGCTGGGCGATCGCCTACAAGTACGCGCCGGAGGAGGCCACCACCACGCTGCTGGACATCCAGGTCGGTGTCGGCCGCACCGGCCGCGTGACGCCGTTCGCGGTGACGAAACCGGTGCTGGTGGCCGGTTCCACGGTCGCGCGGGCGACGTTGCACAACGCGTCCGAGGTGAAGCGCAAGGGCGTGCTGATCGGCGACACGATCGTCATCCGCAAGGCCGGCGACGTGATCCCCGAGGTGCTGGGCCCGGTCGTCGACGCCCGTACCGGCGACGAGCGCGAGTTCGTGATGCCGGTGGACTGCCCCGAGTGCGGCACCACGTTGCGCTACGAGAAGGAGGGCGACGCCGACATCCGTTGCCCCAACCAGCAGTCCTGCCCGGCGCAGCTGCGGGAGCGGCTGTTCTACCTGGCCAGCCGCAAGGCGCTGGACATCGAGGTGCTCGGCTACGAGGCGGCGACCGCGCTGCTGGAGGCCGGCGTCATCGAGGACGAGGGCGACGTGTTCGACCTCGACGAGGAGAAGCTGCTGCGGACCGAGCTGTTCCGGGCCCAGGACAAGCGCTCCGAGCTCGGCTACAAGCTGTCGGCCAACGGCGAGCGGCTGCTGGCCAACCTGGCCACGGCCAAGGACCGGGACCTGTGGCGCGTGCTGGTGTCGCTGTCCATTCGGCACGTCGGGCCGGCCGCGGCGCGGGCGCTGGCCGTCACGTTCGGCTCCATCGACCGGATCTTCGCGGCCGGCGAGGAGGAGCTGGCCGCCGCCGACGGTGTCGGCCCGACGATCGCCGCCGCCGTGCTGGAGTGGCACGAGTGGGAGTGGCGCCGGGACATCATCGAGAAGTGGCGCGCCGCCGGCGTTCGCATGGAGGAGGAGCAGGACGGCTCGACGCCGCGCGTGCTGGAGGGCATGTCCATCGTGGTGACGGGCACGCTGCCGACCCTGTCCCGCGACGAGGCCAAGGAGGCGATCATCGTGCGCGGCGGCAAGGCCGTCGGCTCGGTGTCGAAGAAGACCTCGTTCGTGGTGGTCGGCGAGAGCCCGGGATCCAAGTTCGACAAGGCCATCCAGCTCAAGGTGCCGGTGCTGGACGAGGACGGCTTCCGGGTGCTGCTGGCCCAGGGCGCGGACGCGGCGATCGAGGTCGCCACGATCGGCGCCGACGAGGAATCAGCGGCGGAAGCGTCAGCGGACGAATAGGTCGAAGACGTTGCCGGCCATGGAGGGCCACTCGGTCATCATCTGGCCGTAGGGGGCACGCGTCGTGGTCGAGGGAACCAGATCCCTCGGCTCCGGCGTGGTCCTCGGCGCCGAGCTCACGGGCGGGGCCGGCACCTCTTTGGTCACCACCAGCACCTTCGTCTGCGGCGCGGGCTGCTGCACGATGATCGTCGTCGGCGGCTGCTGGGTCGGTGTGGTCGTGGCTGTGGTGGTGGTCGGGGTCGGCATCGGGGTCTGACCCGCGTTGCGGACGTCCGTGGCCTGCTCGCTGACGTGCTGCACGGCCATGACGGCGACCACTGCGGCGAAGGTGATGCCGGTGATGCCGGCCGAGACCGCGAGGGCCGCCTCGGGATGCACCACCCGGTGATGGCCTCGCATCACGTCTCCTCGCTTCGTGCCGAGCCTGCGCCCTGGCCGCTGGCGAACGTACTGGAGGAGTCGTCGTCGCTCCAAGCCGTTGTGCGCCAACCCCGCACTCTTAGCTCGATCGAATGAATCGGCCCCGTTGCCGTTGCGGCTGCGGCAGGGCACGGTCGAGGGATGCTGCAAGCCTGCCTGAACGGGAATCGCCAGCGGGACGCCCATCCCGCGCTGCCGGTCACGCCCCAGGCGCTGGCCGCCGACGCCGCGGCCGTCGCCGAGCTCGGCGTGACCGCGCTGCACGTGCATCCGCGTGACACGGCCGGCGCGGAGGTGCTCGCCGGCCCCGAGGTCGCCACCGCCGTCTCCGTCGTGCGGGCCGCCGTGCCGGGCGTGGAGATCAGCGTCACCACCGGCGCCTGGATCCAGCCGGATCCCGTGCGGCGGGCCGAACTCGTCGCCGGCTGGGCCGCGCTGGCCGCCGGCCGCCCCGACACCGCTTCCGTGAACGTGCACGAGGACGGTTGGCAGCACACCTGCGCCGCCCTGCACTCCGCCGGCATCGGCATCGAACTCGGCGTCTTCCACGTGCCGGCGGCACAGGCCTTGCGGGGCAACGGAGTGCCGCCCGGCTCCGTCCGAGTCCTGGCCGAAGTCCAGCCGGGCGAGTCGCCGGCCGTCCTGCTGGCCGCCCTGTCCTGGTCGGATCTGCCGATCCTGCTGCACGGTCAGGACGACGACGCCTGGCCCGTCTTCGCCGAGGCCGCGCGCCTCGGCCTGTCCACCCGCATGGGCCTGGAGGACGCCCTGCACCGCCCTGATGGCGCCCCGACCCTCGGCAACGCCGACCTCATCGCCGCCGCCCGAGCACTGCTCGGGACCTAGCTGGTTCTGGTGCGGTCCGCGAGCAACTGTGCGACGCGTTGGAACGAGACACCGGTCACCTTGGCGATATCCCGCACCGTCAAGCCCTGTCGGCGCAGTGCGGCGACCGCCCGACGTCGAGTGCCGGCGGCAGCCTCTTCGATTTCGCGTGCCTGCGCGTGCAGCCGATCGGCCTCGGCCAGTTCCCGACGCACGTCCTCGTCCACCACCGCGATCACCGATACGGCAAAAGAGGCTTCCGGCACCCTGAGCACGAGAGCGATCGCGTCCGTGATCATCTCCGGCGCCTGGTCCAGGCGGCGTGCTTGTGAGAAGGCTCCGGGCACCATGGGCACCGTCAGAACCCACCATCCGTTGTCCCGCTCGGCGTGAACCTCGTACGTCACCGGACTCATCGCCACCACCCCTTCCCGAGCGGACCCTCGAGTTGTTTGAAGATCGCCTCTACCGGTCGGTCGGGCACCTCGTTGTGTCGCGGAACGGTGGTGAGAGTGCCGCCGCAATCGAGGCTGGTGTGCTTGGCGCCCTCGAAAACCGTGAGCTGCACACCTGCGCGCTTGGCTCCCTTGCGGATCTTCTTCAGTACGTCACCACGCTTAGTCAAGGTGGGGTAGACAAATCAAGTCAACCTGGCCTTGACTTGATACCTCGATCGAGGGAATCAAGGCACTGCCCGGAAAAGCTGGGTCAGTCGGGCAGGACGACGGCGACGATGCCGGCCAGGTGGGCCAGGCGGGCCAACTCGGCGGCGCGGAACATGGGGCCGCCGGGGCGGCCGACGAGCAGGACCCGCTCGGGCTTGCCCAGGGGCGTGGCGGCCAGCTCGGTGCCGAGCTCCTGCCAGGTTTCGGGCACCCAGTCCTCCTCGCCGTCCAGGATGGTGGCCCGCGGCAGCGGCATCCACGGCACGGTGACCATCCGGGTCTCGGGGGCGGCGGTGCTGGCGGCGACGCGGTGCACGCCGTCGCCGTCGTGGGTGATGACCACGGCCCAGCCGGCTCGGACGATGCGCGGCACGCCCTCGGCGAAGATGGCCAGGCCCTGCCGGGGCTGAGCGGCGATCTCCTCGACCAGTTCGAGCTCGCGATGGGTGTTGAGCACGCCGGCGTACGGCCGGACGGCGTCGACCTCGACGCCCTCGATCGACTCGGCGGCCGTGATGAGGGCGTCCGGCAGCCGGCCGGACGGCAACTCGACCACCAGGTCGTCGATCGCCAGGCCCGGTGCGCGCTCCACCACGTCCACGCTGAGGATGTCAGCCCCGATCTCGCCGAGGGCGGACGCGACCGCTCCCAGCGTGCCGGGTCGGTCCGGGAGCTGCACCCGGATCAGGAAGGACACCGCGGAACGCCTCCATGCCGTGCTCGTGCGCGGGACCTCGCCGCCCGCACCCGGCCGCCGATTGTCGCAGACCGGCGGCGACCGTGAGGATCGTCGTCCGCCGGACGAGACGCGTCAGGCCCGATACCCGCTCGGAGCTGCGCGGGGCTGCGTCCTAGACTCGGTCGGTCATGCACGTTAGCCCCGTTCACGCTTGGAGGAGCACCTCCGCATGCCCAGCATCTCCCGAGACGAGGTCGCGCACCTCGCCCGGCTGGCCAGGTTGGCCGTGACAGACGACGAGCTGGACCTGTTCGCCGGCCAGCTCGACACCATCCTGAACGCGGTGGCCCAGGTCGGCGAGGTCAGCCAGCAGGACGTGCCGCCGACCTCGCACGCCGTGCCGCTGACCAACGTCTTCCGCGAGGACGTGGTCCGCCCGTGCCTGACCCAGCAGCAGGCGCTGTCCGGCGCGCCGTCCGCCGAGGAGGGCCGCTTCCGCGTGCCCCGCATCCTGGGGGAGGAACAGTGAACGAGCTCATCCGTCTTTCCGCCGCCGATCTGGCCGACAAGATCCACAAGCGTGAGGTCTCCGCGGTCGAGGCCACCCAGGCCCACCTGGACCGGATCGCCGAGGTCGACGGGGCCGTGCACGCGTTCCTGCACGTCAACACCGAGGGCGCGCTGGCCGCCGCGGCCAAGGTCGACGAGCAGATCGCCGTCGGCGAGGTCGCCTCGCCGCTGGCCGGCGTGCCGCTGGCGCTCAAGGACGTCATGACCACGATCGACGCGCCGACCACGGCCGGCTCCAAGATCCTGGAGAACTGGCTGCCGCCGTACGACGCCACCGTGACCGAGCGGCTGCGCGCCGCCGGCATCGTGATCCTCGGCAAGACCAACATGGACGAGTTCGCGATGGGCTCCTCCACCGAGAACTCGGCCTACGGCCCGACCCACAACCCGTGGGACCTGGAGCGCATCCCCGGCGGCTCGGGCGGCGGCTCGTCCGCGTCGCTGGCCGCCTTCGAGGCGCCGCTGGCCATCGGCACCGACACCGGCGGCTCGATCCGCCAGCCCGGCGCGGTCACCGGCACCGTCGGCGTCAAGCCCACCTACGGCACCGTGTCCCGCTACGGCCTGGTGGCCTTCTCCTCCTCGCTGGACCAGGCCGGTCCGTGCGCGCGGACGGTGCTCGACGCCGCCCTGCTGCACGAGGTGATCGCCGGCTACGACCCGATGGACTCCACCTCCATCAACCAGCCCGTCCGCCCCGTCGTCGAGGCCGCCCGCCAAGGCGCGACCGGCGACCTCAAGGGCGTCAAGGTCGGCGTGGTGCGCGAGTTCCGTGGCGAGGGCTACCAGCAGGGCGTCATCGACTGCTTCGACGCCGCCGTGCAGCAGCTGCGCGACCTGGGCGCCGAGGTCGTCGAGGTCTCCTGCCCGCACTTCAAGTACGCCCTGGGCGCGTACTACCTGATCGCGCCCAGCGAGGCCTCGTCCAACCTGGCCCGCTTCGACGCCATGCGCTACGGCCTGCGGGTCGACAACGGCGCCCTCGGCGAGCTGTCGGCCGAGCAGGTCATGTCGCTGACCCGCGAGGCCGGCTTCGGGCCCGAGGTCAAGCGCCGCATCATCCTCGGCACGTACGCGCTGTCGGCCGGCTACTACGACGCCTACTACGGCTCGGCGCAGAAGGTCCGCACGCTCATCTCGCGGGACTTCGCCTCGGCCTTCGAGCAGGTGGACGTGCTGGTCGCGCCGACGACGCCGACCACCGCGTTCAAGATCGGCGAGCGGATCGACGACCCGCTCGCGATGTACCTCAACGACCTGTGCACCATCCCGTCCAACCTGGCCGGCAACGCCGCGCTGAGCGTGCCGGCCGGGTTGGCCGCCGAGGACGGCCTGCCGACCGGCCTGCAGGTGATGGCGCCCGCGCTGGCCGACGAGCGGATGTACCGCGTCGCGGCCGCCTACGAGGTCGCCCGTGATGCCGCGCAGGGCGGCCCGCTGATCAACCGTGTGCCCGAACTGGAGGCGATCTCGCGATGAACGTCAACAAGATCCGCCTGGTCATCACCATCGTCGGCTCGGCGATCGGGGTTGTCGCGGCCGGCGCGCAGGCGCGCAAGGCCGTGGCCAAGGGCGACAAGCTGTCCCTGGTGAACGCGCTGGCCAGCGTGCTGGTCGCCGTCACCGGTGGGGCGCTCGCGATCCGTGGCGCACGAAAGGACGGGGAAGCGTGACCGCCGTGGCCGAGGTGATGGACTACGACGAGGTCCTGGAGCGGTTCGACCCCGTGCTCGGGCTCGAGGTGCACGTCGAGCTCAACACCAACACCAAGATGTTCTGCGGCTGCGCCAACGTGTTCGGCGGCGAGCCCAACACGCACGTGTGCCCGGTGTGCCTGGGCATGCCCGGCGCGCTGCCGGCCGTGAACGGCAAGGCCGTCGAGTCGGCCATGCGGATCGGCCTGGCGCTCAACTGCGAGATCGCCGAGTGGTGCCGGTTCGCCCGGAAGAACTACTTCTATCCGGACATGCCGAAGAACTTCCAGACCTCGCAGTACGACGAGCCGATCGCCTTCAACGGCTACCTCGACGTCGAGCTGGACGACGGCAGCATCTTCCGGGTGGACATCGAGCGCGCCCACATGGAAGAGGACACCGGCAAGTCGCTGCACGTCGGCGGGGCCACCGGCCGCATCCACGGCGCCGACTACTCGCTGCTGGACTACAACCGGGCCGGCGTGCCGCTGATCGAGATCGTCACCAAGCCGCTGGTCGGCACCGGCGCCCGCGCCCCCGAGGTGGCCCGCGCCTACGTCGCCGCGCTGCGCGACCTGCTGCGTGGCCTCGACGTCTCCGACGTGCGGATGGACCAGGGCTCCCTGCGCTGCGACGCCAACGTGTCGCTGATGGCCAAGGACGCCACCGAGTTCGGCACCCGCACCGAGACCAAGAACGTCAACTCGCTGCGGTCGGTCGAGCGGGCCGTGCGCTACGAGATGACCCGGCACGCCGCGGTGCTCGTCGGCGGCGGCAAGATCAAGCAGGAGACCCGGCACTTCGACGAGTCCACCGCCACCACCAGGGCCGGCCGGACCAAGGAGACCGCGGAGGACTACCGCTACTTCCCCGAGCCCGACCTGGTGCCCATCGCGCCGTCGCGGGAGTGGGTGGCGGAGCTGAAGGCCGGTCTGCCGCAGCCGCCGTGGGTGCGCCGCAAGCGCCTCCAGGAGGAGTGGGGCCTGAGCGACGCCGAGCTCCGGGACCTCGTCAACGCCGACGCCCTCGACCTGGTCGCCGCCACCGTCGACGCCGGGGCCAAGTCCGACGACGCCCGGTCGTGGTGGGTGTCGTACCTGTCGCAGCAGGCCAAGACCCTGAACAAGGAGCTGGCCGAGCTGCCGATCACGCCGGCTCAGGTCGCCCGGGTCTCCGCGCTGGTGGCCGACGGCAGCCTCACCAACAAGCTGGCCCGCGCCGTCGTCGACGGTGTGCTGGCCGGCGAGGGCGAGCCGGACGCGGTCGTGGAGGCGCGGGGCCTCAAGGTCGTCTCCGACGACTCCGCCCTGACCGCCGCCGTCGACGAGGCCCTGGCCGCCCAGCCGGACGTCGCCGAGAAGATCCGCAGCGGCAAGGTCGCCGCAGCCGGCGCCATCGTCGGCGCCGTCATGAAGGCCACCAAGGGCTCCGCCGACGCCAAGCGCGTGCGCGAGCTGATCATCGAACGCTGCAGCTGAGCCCCGGCTTTATGCAGGGAAGGACGCCTTACCCTCGTTGAACGCGGGTAAGGCGTCCTTCCCTGCATTGGGGCTAGTCCTTGGGCTGGCCGCCGTTGGGCTTGGGGATGATGATCGCCCGGTCGTCGCTGGACACCGGCTTGCCGCCGTCCTTGTTGACCGTGCCGACCAGCAGCGTGTTCTGGTCGACGACGTCCATCGCGCCGATCAGGCCGTAGCCGCCCTGGCCGTCCAGGATGGTGCTGGGCTTGCCGCTGAAACCGCCGGTCTTGGCCAGGGACAGGACCTGGATGCCGGCCTTGTGCACCGTCGCCACGCTGACCTCGTCGGTGAACGCCGCGCAGCCCGCCACGCCCGGCTTGTCCGGCCATGACCAGGCCGGGCTGCCCAGCTGGGGCTGGCCCGGCGTGATCCGGTACAGCTGGTCCGCGGTGGCCGTCTGGTCGGTCACCCAGGCCGCGCTGCCGTCCGCCGCCGCGCACATGCCGCCCGGATCCTGGAGGCCGCCGATCACCACCGCCGAGGCCGGGTTCGGGTTGCCCGGCGCCGGGTGGCCCAGGCCGTCGATGCGCAACACCTTGCCCGCCAACGAGTTCGGGTCGCCCGCCGCCGCCGTGTTGCCGGCGTCGCCCGTCGCCACCAGCAGCGCGCCGCTGCGGTCCACCGACAGCACGCCCCGGTTGTGGGTCGGGCCCTTGGGGATGCCCGTGAGCACCGGCTTCGGCGTGTCCCCGACCGCGAACCGCATCACCCGGTTGTCCGTGGCCGTCGTGACGTAGGCGTACACCAGTTGGTCCTCTTGGTACGTCGGCGACAGCGCCAGGCCCGTCAGGCCGCCGTCGGTCGCCGCGTCCACCTCGATGGTCGCCACCGGCTTCGGGTCCTGGCCCTTCTGCACCGCCAGCACCCGGCCCGTGGTCCGCTCCGCCGCCAGGCCGCTCGCCCCGCCCGGCAGCGCCGCCACCGCGGCCAGCGGCGCCATGCAGGTGCCGATCACGTTCTGGTCGAAGTCCGTGCACCCCTGCGGCGGCGGCACCGGCTTCGGCGTGCCGTTCGGCCCCGGGACCGTGCCCCCGCCGTCCGCGTTCGAGCCGCCCGGCGCATTCGGCTGCGGCCCGGGCGCGTCGGTCAGTTTCGGCTGCGGCTGCCAGTCCTGCACGCCCGCGCCGTTCGACTGGTCGGGGAAGCTCGCACACCCCGTGAGCAGCAGACCGAGCGCCACCGTCGAGGCAACAACCCGGCTAGCTCTCCGCATGATGCCCGAGCCTAAGCGGGCCTGCGTGAACCCCAGGTGAGTACCCCGCCCCCGTCCCCCACCGCACGTGAGTGGCTCATTTGACTTCCACGGTCACCTGAGCCACTCACGTGCGGTCGAGACGCGCCGGCCGGCAGGTACATGAGTGGCTCAGGTGGGGCTCAGGGCCAAGTGAGCCACTCACGTGGGGACGGACAAGCCTCCGCTCGAAGTGAGACTCAGATCTCTGTAGCTTCGCAGTCGTCCCGGGGTCACATCTGTCGGCACGTGGCCGAGCTGCGGGGCGACGCAGACTAGTGTCGTGGCGTGACCGATCACGACACGATCACCGTGCTGGTGCCCGACGAGCACGCGCTCGACGCGTTGTCCGCGATCGAGGGCGTCCGCCCGGTCCGTTACGACGTCGACGGCGAGCTGCCGGCGGAGGCGGCCGAGGCCGAGGTGCTCATCCCGCCGTTCCTGGCCGGCAAACGCGCCGTCCCGCTGCTGGACAAGCTGCCCAAGCTGCGGCTGGTGCAGCTGCTCAGCGCCGGGGCCGAGGTGTGGCTCGGCCACACACCGGACGGGGTGGCCCTGTCGACCTGCCGGGGCGCTCACGGCGGCAGCACCGCGGAGTGGGTCGTCGGTGTTCTGTTGTCCTTCTACCGTCACCTCCCGTACTTCCTCGACGCCCAGCGCGAGGGCCGCTGGGCGTTCCAGGTCACCGACACGTTGCAGGACAAGCGGGTCCTCATCGTCGGCGCGGGCGACCTGGGCACGCAGCTGGCCCGGCGGCTGGCGCCGTTCGACGTGACGACCACGATCGTCGGACGCACGGCGCGGGACGGTGTGCACGGCGAGGATGAACTGCCGGCCCTGCTGGGTGAGCACGACGTGGTGGTGCTGGTGGTGCCGCTCACCTCGGACACGACGGGCATGGTCGACGCGGAGTTCCTGTCCCGCATGGCCGACGGCGCGATCCTGGTCAACGCCGCCCGGGGCCCGGTGGTCGACACCGACGCGCTCGTGGCGGAGCTGCAGAACGGCAGGCTCCGGGCCGCGCTGGACGTCACCGACCCGGAGCCGCTTCCCGAAGACCATCCACTGTGGAGCGTCGACGGCCTGCTGCTCACGCCGCACGTGGCCGGCAGCTGCACCGGCCGGGAGAAGCGGGCGTACGGCATCGCCGCCGCCGAGGTCGCGCGGTTCGTGAACGGAGAGGAACCGCACAACCTCGTGCGCGGCGAGTACTAGGGGATCAGCAGGACCCGGCCGAGGTTGGCGCGGTCGTCGAGCACCTGGTGCGCCATGGCCACGTCCGACAACGGGAACGCGGCGTGTTGGGCGACCCGGAGCTTGCCGTCGGCGATGAGCCGGGTGGCCCGGGCGATGTCGGCGCGGGCCTCGTCGGGGCGAGCCTCCCGCAAGGTTGTGATGCCGAAGCCGGTGAGAGAACGTAGACCGAACAGCGAGCGGGCCGGGACCGCGGGGATCTCGCCACTGGCGGCCCCGTACATGACGGCCCGGCCCAACGGGGCGAGGGCGTCAAGACCGCGGGTCAACGAGGAGCCGCCGACGGCGTCGAGGACGACGTCGACGGTGGGCCACTCCGCGTCGGCGGTGATGACGTCGTCGGCGCCGAGGGAACGGACGAAGTCGGCCTTGGCGGGCGAGCCGACGACGCCGATTGCCTTGGCTCCCAACAACTTCGTGATCTGGACGGCGAGGTGGCCGACACCGCCGGCGGCGGACTGGATCAACACGGTGTCGCCGGCGGTGACCCGGCCCGCGTGCAGCACGCCGATGGCCACCGGGGCGAGCATGGGCAGCGCGGTGGCCGAGGCGGCGTCGAGGCCGGACGGGACGAGGGCGGCCCAGGCGGCGTCCACGAGGGCGTAGTCCGCATACGCGTTCTCGGCGACCAGGGCGGCCACCCGGTCGCCGACGGTGAAGCCGGTGACGTCGGGGCCGACGGCGGCGACACTGCCGACGACGTCGCCCGTGGGACCGAAGGGCAACGGTCGGACGAAGATCCCGGCGGCGCCGGCGCGGATCTTGGTGTCGGCGAAGTTGACGCCGATGGCCTCGGCTCGAACCAGGAGTTGTCCGGGGCCGGGCGTGGGCACCTCGGCCTCCTCGATCCGGAGCACCTCGGGACCGCCGTGAGCATGGAAGCGAACGAGTCGCACGAACATCCACCCCTTATTGTTGGCGACGCCAATGTTGGCGGGACCAACAATAGCCGTGACGGTACGTTGGCGCCATGTCCGAACCGCATCGGCTCAGCGGCACCGTGCTCTGGCTGTTGGGCCGTGCGGCCCAACGCGGCCACGCGCTGGCGCGGGAACGGCTGGAGGCCGGCGGCATCCGCAAGTGGCACTACGCGGTGCTGGCGGCGCTCAAGGAGTTCGGCCAGCAGTCGCAGGCCGAGATCGGCCGCCGGCTCCATCTCGACCGCAGCGACATGGTGGCCGTGCTCAACGATCTCCAGGCGGACGACTACGTGACCCGCGAGCCGGATCCGGCCGACCGCCGGCGCAACGTGGTCACCATCAGCGACACCGGGGCCGCGGCGCTGGCCCGGTTCGACCGTCTGATCGCCGAGGCCGACGACCTGCTGCTGGCCGACCTGTCCGAGGCCGAACGGGACCGACTGGTCGCGATGTTGGAGCGGATCGCACAGGTCTAGCTGCTCTGTTCGGCGGTCCCGGAGCTGGCGCATCGGCCCTACCCTGCCGGCGGTGAGCACCTTCGAAACGGGGTTGCACCACCTCGACGACGACGAACCGCCCGAGTACGGCAGCACGCTCGCGTACGAGGAACCGTCACGGCCGGTGGCGGCCTGGCACGGCGGCGCGGACCTGGGGCTGCTCGGCCTGCGGCTGATGCTGGGCGGCCTGGTCGGCGTGCACGGGGCGCAGCGCACGCTCGGCCTGTTCGGCGGCCACGGCCTGAGCGACTTCGCGAAGTCCTTGCAGCAGGCGGGTTTCCGCTACTCGGATATCCTCGCGCCGGTGCTGGGCTACGCCGAGTTCGGCGGCGCGGTGCTGATCGTGCTCGGCCTGTTCACGCCGCTGGCGGCGGCGGCCGTGCTGGCGGTGGTGGGCAACACGATCATCCTCCAGTGGAACGGCGGCCTTGCCGACTACGAGCTGGCGGCGGCGCTGGCCGGCGCGGCCTTCGCGGTGCTGTTCGCCGGCCCGGGCCGGATCTCCCTCGACCGGCGCACGCCCTGGTACCGACACGCCCTCGCGTACGGCACCTCGCTGTTCTCACTGGCCGTCATCGCGGTTGCCGCGCTGCAGCTGCTGCTGAGATAACTGATCCATGCTCTCCTTGCCGCTGGCCCCGGACGCCGAACTGACCCCGCTCGAACCCTGGCAGGCGGACGAGTTCGCCGAGCACATCGACCGGCATCGCGAGCATCTCGCACCGTGGATCCCGCTGGCCAGCACCGTGACCGACAGTGCCAGCGCGCGGGAGTTGCTCCAGCGCTACGCCGACCGCCAGGCCACCGGGGCCGGCCGGCTGCTGGGCATCCGGCTGCGCGGCGAGTTGGTGGGCGCGATCCTGTTCCCGAAGTTCGACGCGGCCTCCGGCAACTGCGAGCTGGGCGTCTGGCTGGCCCCGCACGCCCAGGGCCACGGCCTGATCACCAGGGCGGCCCAGCTGATGATCGACTGGGCCTTCGAGGCGCGGGGCATGCACCGCATCGAGTGGATCACCATCACGTCCAACGAGCGCAGCAAGGCGGCGGCCAAACGCCTGGGCATGACCCTGGACGGCGTGATGCGCGAGTCCTACCTGTTCGGCGGCCGCCGCCACGACGCCGAGATCTGGTCACTCCTGGTGACCGACCCCCGCCCCTGGAGGTGACCCCCGATGCAGGGAAGGACGCCTTACCCTCGTTCAACGAGGGTAAGGCGTCCTTCCCTGCATAAAGGGTGGTTACAGAGAGGGGTCGCGGACGGCGCCGGTGGCGGCGGAGGTGGTGAGCTTGGCGTAGGCGCGCAGGGCCAGGGTGACGTGGCGCTGGCGGTCGCGCGGCTGCCACGGCCGTTCGCTGGAGTCCATCTTGGCCCGACGCTCGGCCAGCACCGCCTCGTCGACCAGCAGCTCCAGCTTGCGCTCGTGCACGTCGATGAGGATCTGGTCGCCGTCCTCGACGAGCCCGATGACGCCGCCGTGCGCGGCCTCCGGCGAGACGTGCCCGACGGAGATGCCCGAGGAGCCGCCGGAGAAGCGGCCGTCGGTGATCAGCGCGCACTTCTTGCCGAGGCCGGAGCCCTTCAGGAAGGCGGTCGGGTGCAGCATCTCCTGCATGCCGGGACCGCCGGCCGGGCCCTCGTAGCGGACGACGATGACCTCGCCCGGCTGGACCTCCTTGTTGAGGATGACCGAGACGGCCTCCTCCTGGCTCTCCACGACCCGGGCCGGGCCCTGGAAGCGCCACAGCTCTTCCTCGATCCCGGCCGACTTGATCACGGCGCCGTCCACGGACAGGTTGCCGCGCAGCACCGCGAGGCCACCGTCCTTCGTGTACGCGTGCGCGAAGTCGCGGATGCAGCCGCCGGCGGCGTCGGTGTCCAGTGACGACCACCGCGCCTCGGTGGAGAACGCCTGTGTGGTGCGAACACCGCCCGGCGCCGCGTGGAAGAGCTCGACGGCCTCTTCCGACGGTGACGAGGCGCGAATGTCCCAGGTGGACAGCCACTCCGACAGCGAGGGGCTGTGCACCGAGTACACGTCCTCGTTGAGCAGGCCGCCCCGCCAGAGTTCGCCCAGCAGCGCGGGAATGCCGCCGGCACGGTGCACGTCCTCCATGTGGTAGTCGGAGTTCGGAGCCACCTTGGACAGGCAGGGCACGCGGCGGCCGATCGCGTCGATGTCGGCCAGCGTGAAGTCGATCTCGCCCTCGTTGGCGGCGGCGAGGATGTGCAGCACCGTGTTGGTGGAGCCGCCCATGGCCATGTCCAGCGCCATGGCGTTCTCGAACGCCTTGCGGTTGGCGATGGAGCGCGGCAGCGCGGACTCGTCGTCCTCGCCGTACCAGCGACGGCACAGCTCGACGACGGTGGTGCCGGCCCGCTCGAACAGCGAGCGCCGGGCCGCGTGGGTGGCCAGCGTGGAGCCGTTGCCGGGCAGCGAGAGGCCCAGGGCCTCGGTGAGGCAGTTCATCGAGTTGGCGGTGAACATGCCCGAGCACGAGCCGCAGGTCGGGCAGGCCGAGCGCTCCACGGCCGCCAGGCCGTCGTCGTCGACGTCGGAACTGGCCGACGCCGAGATGGCGGTGATCAGGTCGGTCGGGGCCTGCGCGACGCCGCCGACGACGACGGCCTTGCCGGCCTCCATCGGCCCGCCCGAGACGAAGACCACGGGGATGTTCAGCCGCAGCGCGGCGTTGAGCATGCCGGGCGTGATCTTGTCGCAGTTGGAGATGCACACCAGCGCGTCGGCCTGGTGGGCGTTGACCATGTACTCGACCGAGTCGGCGATGATCTCGCGGGAGGGCAGCGAGTACAGCATGCCGCTGTGACCCATCGCGATGCCGTCGTCGACGGCGATGGTGTGGAACTCGCGGGGCACGCCGCCGGCGGCGCGCACGCCCTCGGCCACGATGTCGCCGAGGTCGCGAAGGTGCACGTGACCCGGCACGAACTGGGTGTAGGAGTTGGCGATCGCCACGATCGGCTTGCCGAAATCGCTGTCGGTCATGCCGGTGGCCCGCCACAGCGCGCGGGCGCCCGCGGCGTTGCGTCCGTGGGTCGTGGTGCGGGAGCGCAGCTGGGGCACTGCTCCTCCAAAAACTGATTGGCCTTGCGGAAAAGTTGACGTGGACCGGGTCGCGGCTCGCAGACCAGGTTACTCCGCGTCCTCGGCGGCGGCGTTGGGATCGGACAGCCGCCCGCCGGACAGCGCCGCCAGCATCGACAGATGCCGGGTGCGCACGCCGGGCAGCGGCGCCTGCTCGTCCTTGTCGAGCACGGCGTTGACCCAGCCGCGGCGGGGCAGCCGCAGCGAGCGGATGTCGGCCCA
The DNA here is from genome assembly GCF_040682195.1 of Kutzneria sp. NPDC051319. NCBI lineage: Bacteria > Bacillati > Actinomycetota > Actinomycetes > Pseudonocardiales > Pseudonocardiaceae > Kutzneria > Kutzneria sp. NPDC051319. The sequence goes on along the minus strand of NZ_JBFBAM010000030.1, from coordinate 78,852 downwards.
GTTCAGCGTGCGCGCGCCGAACAGGCTGCGGGTGCGCAGCTGCTCGGAGTCGACCACCGTGCGCGTGCGCAGGATCCACACCGCGAACACGATCGGGATGAGGTAGAGCAGCGAGAACACCGGTCCGGCGGTGGCCACCACCGGCGTCTCGCAGATGGCGAGCAGGCCCAGCGGAAGCAGGCCCGTCGTCGGCACGCGAAAGATCACTCGTTGGACGGACGGAGGAGCGGACTCAGTCACGCTCCGATCCTCGCACCTGGGTTTTTCGTTCCACCATCCGGGAGCGTTTTCCCGCAGAGTTGACGCCTCGGCCCGGCCGGCAGTACCTTCCGAGCATGCTGCGTGACACCGGCCTCGTACTTCCGAGGCGCGCCGACGCCTAGGGACCATGAGTCCGCGTCGGCGCGCGACCCTCGTTCGACCACGTCTTGTCCAGTGGTTGGCGGGGGTTTTTTCATGCTTGTTGCACCATGAAACTTCCGCAGGACCACCGACCCCGAGGCAGCCCCGATGACCAGCGCACCCTCGCGACAAGCCCCGGTCCCCGGCGCGACACCGCCGCGCCCCGGCCCGCCCCCGAAACCCGCGCCGCCCGGCGGCGCCCCGGTCCGCGTGACCGGCTCCGCCTCGCTCGTGCGCTCGCTCGAGGCCGTCGGCTGCGAGATCGTGTTCGGCATTCCCGGCGGCACGATCATGCCGGCCTATGACGCGCTGCTCGACTCGACCACCCTGCGCCACGTGCTCGTCCGCCACGAGCAGGGCGCCGGCCACGCCGCCACCGGATACGCCCAGGCCACCGGCAAGGTCGGTGTGTGCATGGCCACGTCCGGCCCGGGCGCGACCAACCTGGTCACCCCGCTGGCCGACGCGTACATGGACTCCGTGCCGGTCGTGGCCATCACCGGCCAGCAGAGCCGGGCCCTCATCGGCACCGACGCGTTCCAGGAAGCCGACATCTGCGGCATCACCATGCCGATCACCAAGCACAACGTGCTCGTGACCGACCCGGCGGAGATCCCGCGGGCGATCGCCGAGGCGTTCCACATCGCCAGCACCGGCCGACCCGGCCCGGTCCTGGTGGACATCCCCAAGGACGTCCTGCAGGAGACCACTTCCTTCTCCTGGCCGCCGGAACTGCGCCTGCCGGGCTACCGCCCGACCACGCGCCCGCACGGCAAGCAGGTCCGCGAGGCCGCCAAGCTGATCACCGCCGCGCACCGGCCGGTGCTCTACGTCGGCGGCGGCATCATCAAGTCCGGCGCCACCGCCGAGCTGCTCGAGCTGGCCGAGCTGACCGGCATTCCCGTGGTCACCACGCTGATGGCCCGCGGCGCGTTCCCCGACTCGCACCCGCAGCACCTGGGCATGCCCGGCATGCACGGCACCGTCGCGGCGGTCGCCGCCATGCAGAAGTCCGACCTGCTGATCGCGCTGGGCACGCGGTTCGACGACCGCGTCACCGGCCAGCTCAGCTCGTTCGCGCCGGACGCCCAGATCGTGCACGCCGACATCGACCCGGCGGAGATCTCCAAGAACCGCCGTGCGGACGTGCCGATCGTGGGCGACTGCAAGGAGATCCTCGGCGACCTGATCGCCGCCGTGAAGGCCGAGCGCGAGCACACCGAGACCGTCGACATCGCGCAGTGGGTGACCGAGACCTCGGGCTGGCGGGAGAACTACCCGCTCGGTTACGACTGGCCGTCGGACGGCGCGCTGTCGCCGCAGTACGTCATCGAGCGCATCGGGCAGATCGCCGGCCCGGAGGCCATCTACACCGCGGGCGTCGGCCAGCACCAGATGTGGGCGGCCCAGTTCATCAAGTACGAGCGGCCCAGCAGCTGGATCAACTCCGGCGGCCTCGGCACGATGGGCTTCGCCGTGCCGGCCGCGATGGGCGCGAAGTTCGGCTCCCCGGACAAGGTCGTGTGGGCCATCGACGGCGACGGCTGCTTCCAGATGACCAACCAGGAGCTGGCCACCTGCGCCATCGAGGGCGCGCCGATCAAGGTCGCCGTCATCAACAACGGCAACCTGGGCATGGTCCGGCAGTGGCAGAACCTGTTCTACGCCGAGCGGTACTCGCACACCGACCTGGGCACCCACAAGCACCGCATCCCGGACTTCAAGATGCTCGCCGAGGCGCTGGGCTGCGCCGGCCTCCGGTGTGAGAGCAAGGAGGACGTGGACGCCACGATCCAACAGGCGATGGAGATCAACGACCGTCCGGTCGTGATCGACTTCGTGGTCGGCAAGGACGCGCAGGTGTGGCCGATGGTGGCCGCCGGCACCGGCAACGACCAGATCATGGCCGCCCGCGGCATCCGCCCGTTGTTCGACGAGGACGTGTGATGAGCGAGCTTGCGAGCGAATCATTCAATACAGCGACCAGCGTCAGCGCCGCGCCGAGCGCTAGCGAGGTGCGGTGATGACCATGACGAAGCACACTCTCAGCGTTCTGGTCGAGAACAAGCCCGGTGTCCTCGCCCGTGTCGCCGGCCTGTTCTCCCGCCGTGGCTTCAACATCGAGTCGCTGGCGGTCGGTCCGACCGAGCATCCCGACATCTCCCGCATGACCATCGTCGTCGGCGTCGACGAGCTCCCCCTGGAGCAGGTCACCAAGCAGCTGAACAAGCTGGTGAACGTCATCAAGATCGTCGAGCTGGAGCCGACCACGGCCGTGCAGCGCGAGTTGCTGCTGGTCAAGGTCCGTGCCGACGCCACCGTGCGCAGCCAGGTGCTGGAGACGGTGCAGCTGTTCCGGGCCAAGGTGGTCGACGTCTCGCCCGAGGCGCTGACCATTGAGGCAACCGGAACGGGCGACAAGCTCGACGCCCTGCTGCGGATGTTGGAGCCCTACGGCCTGCGTGAGATGGTGCAGTCCGGCATGGTCGCCATCGGACGCGGCGCCCGCTCCATCACCGCGACCGCGGCCCGCTGAAAAATCCCGGAAGGAACACAAGGAAAGCCATGACTGTCGAGACCTTCTACGACGACGACGCCGACCTCGGCATCATCCAGGGCCGCAAGGTGGCCGTCATCGGCTACGGCAGCCAGGGCCACGCCCACGCGCTGAGCCTGCGCGATTCCGGTGTGGACGTTCGCATCGGCCTGCCGGAGGGCTCCAAGTCGCGGGCGAAGGCGGAGGAGGAGGGCCTGCGGGTGCTCACCCCCGCCGAGGCGTCCGCCGAGGCCGACCTGATCATGATCCTGGCTCCGGACACCAAGCAGCGCAAGATCTACGCCGACGACATCGCGCCCAACCTCAACGACGGCGACGCGATCTTCTTCGGGCACGGCTTCAACATCCGCTACGGCCTGATCACCCCGCCGGCAGGCGTGGACGTCGCGATGGTCGCCCCCAAGGGCCCCGGCCACCTCGTGCGCCGCCAGTTCGTGGACGGCAAGGGCGTGCCCTGCCTCATCGCCGTGGAGCAGGACGCCACCGGCAACGCGCAGGCGCTCGCCCTGTCCTACGCGAAGGGCATCGGCGGCTCGCGCGCCGGCGTCATCAAGACCACCTTCACCGAGGAGACCGAGACCGACCTGTTCGGTGAGCAGGCCGTGCTCTGCGGCGGCGCCTCCGCGCTGGTGCAGACCGGTTTCGAGGTGCTCACCGAGGCCGGCTACGCCCCGGAGATCGCCTACTTCGAGGTGCTGCACGAGCTGAAGCTGATCGTCGACCTCATGTACGAGGGCGGCATCGCCAAGATGCGCTACTCGATCTCCGACACCGCCGAGTACGGCGACCTGACCCGCGGCCCGCGCGTCATCACCGCGTCGGTCAAGCAGGAGATGCAGAAGATCCTGGGCGAGATCCAGGACGGCACCTTCGCGCGGGAGTGGGTGGCCGAGGACGAGGCCGGCCGTCCCAACTTCACCAAGCTGCAGGACGAGGGCGAGGCTCACCCGATCGAGCAGGTCGGCAAGAAGCTGCGCGGCCTCATGTCGTGGGTGGACCGTCCGATCACCGAGACGGCCTGATCTTTTTCTGGTTGCCGGAAACGGCCGTGGGGCAGCACGCCCCACGGCCGTTTCGTCTTATCGGCAGGGATCGGGGCGCACGATCGGGGCCAGCTGGCCGTTGATCGCGCCGCCGCTGTCGGTCAGCGAGTAGTAGTCGCCCTGGCCGGCCAGGTCCGGGTTCACCTGGTCGGTGTCGTAGGTCCACAGCAGCCAGCCCTGCGCGCCCCGGTCGACGTGACAGGTCTGGATCTGCCGGTCGCGCAGGTCGAAGGCGGCCGAGGTGATGTCGTTGCCGTACACGTCCTTGCGCGCGCCCAGCTCGCCGACGAGATACGGCTTGGCCATCGACTCCACGCCGGGCCGGCCCAGGTCGGAGCTGGCCAGGTCGCCCGCCGGCGTGTAGCCGGCGCCCCAGGGATAGGTGTGCATGTCGATGAAATCGATGGCACTCCAGTGCGCGATGGCCACCGGGTTGCCCGGTGACAGGGGCCGCGTGTTCGGATCGGCCATCAGGCCGTCGAATCCCGTCCGCCCGACCGCGTTGTTGGTGAACATGCCGATCGACACCAGGGCGTCCGGGTCGGCCGCGTGCACGCCCTGCACCGCCTGGTTGACGTACCAGACCAGGCTGGCGTCGGCGGCCTGCTGACGGTCCGCCGGCGCCGACATGTCGTAGGTGATCCCGTCCACGCCGACCACCGTGCCGGACATGGTCGCGAACGGCGCCTGATCGGTCTGCCAGAACACTTCGTTGTCGATCTCGTACGACAGGATGTCGGTCCGGTTCACGCCGAGCTCGCCCTCCAACGCGGCGGCGATGTTCGTCAGGTACGCCTTCTTGGCGGCGATCATGCCGCGATCCAGGTACCACGAGTTGGTGCCGCCGACGTTCGGATTGCGCGTCCCGCCGGCGATGTCCGCGTAGTGCCGGTTCATCGGCGCGTACTCGAACGTGGGCAGCACGTAGATGTGGTCGGCGGCAGCAGCGTCGATGAAGGCCGCCAGATTGTCCACATAGGCCTTGTTGAGCCACGGGGCGTCCGGCGACGGATCGGTGTCCAGCCCGTGGTCGAAGTTCCACGTGCCGGCGTCGACGAACACCCGAACCGTGTTGTAGCCGTCATGGCTCAACTGGTTCAGCATTCGCTGGGCGTCGGACGGCGAGTACCGCCCGGGTTCGAAGGTGGAGTGGAAGACGCCGTGGCCGTCATCGGCCAGGCGGATGTAGTTCGCGCCCCTGGGCGTGAACGTCGCGTTCGTCGTGGTGTCGTACAGGCGCGTGCCGTCGGACCGGATCCGGCTGGGACCGGCGTCGGCGGCGTGCGCGGGAGCGAGGCCCGTCAGGGTGCCGACCAGGAGCAGACCGGCCACCAGCGCTGTTCGCAGCATGGGAGCAGTGTGCCGTTACCCTGCCCGCATGAGCGACGAGGTTGCGCCCATCTACGACGACAAGAAGCAGGTCCGGGGCAGCCTCGACCTGACCGGGGCGCAGTGGCAGCGGGGTGACGGGGACGACGGCGACGGGGACCACGTGGAGGTCGCGGCGGTGCCGCACACCGACGGCGTGACGTACATGGTGATGCGTAATTCGGCGCAGCCGGACGGCCCCGTTCTGGTGTTCACTCCCGCAGAGTGGGACGCCTTCGTCAAGGGCGCGCGCGACGGCGAGTTCGATGAGCCCTGGTAGTTACGGGGAAGTTAACATCACCCCTTCCATCGGGGCGGCCAACTCGTAGGATGCGACGAGGTCCAGCACAACGGGGTGCCGGTGGGCCGTCCGTGAAGTCGCGCGCCGAAACCTGGAGCTGTGTCGTGACCAATGCCAGTCGTCCCGTCGTTCTGATCGCCGAGAAGCTCGCACCGTCCGTCATCGAGGTGTTCGGGGACGAGGTGGAGATCCGCCACGTCGACGGCACCGACCGGCCCGCCCTGCTGTCCGCCGTCGCCGACGCGGACGCGCTGCTGGTCCGGTCGGCCACCCAGGTGGACGCCGAGGTGTTCGCGGCCACGAGCAAGCTCAAGGTGGTCGCCCGCGCCGGCGTCGGCCTGGACAACGTGGAGGTGCCGGCCGCCACCAAGCACGGTGTGCTGGTGGTCAACGCGCCCACGTCCAACATCACCTCGGCCGCCGAGCACGCGGTGGGCCTGCTGCTGGCGGTCGCCCGCCGCATCCCGGAGGCCTCGACCAGCCTGCGTGGCGGCGCCTGGAAGCGCAGCTCGTTCTCGGGCGTGGAGCTGTCGGGCAAGACCGTCGGCGTCGTCGGCCTCGGCAAGATCGGCCAGCTGTTCGCGGCCCGCCTGGCGGCCTTCAACACCACGCTGATCGCCTACGACCCGTACGTCGCGCCGGCCCGCGCCGCGCAGCTGGGCATCGAGCTGGTCACCCTGGACGAGCTGCTGGAGCGGGCCGACGCCATCTCCATCCACCTGCCGAAGACCCCGGAGACCAAGGGCCTGATCGGCAAGGAGGCGCTCGCCCGCACCAAGAAGGGCGTCATCATCGTCAACGCCGCCCGCGGCGGCCTGGTCGACGAGACGGCCCTGGCGGAGTCCATTCGGGACGGTCACGTCGGCGGCGCCGGCATCGACGTCTTCGAGACCGAGCCGACCACGGCTTCACCGCTGTTCGAGCTGCCGAACGTCGTCGTGACGCCGCACCTGGGTGCCTCGACGGCCGAGGCCCAGGACCGCGCCGGCACCGACGTGGCCCGCTCGGTGCGGCTGGCCCTGCGCGGCGACTTCGTGCCGGACGCGGTGAACGTGGCCAGCGGCGGCGTCGTCAACGACGAGGTCCGCCCGTACCTGCCGCTGACCCAGAAGCTCGGCGTGGTGCTGTCGGCCCTGGCCGGCAAGGCCCCGGCTTCGGTCACCGTCACCGTCCGCGGCGAACTGTCCAACGAGGATGTCTCGGTGCTGCCGCTGGCCGCGCTGCGCGGCGTGTTCTCCGGCATCGTCGACGAGCAGGTCACGTTCGTGAACGCGCCGGCGCTGGCCGAGACCCTCGGCGTGGCGGTGGACCTGGTCAAGGAGCCCGAGAGCGCGAACCACCGCAGCCTGGTCACCGTGAGCGCCGCGCTGCCAGACGGCACCGCGCTGCGCGTCTCGGGCACGCTGTCCGGCTTGGACGCCATCGAGAAGCTGGTGGAGGTCAACGGCCGCGGCTTCGACCTGCGCGCCGCCGGCGACCTGGTGCTGCTGGAGTACCCCGACCGGCCCGGCGTCATGGGCACCGTCGGCACCCTGCTCGGCGAAGCCGGCGTCAACATCGAGGCCGCGCAGATCTCGCAGACCAAGGACGGCTCCGACGCCGTCATGCTGATCCGCGCCGACCGTGCGGTCGACGCCGGCGTGCTGGAGCCGATCGGCGCCGCCGTGGGCGCGCACACCGTGCGGTCCATCTCGCTGATCTGACCCGTTTGTCCGGAAGGGGACCTTCCCAGCGGTCGTCGCCGGGGAGGTCCCCTTCACCGCATGTTGGGGCCGGTCAGGGGCCCGATGTCACCCGTACGGGTGGTGATTGCGCCATCCGGGTGTCCCGCACTTCGGGAGAGATCACCCCAGAAGCGTGTCCGGACTCCGATTAGTGGGGGAAGTACGGGTAGCCTCACGCAAGAGATGGATGGTCCCGAGCATGGGGACCGTACTCCGGGAGGTGTGTGGATGCGGCTCGCTGTGATCCCAGGTGACGGGATCGGGCCCGAGGTTATTGCCGAGGCGCTGAAGGTGCTCGGCGAGGTGGTTCCGACGGCGGAGATCACCCGGTACGACCTCGGTGCGGCGAGGTGGCACGCCACCGGGGAGCTGCTGCCGGAGTCGGTGCTCGGTGAACTGCGCCAGCACGATGCCATTCTGCTCGGCGCGGTCGGCGACCCGTCGGTGCCCAGCGGCATTCTGGAGCGGGGGCTGCTGCTGCGGCTGCGCTTCGAGCTCGACCATCACGTGAACCTGAGGCCGGCTCGGCTGTACCCGGGCGTGCGCAGCCCGCTCGCCGACCCGTCCGACATCGACATGGTCGTGGTGCGAGAAGGCACCGAGGGCCTGTACGCCGGCAACGGTGGCCTGCTGCGCAAGGACACTCCGCACGAGATCGCCACCGAGGTCAGCATCAACACCTCGTTCGGCGTCGACCGTGTGGTCCGGGACGCCTTCGCCCGTGCGACGGCGCGCCCGCGCAAGCACCTGACCCTCGTGCACAAGACCAACGTGCTGACGCACGCCGGTTCGCTGTGGTCCCGGGTCGTGGAGGAGGTGTCGCTGCTGCACCCCGAGGTGACCGTCAGCTATCAGCACGTCGACTCCGCCACGATCCACATGGTGACCGACCCGGGTCGGTTCGACGTCATCGTGACGGACAACCTGTTCGGCGACATCCTCACCGACCTCGCGGCCGCCGTCACCGGCGGCATCGGCCTGGCGGCCAGCGGCAACCTCGACGTGACCCGCCGCAATCCCAGCATGTTCGAGCCGGTGCACGGCAGCGCGCCCGACATCGCCGGCCAGGGCATCGCCGACCCCACCGCCGCCGTGCTCTCGGTCGCGCTGATGCTCGACCACCTCGGCGAGCACGAGTCCGCGCGGCGCATCGAGGCCTCCGTCGCCTTCGATCTCGCCACCCGCGACCACGCCTCGCCCGGCGCCACCTACGCCATCGGCGACCGCCTCGCGGCCCTGGTGTCGTCCAACACCCGCACCACCGCCTGACCTTCAGGCTCTGTCTCGTGTGCCCCGGCTCCAAGGAGCCGGGGCACACGTGTTTTCGCGAGTCCCGCTGTGGGGACGCCATGAAACCGGTTCATGACGTCCCCACAGCGGGACTCGCGGGGTTAGGGGGAGCCGGTGATGAGGTGGTGGAGGGTGTCGGCGGCCTCCTGGGCGAAGGCGGCGTCGTCGCAGACGATGTGGGGGACGTCGTAGGCGGAGGTGGGGTTGGTGGAGATGACACCGGCCAGGAAGCCGCTGTCCACAAGGGACGGCAGGGGGCGGCTGTCGGGGACGACCACGACGGCGTAGCCCCAGTGTTCGAGGCGGGGCCGGGTGGCGGAGACGGTGGTGGCCACGAGCGGCCGGGTGTGGCGGGTGGGGTTGTGCCGGCCGGCGTGGTAGCTGCGGGCCATGCCGGTGATGGCGGCGGCGGCGTTGTCGAGGATGCGCTCGGAGACCTGGTCGATGCCGACGATGTCGACGACGGAGTGCATGGTGGTGACGTCGGTGACGCCGCCGTGGGTGTGGTGGTCGCGGGCGGTGACGAGCAGCTTGGGCACGCCGATCGGCAACGCCCGCAGGGCGGCGAAGGCGGGCGAGCCGCCGGTGGGCCCGCCCACGGCTAAAACACCGTGCAGGCGGCCCTGTTCGTGCAGCTTGACGAGCACATCGGCGGCCCCCGCCCCGTCGAGAGCGACCGGCTCGCAGCCCCCGACGCGGACGCGGTCCATCAACCAGGCGTACTCGGCGCCTTCGGCGTTCGGCGCGCCCAGCAGGACGACTGTGACCACGCAGCCTTCTCCCTTCGACGAAGGCGGCTACCGGATAGGCTGCTCCTTCGAACGAAATTGGACCAGTCCAATTTTGGCCAGGTGGACCGGTCATGGGCTGTCTCGGTGAAATTTCCCGAATGGTGGGATATTTCGTCCGATGCTTGGTCATCGCCGGGCGGGTGTGGCAGCATGCGGGTGTGGCTCTCCACACCGTGATCATCATTTCGCAGCGCGCCGGGTAGTGCCCCCGCAGGCACCCGGCGCGCAGACCTCTTGCATTCGCAGGGGGTCTTTTTGCTTTTCTGGGCCACGTCAGCCACCCCCTCGCGAGGAGTAGACCGTTGAGCAGGACAACCCCGGCCGGCACGCCACTGGGCGACGGCTTCCACGTCTTCGACACCACCCTGCGGGACGGCGCCCAGCGCGAGGGCATCACCTACTCCGTGACGGACAAGCTGGCGGTGGCCCGTCTGCTCGACGGCATCGGCGTCGGCTTCATCGAGGGCGGCTGGCCGGGCGCCCTGCCCAAGGACACGGAGTTCTTCGCCCGTGCGGCGGCCGGCGAGCTGGAGTTGCAGCACGCGGCGCTGGTGGCCTTCGGCTCGACGCGCAAGGCCGGCGTGAAGGTCGAGGACGACAAGCAGGTGCAGGCCCTGCTGGACTCGAAGGCCCCGGTCGTCACCCTGGTCGCCAAGTCCGACCGCCGGCACATCGAGCGCGCGCTGCGCACCGACGTCGACGAGAACTGCGCCATGGTCCGCGACACGGTCCGGTACCTGGTGGCCAACGGCCGCCGTGTGTTCCTCGACGCGGAGCACTTCTTCGACGGCTACGCCTACGACCCGGAGTGCGCGCTGCGTGTGTTGCAGGCGGCCGGCGAGGCGGGGGCCGACGTGGTGGTGCTGTGCGACACCAACGGCGGCCAGCTGCCGGTGCAGCTCGGGCAGACCGTCACCGAGGTGATGGCCCGCACCGGCCTGCGCGTCGGCATCCACTGCCAGGACGACACGTCCTGCGCGGTGGCCAACACCATCGCGGCGGTCCAGGCCGGCGCGACCCACGTCCAGTGCACGGCCAACGGCTACGGGGAGCGGGCCGGCAACGCCGACCTGTTCGCCGTCATCGGGAACCTCGTGACCAAGCTCGGGATGCCGGTGGTACCCGCCGACTCCGTCGCCGAGCTGACCCGCGTGTCCCATGCCCTCGCCGAGATCGCGAACATCGCCCCCGACACCCACCAGGCCTATGTCGGGGCGTCGGCCTTCGCCCACAAGGCGGGGCTGCACGCGAGCGCGATCAAGGTGGATCCGGATCTCTACAACCACATCGATCCGGCCACCGTCGGCAACGGCATGCGGGTCCTGGTCACCGAGATGGCCGGCCGGGCGAGTCTTGAGCTCAAGGGACGAGAGCTCGGGCTCGACCTGGCCGGCCGGCCCGACGCCGTCGGCAACGCGGTGCGGAAGGTGAAGGAGCTGGAGGCCAAGGGCTGGTCCTTCGAGGCGGCCGACGCCTCGCTGGAACTGCTGCTGCGCAACGAGCTGTCCGAAGTGGACGAGCCTCCGTTCACTTTGGAGTCCTACCGCGTTCTCCTTGACCACCAACAGGACGGCACGATCATGTCCGAGGCCACGGTCAAGGTGCACGTCGGCGGCGAACGTGTGATCGCCACCGCCGAAGGCACCGGCCCCGTGCACGCCCTGGACGCCGCGCTGCGCCAGGCGCTGCGGCCCCATCTGTCCTGGATGGACAGTGTCGAGCTGGCCGACTACAAGGTGCGCATCCTGACCGACCATCCCGGCACCGACGCCGTCACCCGCGTGCTGGTGGAGTCCACCGACGGCGAGCACGAGTGGACCACGGTGGGTGTGCACGACAACATCGTCGAGGCCAGCTGGCTCGCCCTGTGCGACGCACTGGCCCACAAGGCGATGCGAGTGCGGCAACTGGCCTGACATCTCACGTGAGTGGCTCATTTGCGCTGGAAATGGCACATGAGCCACTCACGTGTGTCAGGAATGCCACATGAGTGGCTCACTTGACCGCTGCGGGCACGTCGGGGGTCGGTCGGACTAGGCTCGATCCCGTGCGCTTCGCTCGGATCTCTCACTCAGAAGGGGCTTCCTTCGTCGCCATCGGCGGCGAGCCGGACAGCCTGATCGCTGCGGAACTGTCGACCTCGGTGTTCGAGGACCCGAAGTTCACGGGGCGGACCTGGCCGCTGGCCTCGGTCCAGCTGCTGGCCCCGATCCGCCCGTCCAAGGTGGTGTGCATCGGCAAGAACTACGCCGACCACGCCCGCGAGATGGGCGGGGAGCCGCCGGCCGACCCGGTCATCTTCATCAAGCCGTCGACCTCGGTGATCGGCCCGGACGCGGCCATCGAGGTGCCGGCCGGGCTGGGCCGGGTGGACTACGAGGGCGAGCTGGCGATCGTGATCGGCGGCCTGCCGGTACGCCGGCTCAAGGCCGAGAACGCCGGCTCGGCCATCCTGGGCTACACCATCGCCAACGATGTCACGGCCCGCGAGCAGCAGAAAGCCGACGGCCAGTGGACGCGCGGCAAGGGCCATGACACGTTCTGCCCGCTGGGGCCGTGGATCGAGACCAACCTCGACCCGTCGGGCCTCGACCTGCGTACGGAGCTGGACGGCGAGCTCAAGCAGGACGGCAATACCAGCGACCTGCTGCACGGCGTGGGCGAGATCCTGGAGTGGATCACGGCCGGCATGACGCTGCTGCCGGGCGACGTGGTGCTGACCGGAACGCCGGCCGGGGTCGGCCCGATGACCGCGGGACAGACGGTCTCGGTGTCCGTCGAGGGGATCGGCACACTCACCAACAAGGTCGTGTCCGTCTAGTCGCCTTGGCCCATGATCGAAGGGCCGGTCGGCGCAACTTCGCGCCGGCCGGCCCTTCGACGGCTTCCGCTGCTGAACCATGGCGTGCTATTCCGCGTTGAGCCGATTGCGAAACCAGTGAGGTCAGCAATCCGGCTCGGACCGGTTGGCCGCGGCGCAGCGGAGGTGATCGCATGGTGGTCCCTGACCCCGCAAGGGTGCTGCTGGTCGACGCCTCTCAGCTGATCACCGAGGGTCTGCGCGTCTGTCTGCAGCGCACCCAGCGCTTCCGGGTGGTGGGGGTGGCCCACACCTCGTCCGAGGCGCTGCGCTGCCTGCGCGGGCTGCTCGTCGACCTCGTCGTGACGGATCTGTCGGTGCCGGGCGCTGGTGCGCTGCGCACTGTGCGCGACGTGCGGGCCCAGCGGCCGTCGGCGACCACCGTGGTGGTCAGCGAGATGGACAGCCCGGAGTGGGCCAAGGCGGCGCTGAACCAGGGCGCCGCCGCCTACCTGCTCAAGACGACGCCCCTGCGGGAACTGCTGTCGGTGTTCAGCGAGGTGCTGGCCGGCGCGACGCACGTGCTCGATCCCCGGCTGGGCGGGCAGGTGCAGATGTCCACCGACCTGCCGCCGCACGCCGTGCTGCCGCAGCTGTCGGCCCGCGAGTTCGACGTGCTGGCCGAGATGATCAAGGGCCTGGACAACCAGACCATCGCGCACCACCTGTTCATCAGCACGGACACCGTGAAGACCCACGTGAAGGCCATTCTGCGCAAACTGGGCGCCAAGGACCGGGCACAGGTCGTGGCTATGGTCCTCAGTGGACGGGTGCCGCGTTGAATGGCGCCGCCTCCGGCGTCGCGGCTCGGCCCCTCGTGACCCCTGCCTCGCCCTTGCCGGATTTTTCGAGGCCCGCATCGGCTCGGTGGCGGGGCACCGTGGGTGGCGGACCTCGAAAAATCCGGCAACCGGGCGAAGCAGGGGCGGGGCCTCGCTTTTCCACGTGACGGCGTCCCCACTCAACGCCGGGCGAAATCGGGGGCGTGTTCGGGGCGGAAGCCGATGGCCACCAGATAGGCCGGAATCAGGCCGAGCTTCGGGAAGCGGTTCAGCAGTCGCAATGCGAGCGGGGTTCGCTTACTCAGATCGATACGGCCGCTCAACGCGGGACCGACAGCGTTGTCATGCATCAGTCGCTGCATGCCCTGCGTGATGGTGGTGGCCGGCCCGCGACGGCGCTGCACCTTGGCCAGATCAGCGGTCGTGACGGTCCCTCGGCGCAGCGGCGCGGCCAGGATCCGCGCGGTGGCAACGGCATCCTGCACGGCCAGGTTGATGCCGACGCCGCCGACCGGTGACATGGCGTGCGCGGCGTCGCCGATGCACAGCAGACCGTCGCTGTACCACTTGGTCAGCCGGTCCAGTTTCACGTCCAGCAGCTTGGCGTCGTCCAGCGACTTGATCTCGTCCACACGGTCGGCCAGCCACGGCAGGACGCCGGCGAGGCTGTCCCGGAACGACTGCAGGCCGGCTTCGCGCCAGCGCGCGTCCGAGCCCTTCTCGATCAGGAAGGCCAGCTGGAAGTAGTCGCCGCGGTCGATGTAGACGACCATGCGCCCTTCGCCGATCATGCCGCCGATGCCCACCGGGTCGCCCTCGTGCCGCGGCACCCGCAGCCACCAGCAGTCCATCGGCACCCGCCAGCTGCGGATACCCAGCCCCAACGCGCTGCGCAGGATCGAGCGCCGCCCGTCGCAGGCGACGGTGAGGTCGGCCTGGATCTCACCGGTCTCGCCGTCCTTCGTGCGGTACGTGATGCCGGTGACGCGGCCGTCCTTCGTGGTCAGACCGGTCGCCTCGGTGTTCATGCGCAGGCGGAAAGTCGGCTCGGCCGCCGCCGCGTCGGCGACCATGTCGAGGAAGTCCCACTGCGGCACCATCGCGATGTGCTTGTGCGGGCCGGGCAGCCGGCTCATGTCGATCAGCGCGGTGCTGGTCGGGCCGACCGGCAGCCCCAGCTGGGTCAGCAGCCGGTGCGGGACCTTGGCGAACTTCTCGGCCAGGCCCAGCTCGTCCAGCAGCCGCAGCGTCGAGGCGTGCACCGTGTCGCCGCGGAAGTCCCGCAGGAAATCGCCGTGCTTCTCGAGCACGGTCACGTCCACGCCCGCCCTGGCCAGCAGCAGTCCCAGCATCATCCCGGCCGGGCCGCCGCCCACCACGCAGCACGTCGTGCGTTCCATCGCCATCCCTCTTTTCAACGCCTGTTGAATAAGTCAAGGATGCTCGCGGGGGCCGCCCCCGTCAACCCGGTTCACCCGTACAGCTAGACGTGACACGCGGCACCCGGCCCGGTAGCGCCCCGTCACCGATGCGCCACGAGTCGGAGAAACCCGTTGTCGGGTACCGAGAAAGGGGATGTGTCGCACGCGCAGCGGAATCGCGGGACGGCGGAGAGTGACCACGATCAAGGGGCAGCTTCACCTTGTTAGCCGAATCGCGGACAAGGGATCCGCACCTAGCCTCTCCTGGTGACGCCAGTTCTCTCCGCATTCACCACCCGCACCACCGTCGAAATCCGTGCCGTTTGCCTGGACATCGACGACACGCTGATTGACTACGACGGATCGGCGAGAACCGCGTTGACCGCCCTTGTCGGACATGACGGCGCATGGCCGGCATGGCAGCGCACCACCGACGAGCATGTCGCCCGCGCCATCTCCGGCGAGTTCGACTACGACACCATGCGCTGGCAGCGCACCAAGGCCTTCTTCGCCGTGCTCGGCGAACACCTCGACGACGCCGAGGTGCGCAGGCGCGAAGACTGCCGCCTCGCCGTCATGGAACGGTCCTGGCGCGTCTTCGACGACACCCTGCCCCTGCTCGACTGGCTGCGCGCCAGCGGCATCAAGGTCGCCGCCGTCACCAACGCCTCCGGCTCCCGGCAGCGCGCCAAGATCGCCGCCGTCGGACTGTCCGAATTCTTCGACCGCGTCGTCATCGCAGGTGAACTGGGCGTCGCCAAGCCCGACCCGGTGATATTCCACACCGCCTGCCTCGACCTCGACGTGCTGCCGGCCGAGACCGTGCACGTCGGCGACCGCCTCGATCTCGACGCCATCGGCGCCCGCGACGCCGGCATGCACGGCGTGTGGCTCAACCGCGACGGCGCCGACCACCAGACCGCGCCCGACGGAGTGTGGACCATCAACAGCCTCGCCGAGCTCCCCGAGCTCCTCGTCTGCGAGCTCACCACCCCCGGCGTCGACGGCCTCTGACCTGCGCGATCGGCCGACCCCCGGGGGCGATTTCGTGATCGGGCCCGTCATGGTCTAGTATTCATTCCGGCAGGGCGGACGGCCTCCAGCTACACCAAAGCTGATCCAGAATGCCAATGGGGTATGGTGTAATTGGCAGCACGACTGATTCTGGTTCAGTTAGTCTAGGTTCGAGTCCTGGTACCCCAGCGTGAGGCACCCAAAGCGATGTGCTAGGGTACCTCCCGGCAAGAAAACTAAGTCCTGGCCCCGTCGTCTAGCGGCCTAGGACGCCGCCCTCTCAAGGCGGTAGCGCGGGTTCGAATCCCGTCGGGGCTACGCGAAAGATCGGGAGATCCCTGTGCGGTGTGACCGCACAGGGATCTTTCGCATTTTTACACTGGGGCTCGCGCCCCAGACCCCCAGGCAGGGCGGGCTTCGCCCCCCTGCACCCCCCACTCTCGGTTAGAGGCTCTGAGAGCGGAGGGGTGCGGCGCCGGAGGGGGGCTCGCTGCGCATCGCCGGCTGTGCCAACTAAGCGCGCGTCTGTGGGATCAGAGGCGGTTTTGGAGGGCTTCGGCGGCGGCTAGGAGGTCTGCGGCCCAGCGGCCGCCGGGGCGGCGGCCTATGCGGTCTACGGGGCCGGAGACGGAGACGGCGGCGATGACGGTGCCGGAGGAGTCGCGGACGGGGGCGGAGACGCTGGCTACTCCGGGCTCGCGTTCACCGACGGATTGGGCCCAGCCGCGGCGGCGCACTTCCAGGAGGGTGCGCTCGCCGAAGAGGGCGTCGGTGAGAAGGGCGCGCTGGGTGGGGGAATCGGCCCAGGCGGCAAGGACTTTGGCGCCGGAGCCTGCAGTCATGGGGAGGCGGGCGCCTACGGGGACGGTGTCGCGGAGGCCGGAGGGGGGCTCGGCGGCGGCGACGCAGATGCGTTGCATGCCATCGCGGCGGTAGAGCTGGACGCTTTCCCCGGTGATGTCGCGGAGGCGGGGCAGGACGGAGCTCGCGGCGTCCAGGAGGGGATCGGTGGCGCCGCCGGCCAGTTCGGCCAGGGCGGCGCCGGGGCGCCAGCGGCCGTCGGAACCGCGGCGCAGCAAGCGATGCACCTCAAGGCCTACGGCGAGGCGGTGCGCGGTGGCGCGGGGAAGACCGGTGCGGTTACAGAGTTCCGCCAGTCCGCAGGGGTCCTTGGCGACGGCGCTGAGCACCGCCACCGCCTTGTCCAGAACGCCGATCCCGCTATGCTGTCCCACGTCGCGATACTAGCTTCCCGCGATGTGGGAAGTCCAGCCGCGCCACCATCTGAGAATCCCGATCTGACACCGACATCCCCGAAGGGGGAGGAGACCATGGGCCGCACGCTCGCGGAGAAAGTCTGGGACGCGCACCTGGTGCGCAAGGGCGACGGAGCCGAACCGGACCTCATCTACATCGACCTGCACCTGGTGCACGAGGTCACCAGCCCGCAGGCCTTCGACGGACTGCGGCTCGCCGGCCGGAAACTGCGCAGGCCGGACCTGACGATCGCCACCGAGGACCACAATGTTCCTACGGTGGACGTCGAACTTCCCATCGCGGACCCGGTGTCGCGGACCCAGGTGGAGACGCTTCGGCGCAACTGCGCGGAGTTCGGCGTCCGCCTGCACCCGATGGGCGACGCGGAACAGGGCATCGTCCACGTGGTGGGCCCGCAGCTGGGCCTGACCCAGCCGGGCATGACGGTGGTGTGCGGGGACAGCCACACCTCGACCCACGGCGCGTTCGGCTCGATCGCCTTCGGCATCGGCACTTCCGAGGTCGAGCACGTGATGGCCACGCAGACGCTGCCGCTGCGGCCGTTCAAGACGATGGCGGTCAACGTCAACGGCGCGCTGCGCCCGGGCGTCACGTCCAAGGACGTGATCCTGGCGGTGATCGCGAAGATCGGCACCGGCGGCGGGCAGGGCTACATCCTGGAGTACCGGGGCGACACCATCGAAGCGATGTCGATGGAAGCCCGCATGACGGTCTGCAACATGTCGATCGAGGCGGGCGCGCGCGCCGGCATGATCGCGCCGGACGACGTCACCTTCGACTACCTCAAGGGCCGCCAGCACGCGCCGAAGGGCGCGGACTGGGACGCGGCGGTCGAGTACTGGCGTTCCCTGCGCACGGACGAGGACGCGAGCTTCGACTTCGAGGTCGACATCGACGCCGACGCGCTGACGCCGTTCGTCACGTGGGGCACGAATCCGGGACAGGGCCTGCCGCTGGGCGCCTCTGTGCCGGACCCGGAGGACATCGGCGACGAGAACGCGAAGGTGGCGGCGCAGAAGGCGCTGGCGTACATGGGCCTGGAGCCGGGCACGCCGCTGCGCGAGATCCACGTGGACACCGTCTTCCTCGGTTCCTGCACCAACGGCCGCATCGAGGACCTCCGCGCGGCGGCCGACATCCTCAAGGGCCGCAAGGTCGCCTCCGACGTACGCATGCTGGTGGTGCCCGGTTCGATGCGGGTGCGCGCGCAGGCGGAGTCCGAGGGACTGGACAAGGTCTTCACGGAGGCGGGCGCCGAGTGGCGGTCCGCGGGCTGCTCCATGTGCCTTGGCATGAACCCCGATCAGCTCAAGCCGGGCGAGCGCAGCGCGTCGACCTCCAACCGCAACTTCGAGGGCCGCCAGGGCAAGGGCGGCCGAACCCACCTGGTGTCGCCGCTGGTCGCCGCGGCCACCGCGGTGCGCGGCACGCTGTCGGCCCCGGCCGACCTGGACTGAAAAGCAGAGGTGTAGACCGATGGAACCCTTCACCAGCCACACCGGGGTCGGCGTCCCGCTGCGCCGGTCCAACGTGGACACCGACCAGATCATCCCGGCCGTCTACCTCAAGCGGGTCACCCGCACCGGATTCGAGGACGGGCTGTTCGCGGCCTGGCGCGCGGACGAGAACTTCATCCTCAACCACGAGCCCTTCCGTGCCGGCAGTGTTCTGGTCGCGGGCCCCGACTTCGGCACCGGCTCGTCGCGCGAGCACGCCGTCTGGGCGCTGATGGACTACGGCTTCCGGGTGGTGCTCTCGTCCCGGTTCGCCGACATCTTCCGCGGCAACGCCGGCAAGCAGGGCCTCGTGGCGGCGCAGTGTGAGCAGTCCGACATCGAACTGTTGTGGAAGCTGCTCGAGAACGACCCGGGCGCGGAGGTCACGGTCGACCTGAGTGCGAAGACGGTCCGCGCCAAGGACTTCTCGGCCCCCTTCCAGATCGACGACTACACCCGTTGGCGCCTGCTGGAAGGGCTCGACGATATCGGCCTGACCTTGCGAAACGTCGATGCGATCGGGGAATTCGAGGGCGGCCGCCCGACTTGGCTGCCCACAACGAACCCCGTCACCGCGGGCTGATCTGCGGGGCCGCCGGGACGGGTTTCCGGCGGCCCTTGAACCCTCCCTCGCCGCTTCGAAAACCGGGCTTATGTCCCCCGGTGGGGCGGAACCAACGCGCCAGCAACAAAAAAATGGGCGTGGCGCGTGGAAATTCTTGGCGCGTTGGCTTACCGTGTGCCTGAAGTGGCCCAACTACGGGCCGATAGTGTCCTGGGAGGGACTGAAGTGAACAAGGCCCAACTCATTGAGGCTCTGGCCGAGCGTCTCGGCGACAAGAAGGCCGCCAGCTCGGCCGTCGACGGCATCGTCGACATCGTGGTCCGCACCGTCCAAAAGGGCGAGAAGGTCAACGTGACGGGCTTCGGTGTGTTCGAGAAGCGGGCCCGTGCCGCTCGCACCGCTCGCAACCCGCGCACCGGCGAGACCGTGAAGGTCAAGAAGACCAACGTTCCCGCTTTCCGCGCCGGCACGACGTTCAAGGACGTCATCAGCGGCGCCAAGAAGCTGCCGAAGGTTGTCGCCGCCAAGCCGGCCGCCGCCGCCAAGGCGACCACGACCGCCGCTGCCGCCGCGAAGCCGGCCACCACCACGCGTCGCACCGCTGCCGCCAAGCCGGCCGCTGCCGCCGCGAAGCCGGCCACCACGCGTCGCACCGCTGCTGCCGCCAAGCCGGCCGCCGCGGCCGCGAAGCCCGCCACCACGCGGAAGGCCGCTCCGAAGCGCACCACGGCCGCCGCCAAGCCGGCCGCTGCCGCCACCGCTGCCGCGAAGCCGGCCGCGACCAAGGCCGCGCCGAAGAAGGCCGCGCCCGCCGCCGCCAAGAAGGCCGCGCCGAAGAAGGCCGCTGCCGCCAAGAAGTGACCATGCGCGGCCGAGTCACCCGCTCGGCCGGGCGTGTTCTCAAGAAGTAGTCGCGAATCCGGCGCACGACCCGCGCGTGCCGGTTCGGAAGCAGGGGCCCGTGCATCCAGCATGGGCCCCTGATCCATTTGTGGGGCCCGAAGAATAGGGAAAACCCCAGCGCCCCAGGAGTTGTCACCACAACCCCTGGGGGGCAAGGGGTCCCGCAGACCCCAGGGCTAGCGGCCGGAGGGTTTCGGCAGCGGGGTGGGAAAGTAGTCGGCGGCGACCAGTCGCGGCTCCCGGCCGCTGGTCGGCGGCCGGAACGACAGCAGCCAGAAACTGGCCTTCTTGCTGGCGATCTCGTCCAGGCGAACGCCGTTCATGTCGGCCAGACGGGCGACGACATCGGGGATGACGCCACCTTGGCTGCTCACCACGGGAGTGCCGCCGGCGGCCACGATGTCCAGCAACCGGGCCACGCCGGCGGACGGGCTGACCCAGTAGCTCTCCTCGGACAGCAGCGGCTCGCTGCGGATGTCCAGGCCCAGCCCGGCCACTGTGTCCACGCACCGCGTCCTCGGCGCGGCATGGACGCGATCAGCGCCGAACAGCGGCAGAAGCCGTGCCAGTGCGTCGGCCTGCCGTTGCCCGGAAGGGCTCAGCGGCCGCAGGTCGTCGTCGCCCGCCCACTCGTCGCGCTTGCCGGCCTTGGCGTGCCGGACCAGCAACAACGTGCTCAGACGCGGGGGCAGCGCGACGAACTCCTTCAGCACCACGCGGTCGTGCTGGTAGCGAAGGAGATCCCCGGCGGCTCGGGGGGAAACCCATTTCAGCCGGTCGACCTCGTCGTTGGCCTCGAACTCGCCGCCGATGAAGCGGGCCGAGAAGTAGTCGACGACCTTCGCCTTGCCGTCCACCGTGTATTCGGCGGACGGCAGACGGCGGCCCAAGGTGATGGAGAAGCCGGTCTCCTCCAGCACTTCTCGAACCGCTGCCGCCGGCGTCGTTTCGTCAGCGTCCAATTTTCCCTTGGGCAGTGACCAATCGTCATATCGTGGTCGATGCACCACAGCCACTTCGACCTGCTCGGTCACACTGCTGGGACGCCACACAACGGCGCCGGCGGCTCGGATAGTCACACCTGCTGTTCCTTCGCACTGTGGAGTTTCATCAGTTCCACCTGGTGATCGCGAACGCGGGAACCGTCCGCGGGGGACGGATCCCAGTTCCCGTCCGAGGTGAGCTCCCAACACCGGGTGGCCGGATCCATCGTCGAATCCAGCACGCTGTCCAACTGCGCGACCAGTTTGCGGTCGGTCACGTTCACCAGCACCTCGACCCGGCGGTCCAGATTGCGGTGCATCATGTCCGGGCTGCCGATCCACAGTTCGTCCGAACCGGCGAACCGCACGATCCGGGAGTGCTCCAGGAAACGTCCCAGGATCGACCGGACCTTGATGTTCTCCGACAGACCGGGCACGCCCGGCTTGAGCGCGCAGATGCCGCGCACGATGACCTCGACCGGCACACCGGCCTGCGACGCGCGATACAGGGCGTCGATGACCTGCTCGTCCACGAGCGAGTTCACCTTGAGCCGCACACCGGCGGGACGGCCGGCCCGCTGGTGCTCGATCTCCTGCTCGATGCGCCGCACGATGCCCCGCCGCACGCCGTAGGGCGCGACCATGAGGCTGCGGTAGTTCTCCTGGCGGGCATAGCCGGTCAGCACGTTGAACAGATCCGTGAGGTCGGCGCCGATCGTCGGCTCCGCGGTCAGGATGCCCACGTCCTCATACAGCCGCGCGGTCTTCGGGTTGTAGTTGCCCGTGCCGATGTGGCAGTAGCGCTTGATGGACGAGCCCTCCTGGCGGATCACCAGCGCCGTCTTGCAGTGCGTCTTCAGGCCGACCAGGCCGTAGACCACGTGCACGCCGGCCTTTTCCAGCGCACGGGCCCACTTGATGTTGGCCTCCTCGTCGAACCGCGCCTTCAGCTCGACCAGGGCCACCACCTGCTTGCCGGCCTCGGCCGCGTCCATCAGCGCGTCCACGATCGGCGAGTCGCCGGAGGTGCGGTACAGCGTTTGCTTGATGGCCAGCACGTTCGGGTCGGCGGCCGCCTGCTCGATGAAGCGCTGCACGCTCGTGGAGAAGGAGTCGTAGGGGTGGTGCACGAGCACGTCCCCGTCCCGCAGCGTCGCGAAGACGCTGCGCGGCGTCTCCCGCTCGGCGAACGCGGGATGCGTGGCCGGCACGAAGGGCGGGTCCTTGAGCTCCTTGCGGTCCACGCCGTACACCTGCCACAGGCACGACAGGTCCAGCAGACCGGGAACCTCGACGACCTCCTCGGGCTCCACCTCCATCTCCCGCAGCAGCAGGCGAAGGACGTGGTCGGTCATGTCGTCGCCGACCTCGAGCCGCACCGGCGGCCCGAAGCGCCGCCGCGCCAGTTCCCGTTCCAGGGCCTTGAGCAGGTCCTCGTCCTGGTCCTCCTCGACCTCGAGGTCGGCGTTGCGGGTGATGCGGAAGACGTGGCACTCGATGATGTCCATGCCGGCGAACAGCTCGCCGAGGTGCGCGGCGATCAGTTCCTCCAGCGGCAGGAACGTCGCGGTGCCGCTGCGCCGGTCGGCCTCGACCCGGATCAGGCGCGGCACGTTGTCCGGCACCTTCACGCGGGCGAACTGCTCGGGACCGCCCTCGGGCGAGCGCACGGTGACGGCCAGATTCAGCGACAGGCCCGAGATGTAGGGGAACGGGTGCGCCGGGTCGACCGCGAGCGGTGTGAGGACGGGGAAGACCTGCTCGCTGAACAGGTTGGACAGCCGCAGTTGGTCGTTCTCGTCCAGATCGTGCCAGGACACGATGCGCACGTTGTGCTGTTCGAGTCCGGGGCGGATCTCGTTGAGGAACGCCTTGGCGTGTTGGTCGACCAGTTCCTGGCTGCGGGCGGCGATCCGGCTCAGCTGCTCGCTCGGCGTCAGGCCGTCCGCGCTGCGCACGGTGAGGCCGGTCTCGTCGCGGCGCTTCAGTCCGGCCACCCGCACCATGTAGAACTCGTCCAGGTTCGACGCGAAGATCGCGAGGAACTTGGCCCGCTCCAGCAGCGGCTGCGAGGCGTCCTCGGCCAGCGCCAGCACGCGGGCGTTGAAGTCCAGCCACGACAGCTCGCGGTTGAAGTAGCGGTCGTCGGGCAGGTCCGTCTCGTCGATGTCCCGCGTGGCGGCCGGCGGCGTGATGACGCGGGGATGCTGCTGGCCCTCGAAGGGGCGCGGCCGTCGGGTGCGTTCAGCCGGCGGAACCGGCGTCACGACGGCGGTCTTGTTCTCGGTCAGCGGCGCGATTTCGGCCTTTGCTTCCACCACGGGCGAGACGGTGGCACGGGTGCGCGGCGTTCTGGTCCGTGGCTTCGCGGCCGCGGTTTTGGCGGCGGGCTCAGCGGCGGCCGGCTTGGCCGCAGCCGGCTTGGCAGTAGCTGCCTTCGCTGCCGGGGCTTTGGCCGTGGCGGGCTTGGCGGCGGCTGGTGTGGCCGTGGCCGCTTTGGTGGCCTGCGCCTTCGGCTTGGCCGCGGCCGCGGGCTTGGCGGCCGGCTCCTTAGGGATGGCCTTGGCCCGGCTGCGGGTCGTGCGCGCCGGCGCGGATTCCGCTTCCGGCTTGGCGGCACGGGACCGTGTCGCGCGGGGTGTGGTCGCCGGCTCGGCCGGGGATTCGGCCTTCGCGGTGCTGCGCCGCCCAGCGGGCGCAGGGGTCTCCGCCGCGGCCTTGGCGGTGGCCGCGGTGCTACGGGTGCTCGCTCGCCTGGGGGTCGCTCGTGGCTGCCGCGCCCCGGCGGTGGCGGGCTTGGTCTGCTCGGCCGTGGCCTCGTCGTTGGTTTCCGTACGCACGGAGGCCATTGTTCCCCAGCGCGAACGAAAAGGCGCTGCCCGCGAGGAACGACACGGTGAACACACAGAGCTACGAGGGGGGCTGCCAGACAAGCTAGGAGGGCGGGAACATCCCGACAATCACACCGTTCTCGCGTCGCAGCGTGACCCGCTGCCCAGGCCGGGGCGCACGCCAGCCGCCGGCCGAAACCGCCGCCGCGGGCACGTCGACCAGCAGACCGTCGTCCCGCAGCACGATCGCCGAACCGTCCGGTGTGACGGTGTGCACGGTGGCCTGTTCCACACCGAGCAGCCTAGCGCGGTCCACTGTGGATCAGGCCGACAGCCGGAACCGACGCCCGGTGCGCTGCCCGAGGCCGAGCCCGGCGGCCACCTCCAAGTCTTCCTCGGTGTCCACGTCGCACCGCAGTGACGGCCAGTCCCCGACGAGCTCGACGGCCCCGGACTCCCGGTGCGCCTGCGCCGATCCGACGCCGAACCGCGGGTCCAGCGGTTGGCCGGGCGCGCCGATGAGCAGCGTCGTGCCGGTGCCCTGGCGATCCGGAACGAACGCCCGCTTGTCGCCGGCGGCGGCGATCGCGGCGGCCAGTTCCGCCGATCGCAGCGCCGGAAGGTCCGCCTGCAACGCCCCGACGTGCCGGCCCAGCATCGACGCCCCGTGCCGGTACGCCTCGTTCAGACCCGGCTCCGCCTCGGCCACGCACCGAATTCCCTCGGCCCGCAACACCGCCGTCAGCATGAGATCGGACGTGACGACCACCACGTCGCGCACGCCGTCGGCCCCGGACGCGGCGGTGATCGTGTCCAGCACGACCGCCACCACCAGGTCGGCATGGGCCAGCGGGTCGCCGATGCCGCCGTCGGCCGCGCCGACCAGCCGGGACTTGGCCCGGTCCAGCCGCTTCACCGGCACCACGAGGTCGAGGTAGCTCCGCACCCCTCCATCATGCAGACTCGGGCCGACGATTTCGAACGTGAGGGAGAGCGATGCGCAAGGAGAAGGGCGGGCCGTGGATCAGGATGTGCGCCATCGTCCTGTATCCGACGGTGAAGCTGCTCGCCCGTCGGGTGATCAAGGGGCCGAAGCTGCCCCGGCACGGCGGCGTGCTGCTGGTGATGAACCACGTCTCGCACCTCGACCCGGTGTTCGACGCCATCCTTGTGCACAACAACGACCGGGTGCCGCGCTTCATGGCCAAGGCCTCGCTGTGGAAGGTCCCGGTGCTCGGCAAGGTGATGGCCGGCGCCGGCCAGATCCCGGTCTTCCGGCCCAGCGGGGAGGCCGCCAAGGAGAGCCTGCGCGCGGCCAAGGACAGCCTGCGCGCCGCCAGTGAGGGCCTGGAGCAGGGCAAGCTGCTGGTGATCTACCCGGAGGGCACGATCACCAAGGACCCGGACGGCTGGCCGATGGCGCCGCGCACCGGCGTGGCCCGGCTGGCGCTGGCCAACGACGTGCCGGTGATCCCGGCCGCCCGCTGGGGCACCCGCGACCTCTACGACGGGTACAGCAAGAAGTTCCGGCCGTTCCCGCGCAAGAAGGTCGTCTCGATCCTCGGTGAGCCGATCGACCTGTCGGCCTACCGGGGCCAGCCGGCCACCGCGCAGGTGCTGCGCGAGGTGACGGATCTGCTGATGGGGAAGGTCAAGGAGCTCGTGGCGGAGGCCCGCGGCGAGCAGGCGCCCGAGGGTTTCTTCTCCCCGGTCAAGGCCGAGAAGAGCGGGGACTGACGTGGAGCTGCAGCGCATCGCGGTGCTGGGGGCCGGGTCGTGGGGGACCACGTTCGCGAAGGTGCTCGCCGACGCGGGCCGCGACGTCGTGCTGTGGGCGCGCCGGCCGGAGGTGGCCGACGAGATCACCGAGCAGCGGCTGAACACCGGCTACCTGCCGGGCATCCGGCTGCCGGAGACCCTGCGGGCGACCGCCGATCCGCTGCTCGCGTTGGACGGTGCGGAGGCGGTCGTGCTGGCGGTGCCGAGCCAGACGCTGCGCGCCAACCTGGCCGCCTGGCGCGGGTCGCTGCCGGCCGGGGTGACGCTGGTCAGCCTGGCCAAGGGCATCGAACTGGGCACCGGCAAGCGGATGAGCGAGGTCGTGGCCGAGGTCGCGCAGGTGCCGGCCGACCAGGTGGCCGTGGTGTCGGGGCCGAACCTGGCGCGGGAGATCGCCGCGCAGCAGCCGACCGCGACCGTCATCGCGTGCACGGATCACGAGCGTGCGGTGGCGGTGCAGCGCGCGAGCGCCAACGGCTACTTCCGGCCGTACACCATCACCGACGTCGTCGGCTGCGAGCTCGGCGGCGCGTGCAAGAACGTCATCGCCGTGGCGTGTGGCATCGCGCACGGGCTGGGCTTCGGCGACAACACCATGGCCTCGCTGATCACCCGTGGCCTGGCGGAAACCGCTCGCCTGGGCGCGGCGCTCGGCGCGGATCCGCTGACCTTCGCCGGTCTGGCCGGCCTCGGCGACCTGGTGGCCACGTGCGCCTCGCCGCTGTCCCGCAACCGCACCTTCGGCGAGCGCCTCGGCCAGGGCGAAACGCTGGCCCAGGCCCAGGAGGCCACGCACGGGCAGGTGGCCGAGGGCGTGAAGTCATGCTCCTCGATCAAGGCCCTCGGCGAGCTGCACGGGGTCGACATGCCGATCACCGACGGCGTGCACCGGGTCTGCCACGTCAGCCTGAATCCGCGCCAGATGGCGGCGGAATTGCTGGGACGGGCGCAGAAGGCAGAGCGTTCATGACCGAGTGGGGCGACGGCACGCGGTGCGTGCACGCGGGTGCGGCCGAACCCGTTGCCGGGCAACCGTTCCTGGCCGGGCCGGTGCTCGCCGCCCCGTTCCACCTTGGCGCGGACGACTTCTACGGCCGGGCCGGCAACCCCACCTGGCGGGCGCTGGAGTCGGCCATCGGCGCGCTGGACGGCGGCCTGTGCACGGTGTTCCCGTCCGGCATGGGCGCGATCACCACGCTCCTGCGGACGGTGTTGTCTCCGGGCGATGTAGTAGTCGTCCCCGCCGATGGGTACTACCTCGTGCGGACGTTCCTCGCCGAGTTGGACGTCCAGGCGCGCGAGGTGCCGACCGTCGGCCCGTGGACGCCGGAGGTCGTGGCCGGCGCACGGTTGGTGCTGCTGGAAACGCCGTCGAATCCGGGCCTGGACGTGTGCGACATCAAGGCGATCGCCGAGCTGGCCCATGCCGCCGGCGCGCTGGTCGCCGTGGACAACACGACGGCCACGCCCATCGGTCAGCGGCCGTTGGAGCTCGGCGCCGACATCTGCGTGGCCAGCGACACCAAGGCCGTCGCCGGCCACAGCGATGTCCTTTTCGGACACATCTCGGTGACCGACGAGGCGCTGGGGGCGGAGTTGCAGCGGCAGCGGTCGGTCAGCGGCGCGATCCCCGGCCCGTTCGAGACGTGGATGGTGCACCGCGGGCTGGGCACGCTGGACGTGCGGCTGGCCCGGCAGGCCGAGAACGCCGCCGCGTTGGTGGCCAAGCTGCGCGGGCACGAGGCGGTGGCCAACGTGCGCTGGCCGGGATCGCCGGAGGACCCCTCCTACGCGATCGCCTCCCGGCAGATGCGGCGGTTTGGCGGCGTCTTCACGTTCGAGCTGGCCTCGGCCGACTTGGTGGCCCGGTTCCTGGCCAACAGCCGGCTGGTGGCCTCGGCGACCAGCTTCGGCGGCCTGCACAGCACCGCCGACCGGCGGGCCCACTGGGGCGACCCGGTGCCGGAGGGGCTGCTCCGGTTCTCCGCCGGACTGGAGGATTCCCACGATCTGGTCACCGACGTGGTGGGTGCGCTTGACCGGGCGCTGGAGTCGCCGGTTCAATAGGCGGCATGTTGCTGCGTGCCATGACCGAACGACGGGGTCACATCGACCTCTGTCGGGTCTGTGGCGCGCTGTGTCTTCCTCGGTGATCTGCCCGCGCACTCACCCGCACCCGTAGGAAGACACCGATCTCATGTTCGCCGTTCCGGAAAACACCGTGCTGTCGGCCGCCCGCGTGGCTCCGCAGCAGCCCACCAAGATCCTCCGCGAGGTCCTCGCCGACCGTTCGAGCTGGGCGCATCTGCTGCGCTACGACCCGGTCGAGCGCTGGACCGCGCTGGTGCAGAGCACGTCCCGCTACGAGGTGTGGCTGATGAGCTGGCTGCCCGGGCAGGGCGCCGAGCTGCACGACCACGGCGGCGCCGAGGGCGCGTTCACCGTGGTCCAGGGCGTGCTGACCGAGGTGGTCGGCCGCCCCGGCCACGCCGCCCAGGCGCTGCACGTGCTCAACCAGGGCCAGTCCCGGGTGTTCGGGCCGAACTACGTGCACCAGATGCGCAACGAGGGCATCGACCCCGCGGTGAGCATCCACGTGTTCGGCCCGACCCGGCAGCGCATGACGCCCTACCGCTTCGACCCGGTGCAGGGCCCCGTCACCGATTGAGCACGTGCTCCGGCACGGGCAGCGGTGAGTCCGGCTCGGGCTTGCCCCAGGCCGTGGACAGCGGCAGCACCCCGGCCCAGGCGGTGTTGGCCTCGACGTCGAAGTCCTCGTCGGCCGGCGGGGCGTTGCGGATCTTCACCGACGCCTCGGTGAGGTCCAGGGCCAGCACAACGGTGGCGGCCAGCTCCTTCTTGTTGGGCAGCCGCGCGTGGTCCCACGACCCGGGCGCGAGGTGCTCGGTGACGACTTCGAGGCCGCGCAGCTTCTCCTCGGGGTCGTCCACCAGCCGGGTGGTTCCGAGCACGCAGGCGCTGCGGTAGTTCATGGAGTGGTGCATGACCGAGCGGGCGTAGACGATGCCGTCGACGATCGTCACGGTGACGCAGACCGGGCCGGGGCCCATGCTGCGTGATCCGGTGGATCCGTGCAGGTAGAGGGTGTCGCCGTCGCGGCCGTAGCCGGTGGGCAGCACCACCGGCGCGCCGTCGAACAGCACACCGAGGTGGCAGATCAGGCCGGAGTCGAGCACGTCGTCCAGCGCCGCGCGGTCGGTGGCGGCGCGTTCCCGATGTCGGTTGACGACGGTCCGTGGTGTCGGTGACAGTGGTGGTCGGCTCACGTCACCAGCATCGACCGGCAAGTGGCATCATGAAAGAGCCACTGCTTCCCGAATTGAGAAGGCCACTTTGCCGGAGTCGGACGACGCCCTGCTCATCACGCTGGACCGCGAGGCCCGCACCCCGCTGGCCGTGCAGCTGGCCGACGCCCTGCGCGCGGCCGCGGCGGCCGGGCAGCTGCGGGCCGGCGACCGCCTGCCGTCGACCCGGACCATGGCCAGCCACCTCAAGGTCAGCCGCACCGTCACCGCCGCCGCCTACGACCAGCTGCTGGCCGAGGGCTGGATCGTCGGCAAGCACGGCTCCGGCACATACGTGACGACCGCGCCGCCGGGATCCTCGCCCGTGCCGTCCGGTCGCCCCCGCACCGACGCCCCGTCGCCGGACCTTGTTTCCCTGGAACTGGGCCGGCCCTGGGTCGGCGGCCTCGACCGTGCCGCCTGGCGTCGGGCGTGGCGGGCCGCCGCCGACAACGAGCCGTTGGTACGGCACCATCCGGCCGGGCTGCCCGAATACCGCGAGGCGGTGGCCGAACACCTGCTGCGGCATCGGGGTCTGACGATCCGAGGAGGGCTCGCGACCGAAGCCGTGCTGGCCACCGGCGGCACCAGCGCCGCCGTCGCCGAGTTGGCGGTCAGCGTGTTCCAACCCGGCGACACCGTCGCCGTGGAGGAACCCGGTTACCGGCGAACGGTCGAGGCATTGAAGGCCGTCGGCGTCCAGGTGCTGCCGGCGCCGCTCGACCGCGACGGCATCCTGGTCGACCAGATCCCGTCCGGCATCCGGGCCGTCTACTGCTCGCCGGCGCACCAGTACCCGCTGGGCAGCCGGCTGCCGGCGGCCCGTCGCGTGGCGCTGGTGGAACGGGCCCGCCGCGAGGGCTGGCTGATCATCGAGGACGACTACGACGGCGAACTCCGCTACGACGTGGCCCCGCTGCCGCTGCTGGCCGCGTTGGCGCCGGATGTCGTCGTGCATCTGGGCACCACCAGCAAGATCCTCACCCCGACGCTCGGCGCCGGTTGGCTCGTCGGGCCGCCGGAGGTCGCCGGCACGCTGCTGGCCTACCGGGAGCGCACCGGCACCGGACCGGCCCCGGCCGGGCAGCGGGTGCTGGTCGAGTTGGCACGCAACGGAGATCTCGGCCGGCACCTGCGGCGGCTGCGCCGCGAGCTGTCCGAGCGGCGGGTGCTCGTGGTGGAAACCCTTCGTGCGGCCGGGATTCCGGTGCTCGGCGACGACGCCGGCTCGCACGTGGTGGTGCTGCTGCCGTCCATCGAGAAGGAACGTTCGGTGGTGCACCAGGCCACCCGCCTCGGCGTCCGCATGGACGGCCTCGAACGCCATCACACCGGGCCGTCCCGTTGGCACGGCGTCGCGATCGGCTACACGGCCTGCTCCCGTGACCAGCTCATCAGTGTCCTGCCGCCGCTCATCGACCTCCTCACCACGTAGCCGATGAGGAACAGCAGGCTCAGCGCGGGCATCGGGTAGCCCAGCGCGTAGCCGATGGCCAGATCGGCCAGCGGCACCAACGTGATCGCCGCGAACACCCACCCCGGCGCGGTCGGCAGCTTCGCGTACAGGGGAGTGCGACCCCAGGGCTTGGCGACGGAAACCCAGGCCTGGAAGGCGATCGCGCCCGCCATCAGCGCCGCGCCGATCGGCATCAGCACCGTCGGATGGCCCTCGCGCAGCGCCGGCGCCAGCACGAAGATGCCCAGATACAGCTGCACCGTCGAGATGGCGAACTTGGCCAGAACCCACCAGTGCTTGAAGAATCCCCACGCCGTGGCGGCGGCCAGCATGAAACCCGTGAATGTGGACACGTTCGCCGCCTGCGCCAACAAGGTCATGTCCAGCCGGTTGGCCATGGCCACCGCCGCCGGCAGCTGCGCCGGACGGGCCAGTCCGAACGTGAGCAGGCTGACCAGCGCCAACGCCTGCGCGAGCCAGCCCACGCCGGACACCACGTGCAGCCACAGCGCCAGCTGCCGCCATCTTTTTGCCGTCATGCCAACAACTCTGGGGCGGGCTGGGGCGTCTGACATCCGTGAGCACCCCTAGGTGGGAGGGCAGCGATGTCGACAGGCGCAGACAGCTCCGGGTGTGAATTCACCACGGAGAGCGACAATTTGGTGGCCCAGCGCCACCCTTCGGCCAGCCGGGTATGGTCGCTGCCTATGAACCAGCCCAGGATTCGCGTCGCCGTGGTGTTCGGCGGCCGCAGCACCGAGCACGGCGTGTCGTGCGTGTCCGCCGGCAGCGTGCTCAGACACCTGGACCGGGAGCGCTACGAGGTGGTGCCGGTCGGCATCACCACCGAGGGCGCCTGGGTGCTGGGCTCGGCCGACCAGCTCGCCGTCACCGGCCGCACGATGCCCGAGGTCGACTCGGGTGCGGAGCTCACGCTGGTCAACCACAACCTGATCGCGCTGGAGCCGGCCCGCGGCGGCGAGGCGCTGGCGGAGGTCGACGTCGTCTTCCCGGTGCTGCACGGCGCCTACGGCGAGGACGGCACCATCCAGGGCCTGCTGGAACTGGCCGACATTCCGTACGTGGGGCCGGGTGTGCTGGCCAGCGCGGTGGCCATGGACAAGGAGTACACCAAGAAGCTCCTGCTGGCCGAGGGTCTGCCGGTCGGTCCGTACGCCGTCGTGCCGCGCCGCGAGAAGACGCTGGCGCAGGCCGAACGCGACCGGCTCGGGCTGCCCGTGTTCGTGAAGCCGGCCCGCGCCGGCTCCTCCACCGGCATCACCAAGGTCACGTCGTGGGACGACCTGGACGCGGCCATCGAGTTCGCGCGGGCCGTCGACCCCAAGGTGTTGGTCGAGGCGGCCATCGTCGGCCGTGAGATCGAGTGCGGCGTCCTCGAGTTCCCCGACGGCCGCGTCGAGGCCTCGCTGCCGGCCGAGATCCGCATGATCAGCGACACCGTCGACTGGTACGACTTCGACTCCAAGTACCTCGACACCGACGAGGCCTGCGAGTTCGACATCCCGGCCAAGCTGGACGACGACGTCACCACCCGGCTGCGGGAGATGGCCGTCAGGGCGTTCACCGCCCTGGACTGCCAGGGCCTGGCCCGCGTCGACTTCTTCGTCACCCCGGACAACCAGCTGGTGATCAACGAGCTGAACACCATGCCCGGCTTCACCAACGTGTCCATGTACCCCAAGATGTGGGCCGTCACCGGCCTCGACTACCCGACGTTGCTGACCACCCTCGTCGAGACCGCCATCGCCCGCGGCACCGGCCTCCGCTGACCGTCACCACCCCCATCTTCATGCAGGGAAGGACGCCTTACCCTCGTTCAACGAGGGTAAGGCGTCCTTCCCTGCATGAGGATTGGGCGGGGTCAGCCCGGATTGGGGGCGACCGGTTGCGCGGGCAGGGTGGCGGTGACCGCGGCGGACACGGCCTGCACCGGACCGGTGCCGGTGTCCTTGGCCTCCGTGAGCGCGATGTACACCGAGCGGTCGACGACGTAGTGGGTCACCGTGCCGGCGTCGCCCACGACGTCCAGCCACTGCACGCCGTTCACGCCGCCCAGCTGCGCGGTCTGCGTCAGCTCGGGTGGACGGCCGATGCCGCAGCGCAGGACGATGGGCTCGTGCTGCGCATCGCCCCAGGCGACGGTGGCCGGCGGGGCGGGCTTGGCCAGCTCACGTCGCGGCACCGTGGCGCCGGCGTCGGTGATCTGCTGCGGCAGCGCCTTGATCAGGTCGCCGCACGCCGGCTTGCCGGCATCGGGCGCGTCGATGGAGACCAGCGCCAGCGGGCCGGTCCTGTCGCTCTGGTCGCCGGACGGCGGCGCCGCGGCCGGCCCGCCGATCACGCCGATCGCCGCCACGACGACGGCGAGCAGCGCCGGCAGGCCGATCGCGGCGGCCAGCACGGGCTTGGACGGGGTGGCGCTCACCCCGCTACTCCATCACAGGTGCACGACCGGACACGTCAGGGTCCGGGTGATGCCCTCCACGTTCTGGATCCGGGCCACGACCAGCTGACCCAGCTGGTCGACGGTGTCGGCGTCGGCGCGCACGATCACGTCGTAGGGGCCGGTGACGTCCTCCGCCGTGGTGACGCCGGGTATGCCGGAGATCTCAGCTGCGACCGCAGCCGCCTTTCCGACCTCGGTTTGGATCAGGATGTACGCGTGGACCACGGCGCGCCCCTTCGTCTCGATCAGCCGGCACGGGGTAGGAACGTGGCCAGAACGTACCTCAGTCGGGGTTCCGACTGCTCATGATCGGAGGCAATTGTGCGCCCGGAGCCGCCCCCAGACGCGGACACGGTCGCCGGAGTGGGTGAGTTCGGTCTCATCAGGAGGGTCACGCGCGGCCGCACGCAGCCGTCCACGACCCTGCTCGGCCCCGGCGACGACGCCGCGGTGGTGGCTGCCCCCGACGGTCGGGTGGTGGCCAGCACGGACGTGCTCGTCGAGGGTGTCCACTTCCGACTGGACTGGTCGTCTCCCGAGCAGGTCGGGCGTAAGGCGGCCGCGGTCAATCTGGCCGACGTCGCCGCCATGGGGGCCGCCCCGACCGCTCTCCTGGTGGGCATGGCCTGCCCCGCCGACACACCGACCGCGCTGATCGACGGCATCACCAACGGCCTCTGGGAGGAGGCCCGCCGGGCCGGCGCGGGCGTGGTCGGCGGCGACATGGTCAGCTGCCCGACCGTGGTGATATCGATTACAGCCCTCGGTGACATGCGAGGACTGGCTCCGGTTACCCGATCGGGCGCCGCCCCCGGCGACGTGCTCGCCGTGTGCGGGCGGCTCGGGTGGGCGGCGGCCGGCTTGGCGGTGCTCGGACGTGGCTTCCGATCGCCGGTGGCGATCGTCGGCGCGCAGCAGGCGCCGGAGCCGCCCTACGGCGCCGGACCGCAGGCGGCCGAGGCGGGGGCGTCGGCCATGCTCGACGTCTCCGACGGGCTGCTCAGTGACGTCGGCCACATCGCGGAAGCCTCGGGCGTGGCGATCGACATCCGCACCGATCTGCTGCCCGTGCACCAGCGGCTGATCGACGTCGGCTCGGCGCTCGGCGCGAACCCGCGGCACTGGGTGCTCACCGGCGGCGAGGACCACGCCCTGGCCGCCACCTTCCCC
Organism: Kutzneria sp. NPDC051319; assembly: GCF_040682195.1. NCBI lineage: Bacteria > Bacillati > Actinomycetota > Actinomycetes > Pseudonocardiales > Pseudonocardiaceae > Kutzneria > Kutzneria sp. NPDC051319. The sequence goes on along the minus strand of NZ_JBFBAM010000030.1, from coordinate 45,066 downwards.
GAGCCGGCCGACGTGCCCGACGGCTGGACCACCATCGGCACCGTGCGCCGCGGCGCCGGCGTGACCGTGGACGGCCGGCCGTACGAGGGCACCTCGGGCTGGGAGCACTGGCGTTGACCCGCGACAGCGCCGGCAAAGGAAACTGAGCAAAGGAAACTTCCCCGTGGCCATTTACGCGTTGGGTGATCTCGTCCCGTCCGTCCACCCGGACGCCTATGTGCATCCGGACGCCACCGTGATCGGCTCGGTGACCATCGGCGCCGACTCCTCGGTGTGGCCGCACGCCGTGCTGCGCGGCGACTACGGGACGATCACCGTCGGGGAGCGCACCAGCATCCAGGACGGCACGGTGCTGCACTGCACCCAGTTCCACACCACCACCATCGGCTCCGACTGCGTGGTCGGGCACAACGCGCACGTCGAGGGGGCGACGGTCGGCGACCGCTGCCTGATCGCCTCGGGTTCGGTGGTGCTCAACGGTTCCGTCATCGGTGACGGCGCGGTGGTCGGCGCGGGCGCGGTGGTGTCGTTCAACGGAGTCGTGCCGCCGCGGGCGATGGCGCTGGGTGTGCCGGCGCGCGTCCGTGAGGGGCACGAGGTCCCCGAGGACATGACCAAGGGCATCGTCGAGCTTTATGTCGGCAACGCGCGGGCGTATCGCCACGGACTTCGCCGCCTCGACTAGTACCCTTCCGAGGGACACTGGAAAGGGGCGTTGTGGCCACCGCCGAGGACGACGCGTTACCAGATGAGCTGGTTCTGCCGGCCCGCTTCGATGCGCCACCGCCGATCACCCACTCCCGTGTGCCCCTGTGGTTACGCCTCGTCGGCGCGGCCGTTCTCGCCCTGGTGTCCGTGTGGCTGCCGTTGTGGCTGGTCCTGGTCGGGTCCGCCGTCGCCCTCGGCGTGACCGGCCTGTCCCTCATTCGCGGTGACAGCGCCCGCGAACCCCGTCGCAACGAGCTCATCTCCCTGGTGGCGCACCGCGAGCCGCAGCGCCGTGTGTACGCCCAGATGCGGTGGTACAGCCCGGGTGGCCGGGCGCTGCCGGAGATCTCCATCGCCGCCGACCAGGGCGGCCATGTCGACCAGCTGTTCGGCGTGCCCGACGGCATCGACCTCGGGGCGCTGCGCGTGGACGGCGAGCCGGCGCCCGCTGTGCTGCTCGGTGACGTCGACCATGGCGGGCACTGCGTGCTCGTGCTCGACGGCGACGAGCAGGTGCTGCCGTTGTCTCTGCCGTACCAACCGAAGGGGCGCAAGTTCCTGCGCCCGCGACAGTTCGGCCACGTGTTCCAGGCGCCCGGTCCGACCGCGCCGGTGCTGGTCTCGCTGCGCATGCGGAACAAGGCCGCCACGGCCACCCAGTGGTTGCAGGATGGTCCTGATTGGACGGACGTGCGGCTGCTGCCCGTCCGGGGCGACTGGACCCGCGTCGTGCTGGCCGATCCGGACGAGGGCACCCTGCTCGCGCACGCCCGGCTGCCGTGGTCCGCGCGCCGGCTGGCCACCCGTCCGCTGGCCGCCCTGGCCGCCGTGCGGCAGAAGTGGCGCATGGATCCCGACGCGCCCGGTGACGTCGAAATACTTCTTTACGGCGCAGATTGGCCGGCCGTTGTGCTCACGCGTGTGAGTGGTCGCCTGCGCTGACACTCTCGGTACATGTGAGAGTCACTCGGTCGGACTATGGTGGTGCCGATCGTGCGCGTTTTACCGTGTTTTCCGTTTGCCGCCCTTCTGATCGTGGAGCACGGTAAGACCAATCGGTGTTCCACCTCACCCACGTATTTTACCCAGATTTTACGTTTGACTTTCTCGCGCTTCCCGGCCAGGTCGGAGGCGCGGCGGTCATTACTGCATAAGAGTGGCATCTAGCTACCGTGAGTGATGCTCACGTGGGATGTCTGCCCGATCGGACGCTGGCTGTCCCGATCCCCGGTCACTACCGTCAGACGCGACGGTCAAGGTAATGTTCTCTTGACCTTCGCGGTTCGAATGCATCTCACTGTGGGGCAATGAGACGTCTTCGCTCATTCAAAGGGGTTTACGCATGACTTACGGCAGCGCTCTGCGCCGCGATGTGCAAAGCGACAGCATCACGCCGCTGATCGGCGTGTTCGACATGTTCTCCGCGTCGCTGTCCGCGCAACACTACGGCGGCATGTTCGTCTCCGGCTTCGGTTTCGCCGCGTCCTACTACGGGCTGCCGGACATCGGCTTCATCGCATGGCCGGACATGGTCAACTTCGTGCAGCGGCTGCGGCTGGCCTTCCCCCAGCAGCACCTGCTCGTGGACATCGACGACGGCTACGTCGACCCCGAGGTCGCCTGCCACGTCGTGGAGAACCTGGAGCGCATCGGCGCCTCCGGCGTGATCCTGGAGGACCAGAAGCGGCCGCGCCGCTGCGGTCACGTCGACGGCAAGCAGATCCTCCCGCTCGAGGAGTACCTGGAGAAGCTCAACCTCGTGCTGGAGACCCGCAAGGACCTCGTGGTCGTCGCCCGCACCGACGCCACCGAGGAGTCCGAGATCCTGCGCCGGGCCGAGGCGCTGGCCCAGACCGACGCCGACGTGCTGCTGGTCGACGGCGTGCGCTCCGTCGAGTGGATCAGCAAGGTGCGTGCCGTCATCGGCGACAAGCCCCTGCTGTTCAACCAGATCGCCGGCGGCAAGTCGCCGCGCCTGTCCCTCACCGAGCTCGAGGACCTCGGCGTCAACGTGGCCATCTACTCCACGCCCTGCCTGTTCGCCGCGCACACCGCCATCGACAACGCCCTGCTGGAGCTGCGGGCCAACGACGGCCGCCTGCCCGAGGTCTCCGAAGGTGACGTCGGTGTCGCCGCTTCCATCGACCTGTTGGAGCGCAACATCTCCCGGCACCACCCCAAGCTGGACCGGCGCGATGTCACGGTTGCGGGTTGACCCCTACATCGTGGCGTTGCTGTTGACGGTGGCCGTCGCCTCGCTGCTCCCGGCGAGCGGGGCGGTGGCCACCGGCTTCGGCCACGCGACCACGATCGCCATCGGCATGCTGTTCTTCCTCTACGGGGCCAGGCTTTCCACCCGTGAGGCGCTGGACGGCCTCAAGCACTGGCGGCTGCACGGCCTGGTCTTCACGGCCACCTTCGTGCTGTTTCCCTTGCTGGGCCTGCTCTGCAGGCTGCTCGTGCCGTGGGCGCTGCCCCCGGACCTGTGGGCCGGCCTGATGTTCCTGTGTTGCCTGCCCTCCACCGTCCAGTCCTCCATCGCCTTCACCTCCATCGCCCGCGGCAACGTCGCCGCCGCCATCTGCAGCGCCTCCTTCTCCAACCTCGTCGGCATCGTGCTCACGCCGCTGCTGGTCACCGTTTTCCTGTTCACCAGCAGCGGCGGCCTCTCCTTCGGCGCCGTGCGGGACATCATGATGCAGCTGTTGGCCCCCTTCGTCGCCGGGCAGCTGCTCCGCCGGTGGATCGGCGGCTTCCTCACCCGCCACAAGAAGATCCTCGGCTACGTCGACCGGGGCTCCATCCTCCTGGTCGTCTACGCCGCCTTCAGCGAGGGCGTGGTGGCCGGCATCTGGGGCCGTCTGTCCTGGCTGTCCCTGGTCGTGCTGCTGGCCGTCAACGCCGTCCTGTTGGCCGTCGTCATGCTCGCGACCACCTTCGCCGCCCGCCGGCTGCGCTTCTCCGCCGAGGACGAGATCGCCATCGTCTTCTGCGGCTCCAAGAAGTCCCTCGCCAGCGGCCTGCCCATGGGCACGGTGCTCTTCCCCGCCGCCACCGTGGGCCTGGCCGTCCTGCCGCTGATGCTCTTCCATCAGCTGCAGCTCATGGTGTGCGCCTGGCTCGCCCGACGGTACGGCGCACGCAAGGAAGCCGTCGCGCTGGCCAGCGCCTGAGGCGCCGGGTGGGTTCGGTCGTGGGGTCCTGTCCTGGCCACCGACCACCCACCCGGCCCCTCTCCCCGGTTTCTCGGCTTGGTGACAGGGATTCACAAGCTTGTTCGCGCCACCCGCCACGCGCCGCCCTCTGTGGCGGCCGACCGCGTCTGGCGGACCTGCGTCGTGTCAGGCGTACTGCTCCCAGGTCAGGGTGCCGGCGTTGATATCGCGGGACACTGTTCGCACCCAAGCCAGTTCCGCCGAGATGGCGGACTCGAGGTATTCGTGCTCAAGCAGGTGGAGTCGAGGCACGCTGTGCTCGCGTGAGGCGGTGAGCACCGCCTGCGTTTCGGTCAGCCGCCGTTGCAGTGCGTCGGCTCGCAGTTCCAGGTGGGTTCGCGCGTCCTGGGGGCTGAGCAGGTGCAGGAAGGACACCACGGCGGGAAACAGGGGGAACTCCTGTGCGGGGGCGGCGATGTTGTCGCGCAGGCCGGTCAACAGGGACTGGCGGCCATGGGGCGTGAGCTCGTGGACGGTGCGCTCGGGGTGGCGGGCGTCGCGTTCGACAGCACGGACGCGGATGAGGTCGTCGCGGGTCAGGCGCTCGATGGCGGAGTGGAGGCCGGAGCGGTTGCGCACGTTGACCACGAGGCCGACGCCGCGATCCTGCATCAGCTGCTGCATCCGATAGGTGTGCATCGGCTCCTCGGCCAGTAGGGCCAGAACCGCGATCGCGACGGGCGACAGGTGCCCACGGAGTGCCATAGTACGTAGTGTACTAGTCCAGTACGTACTAAGTGGGGAGAGTTCCGATGTCATCCGTTGCGCAACGGTCGCCGCGAGCCGGCGGCCTGGTGTCCAGCACGCTGGAGATCGCCCTGTCCGTCGGTGGCTACTACCTCCTGCGCGCCTTCGACGTCGGGGTCTTCTGGGCGCTGACGGCGCCGGCCATCGGCGTCGCCGTCATTGCGTTGGTGGTCACGGTCCGCCGTCGACGGATCGACCTGATCGGATTCCTGGTGCTGTGCGAGATCGCCGCGACGATCACGCTCTCACTGGCGACGCTCAGCCCCCGCATAGCCGCACTGCGCGAGGCGGCGTACATCCTCATTGCCGGCCTGTTCTGTCTCGTCACCCTCGTCTACCGAACGCCGCTGGCGCACGCGAGCACGAAGTCCCTCGCCACCTTCGGGGACCTCAAACGGGAACAGGCCTTCGAGCGCGCGTGGCGGGAGGTGCCCGAATACCGCCGGTGGCAGCGACTGCTCACGGCCGCACTCGGTCTGACCATGGTCGTCACCGGCGTGACCAAGACGTACCTTCTCCTCGCGGCGCCGGACGACGCCATCGCCCATGCCGTCGACGTCAGCAACATCCTCACCTTCGTGATGTGCGGGGCCCTGGTCGCCGTGAGCGCCGTGCTCATCCAACGCCCCCGGAAAATCATCGACCGGCTGCTCGAACAGACGTGACCGGCCGTCAGCGCCGAGTTCGAAGAGTCTGCTCGGCGACGGCGGCCCGCCGCGCGGCTTCCGGTGGTGGCACGATCGTGACTCCCGCGCTGGTGAGCATGGCAAGGTCGAGCACCCAGGTGGTCCTGGACCGCTGTTCCCACAGTTGGAACGCAGTGCGCACGTGCTCATTGGCCTGCGGCCGGGACATCCCGGTGACGGCCATGAGATGGGCCAGGGCCGGTTCGGCCAGCCCCTTGACCTGAGCCAGGCCGAAGTGGGTGGTCCGGTGGCAGTCGGTGCACAGGCAGATCAACCGTCGCAGCGCCTGCACGCGGGCCCTGTCGTCGTACGACCAGCGTTCGTGGACCTCCAGCCACCGCTGTTCCGGGCGTGCCTCGCCTCGCCCGCATCCTTCGCAGCGGTTGTCCGCTCGCTGGAGCACCATGCGCCGCAACCGTTCCCAGTCGCGTTGGTCGACACAGGAGCGGACATTGGTGAACCAGCACGAACTCGGCACCAGGTCGACGAACAACCCGGAGCCGAAGGCGCGATCCTCGCCGGGCAACAGCGTCGGGACGTCCGGCAAGGCCTCCCACCGCTGCAGGCCGTCAACACCGGCCCGCGCCGCGTACCAGCGCTTGGCTGACGGATCCCAGCGTGCCCCGAGGGCCTTGGCCTGGTCCTTCTCCTGGTACGGCACGTCAAGCCAGACCCGCTGGTCGGCCATGTCCACTCCCGTGAAGTCGTTGCCCGATCGAGGCGGCAGGCTATCCAAGATCGTCACTGGGCACTCCCGCATGTGATCGACCCAGCCGCGCTCGTCGGTCCTCGCCGGGAGTGTCAGACCCGCCGGATACAGTTCGCGCCATGGTTTCCCGTCCCTTGAACGAAGTTGTCGAAGCCGGCTGGGCGCAGGCGTTGGAGCCGGTCGCGGAGCGGATAGCCGCGATGGGGGAGTTCCTGCGCGCCGAGGTGGCGGCGGGGCGCACCTACCTGCCGGCGGGGGAGAACGTGCTGCGGGCGTTCAAACAGCCGTTCGCGGACGTGCGGGTGCTGATCGTGGGGCAGGACCCGTATCCGACGCCGGGGCACGCGGTGGGCCTGAGCTTCTCGGTGGCGCCCGAGGTGCGGCCGGTGCCGCGCAGCCTGGCCAACATCTACACGGAGATGGAGTCCGACCTGGGCCTGCCGCGACCGTCGAACGGCGACCTCTCGCCGTGGGCGGAGCAGGGAGTGCTGCTGCTCAACCGATCTCTGACGGTGGCGCCGGGACGGCCGAACTCGCACAAGGGCAAGGGCTGGGAGCAGGTCACCGAGCAGGCCATCCGCGCACTGCACGCCCGTCGCACCCCGCTGGTGGCAATCCTGTGGGGCAGCAACGCCCGCAGCCTGGCGCCGTTGCTGCAAGGGGTGCCGTGCATCGAGTCGGCGCATCCGAGCCCGATGTCGGCGGACCGGGGTTTCTTCGGCTCGAAGCCGTTCAGTCGGGCCAACGACCTGCTGACCAGGCAGGGCGCGCAGCCCATCGACTGGAAGCTGCCGTGACGGACGAGGACTTACCGGAGCCGGGTGAGACCAAGAACGACCTGCACGGTGACGTGTACCAAGACGGACACTTCTCCGTCGACCGGACGGCGGCTGAGGCCGTGCCGGCACCCGGCCTGAAGCCTGCTCCCGTTCGTTCCGCACCTGGTGGCGGCGGTGCTGCTGGGTGACCTGGCGGGGTGGTGCGCCGTGTCCGTGAACGCCGGCGCAGGACGATCTTCCGAGGCAGTAACGCCCAAAGCCCCGAACCGATGCTGTCACGTGTGCCGTGCGTCGACGGGAAGCTGCCATGACCAGTGACCAACCGCGGCCGCCGGTCGATGAAGCCGGGCGGCGGCCCACTATGCGCAACGATCTGTCCGGCACCGTGCACGGCAACGTGGTCCAGGGGCGTGACGTCAATGGCGGCGTCCACTTCCACAACAACTACTACGCGATGTCCGCGCCGAGCCTGCCTGGGCCGAGCCTGCCGGCGGCGGTCTCGGCCCGACGTCGTCGTAGGCGATGGCCGCGCGCGGTCGGGGAGTGGCTGCTGAGCTTTGGTCCGCTCACCCTGGTATCGCTGGTTCCCGGTGGCATCGCGCTCGGTGTGGCCGGGGACGACTCGGTCGGCGCCCGCATGGCCGGCTTGGTGATCGGCCTGGCCGTGGTGGGCGCGGCCGGGATGGTCTGGTGGTTGGCGACGCGAGGCCGAAGCGGGCTGACGCTGGACATGTTCGCGCTGTGGGCCGCTGACCGGCTCGCATTCAGGCGGCTCGGCACCGTGGGCCGACCCGCGCTCGCCTGCTTCATGGTCTGCGGTGTCACGGGGATGATCTTCGCCGTCGTCCAGCAACCGCAGCTCGGGGCGGACGGCAGTGTGCAGCACCCGGCCTACGGAACAATCTTCTTCGCGTTGGTTGCGCTGGTCGCGGCCGGACGGTTGAAGCGACGCGCCTGATTCAGTGCTGGTGCTGGCCGCGGACCTCCAGGGAGGACAGGAGTTCGGCGGTCGCGGCGGCGACGGCCTCGACGGCCTTGGCGAAGGCCTCGGCGTTGTGGGCGGCGGGGGCGCGGAAGCCGGAGAGCTTGCGCACGTACTGGAGGGCGGCGGCGCGGACGTCGGCGTCGGTCACGTGGTCGGTGAACGGCGGGCGCAGGGTCTTGATGCTTCGGCACATGGGGCCATTGTGCGCGCGAACCCTGACTTATCACGTTTCGTGAACACAGTCAGAGCGGTTAGCGTGTTTCCGAATTGGCGTTCTGCATCGATCCTGGAGACATGCGCCGAATCGACCCCTACATCCTGGCCATCCTCGGCACGGTCGCGCTGGCCTCGCTGCTGCCGGCGCGTGGGCTGTGGGTGCCGGTGTTCGGCGACGCGACGACGGTGGCGATCGGCCTGCTGTTCTTCCTGTACGGCATCCGCCTGTCGCCGCAGGACGCGCTCGCCGGTATCAGGCACTGGCGGCTGCACGGCATCGTGTTCGCCGCCACCTTCGTGCTGTTCCCGCTGCTCGGGCTGGGCCTGAGGGTGCTGGTGCCCGGCGTGATCTCGCCGGAGCTGTACATCGGCCTGCTCTACGTCTGCTGCCTGCCCTCGACGGTGCAGTCCTCGATCGCCTTCACGTCCATCGCCCGCGGCAACGTGTCGGCGGCGATCTGCGCGGCCTCGTTCTCCAACCTGGTCGGCATCGTGCTCACGCCGCTGCTGGTCGGCACGCTGCTCACCACCCGCGGCGGCGGCTTCTCCGGCCACGCGCTGGTCGACATCACGCTCCAACTGCTGCTGCCGTTCGTGCTCGGTCAGCTGGCCCGGCGCTGGCTGGTCGGCTTCGTCAGCCGGCACAAGTCGGTGCTGGGCCTGGTCGACCGCGGCTCGGTGCTGCTGGTCGTCTACACGGCGTTCAGCGAGGGCGTCGTCGCCGGCATCTGGGGCCAACTGTCGATCACGAGCCTGCTCGCCCTGGTCGGCGTGAACATCGCGCTGCTGGGCGTGGTGCTCGCGGTCACCTGGTTCGGCCCGAAGCTGCTCGGCTTCTCCCGCGAGGACCGGATCACGATCATGTTCGCGGGCTCGAAGAAATCGCTGGCCAGCGGCCTGCCCATGGCCAGTGTGCTGTTCCCGGCGGCCTCGGTCGGACTGATCGTGCTGCCGCTGATGCTGTTCCACCAGATCCAGCTCATGGTCTGTGCCTGGCTGGCCCAGCGCTTCGCCCGGACTCCCGCGCCCAGCCCGGAACCAGCGCCCGTCGCCTGATCAGGACACAGCAAAAGACCCAAGGGACTCGTCCCTTGGGTCTTTTGCAGATCTACGGACTCAGCCGCGGACGACCTTGCCGGCCTTCAGGCACGAGGTGCACACGTTGACCCGAGCACGCTGGCCGGGCGCGACCTTGGCGCGCACCGACTGGATGTTCGGGTTCCACCGGCGGTTGGTCCGGCGGTGCGAGTGCGAGACCGACATGCCGAAGCCCGGCCCCTTGCCGCAGACGTCGCAGACGGCAGCCATGTCAGACACTCCTTCAAGTAATTTCGGTCCTCAGGTGGCATCCGACTCCAGCGTTGCCACCGGTACGGACGCGCTGATCCGGACCAAGCACGGACCAGAGCAACCAGAACAGGGTAACCGGTGATCCGTCGGGGTTCCAAACCGGCCCCGCTACCCTCGCCGCGGAGGGCTGGGAGAGGAGGGGTCGGACGTGCTTCAGGCGCTGGACGCCGACGCGGTCCGCCGGTGGGCGGCAGCCGGGGTGCGCGCGCTGGACGCGGACCGCGAGGCCATCGACAGCATCAACGTCTACCCCGTCGCCGACGGCGACACCGGCACGAACCTGCTGCACACGATGCGGTCGGCGCTGGACGCCCTGGTCGGTGACCCGGCGGACGCGGTCGGCACGGCGGTGTCGGCGCTGGCCAAGGGGGCTGTGGCGGGCGCACGGGGCAACTCGGGCGTGATCCTCTCGCAGGTGCTGCGCGGCCTGGCCGAGAGCTGGGAAGGCGCTCGTACGGTCAGCGGCACCGCCCTGAGGGGTGCCCTGCGCCGGGCCGACGAACTGGCCACGGCGGCCGTGTCCAAGCCGGTCGCCGGCACGGTGTTGTCCGTGCTCACGGCCGCCGCCGACGCCGCCGAGGAATGTGCCTCCGACCTGCTGGACGACGTGGCGCGCGCCGCGGCGAAGGCCGCCGCGCAAGCGCTTGCCGACACCCCGCGGCAGCTGGCCGTGCTGGCCGAGCGCGGCGTCGTCGACGCCGGCGGCCGGGGGCTGCTGCTGCTCCTGGACGCCCTGGCGATGGTGGTGTCCGAGCGCCTCGACAGTGACGTCGAACACGACTTGCCACCGATGAGCGCACTCAGGACCGCCCTGGTCCACGAGAGCAGCGGCTTCGAGTACGAGGTGATGTACCTGCTCGACGGTCTCGCCGACGAGCAGGTGCTGCGCGAGCGGCTGGCCCGGCTCGGTGACAGCGTCGTGGTGGCCGGCGACGGTCACGGGCTGTGGTCGGTCCACGTGCACTGCGACGACGTCGGCGCGGCGATCGAGGTCGGCGTCGAGAACGGGCGCCCGCACCGGATCACCGTCACCCGCTTCGCCGCGCAGCGGGCCCAGTTCGCGCGGGACCGGGCGGTGGTGGCCATCGTCGCCGGCGAGGACGCCGCCGAGCTGTTCCGGGCCGAGGGCGCCTCGGTGCTGATGCTCAGGGACGGCCGTGAACCGGCCGTCGGCGATCTGGTCGACGTGCTGGCCGAGACCGGCGCGGCCCAGGTTGTCGTGCTGCCCAACGACATCGGGCTGGCCGATCTCGTGTCCCAGGCGGCGGAACGGGACGGCCGCGACGTTGTCGTCGTGCCGACCGCTTCGCCGGTGCAGGGCCTCGCCGCGCTCGCCGTCCACGACCCGACGCGGCGTTCCGGCGACGACGTCGTCGCGATGGCCGAGGCCGCCGCGGCGACCAGGCGTGGGGAACTCGTGATCGCGCAACGGGAGGCCATCACCTGGGTCGGCCGCTGCCAGCCCGGCGACGCGCTGGGCATGATCGACGGCGAGGTCGTCCTCATCGAGCCCTCGCCGGCCGATCTGGTCGCCGCCGCCTGCCGCCTGGTGGACCGGATGCTGGACGGCGGGGGCGAGCTGGTGACCGTTTTCGCCGGTGCGGACGCTCCGGCGGGCCTCGACGAGGAACTGGGTCGGCATTTGCGGCTGAGCCATCCCGAGGCGGAGCTGACCGGATACGCCGGCGGCCAGCCGGGCACGGTCGCGCTCGTCGGCGTCGAATAGTCCCTTGTGGACGGTTCTCTTCGGATCGTCCACAGTGGATTTCCGCGGTGACGGCGCGATCACCGTGAGCGACCATCGCGGTCGCCCGCGCACGCATCGTCGCCACCGCCTCACGACCCGTTGCGGCGCTGCCTCGACCCCTTTGGTGTCCGGCAGCTGACACCTCGGTTGCGGTCGGGGCGCGTTGATTGACACATCAGTCAGGTGTCGGGTCAACTGTGCGGTACCTGCATATCCGCACGTCACCAGCGAGGAGGTGGCCCGGTGCGTGAACCCTACCTTCAGGTCACCTGGACCGATCCCGTGACCGGCTGCCACGGCTATCTCGTGATCGACCGGCTGGTGCGTGGCGTGAGCAGTGGCGGGCTGCGGATGCGCGCGGGCTGCACCTTGGACGAGGTTCGCGGCCTGGCCGCCGGCATGTCCGTCCGCGAGGCGCTGAACTACGACCCCGCCGGTCGCTACATCCCGTTGGGCGGCGCGAAAGGCGGCATCGACTGGGATCCGTACGACCCTCGGGCCACCGAGGTGCTGCGCCGTTACCTGACCGCGATGCGGCCGTACGTCGAGCAGTTCTGGACCATGGGCGAGGATCTCGGCCTGCGACAGTCCACGATCGACAAGGCGCTGGCCGAACTCGGCTTCTCCTCGTCGATCCAGGCCGTGTACCCCCTGCTCGACGACGAGCGGGCCGCGCGGGCCCGGCTGCGCAAGGCTTCCCAGGTCCGGGTCGGCGGCCTGCGGCTCAAGGAGCTCGTCGGCGGCTGCGGCGTGGCCGAGGCCGCCCTCACGGGCCTGGACCGGTTGGGCCTGCCCGTCCAGGATGTGCGCGCGTTCGTCCAGGGCTTCGGCGCCATCGGCGGCTCCACCGCGCGGTTCCTGTCCGAGGCCGGGGTGAAGGTCGTCGGCATCGCCGACGTGAAGGGCATCGTGGCCAACGAGGACGGTCTCGACGTCGAGCGCCTGCTGCGCGGGCGCGACGCCCATGGCACCGTCGACCGCGACGACCTCGCCCCCGGCGACCATCTCCTGCCCGGCGAGAAGTGGCTCGACGTCGAGGCCGAGGTCCTCGTGCCGGCCGCCGTGTCCTACGCCGTCGACGAGCGCAACGTCGACCAGGTCCGGGCCCGCGTCGTCGTCGAGGCCGCCACCATGCCCGTCCTGCCCGAGGCCGAGCGCCGCCTCGTGCACCGCGGCACCCTCGTCATCCCCGACGTCGTCGCCAACTCCGCCAGCGGCAGCTGGTGGTGGTGGACCCTCTTCGGCGACGTCCAGCCCAACTCCGACAGCGCCTTCCGCAAGATCCGCTCCACCATGCGCCGCCTGGTCACCGCCGTCCTCGACGAGGCCGACCACGCCGCCGTCACCCCCCGCGCCGCCGCCGCCCGCATCGCCGACCTGGCCGTCCGCGACATAGACGCCAAGTTCGGCTCCGCGGCGTGAGCGCTCACTAACCTCGGGCGAACGCCAGTAGTTCGTCGACCACTGCCTGCGGGGCGTTGTCGTACAGCTGGCCGATGGCGGCGAAGGGCGCGATGACCTGGCCCCACGCGTAAAGCCGGTCGCCGTCCAGGCCGCAGGCCGCCGCGACCTGCTCGCAGCGAACGGCGATGCCGTCATGGCCGGCGCCGGCCACGACGTAGTCGACGGCGTCGTAACAGGGATCGCCCACGCACGCCTTGGGATCGATGGCCACCAGGCCGCGCGGGCCGCCGTCGAGGGCATTGCCCAGGTGCAGATCGCCGTGCAGCAACACCCGCCGGTCCTGAGTGTCCAGCAGCGCCTGGCACCGGCCCTGCGCCCGCTGCCAGACGTCGGCGCTGACATGGGGGCTGATCAGCGGGTCGGACAGGCGGCGGCCGACGCGGGCGAAGGACTCGTCACACCGCCAACGGAGGTCCCATGGCCAGGTTTCCGGCGGCGCCACGGAGTGCAGGGCGGCCAGCAGCTCGCCCCATTGCCCGGGCAGGGAATCGAGGGGCAGATGCTCGGCCTCGGTGCCGGGCACGATCTCCTCAAGGACCATGGCCCCCAGTGCCGGATCGGCGGCCAGGACGGCCGGCACCCGGCACGATTCGGCGAACAGACCCAGCATCTCGACCTGCCGGCCGAGCAGCGCGTGATCCGGGCTGAGTTTGAGCACCGCGGGCGTGCCGTCCGGCCATTCACACCGCAACACCACCGACGAGGCCCCGCCGGCGAACATCTCGCCCAGCCGCATTTCCCACCGTGTGGCCAACTGCTGGGCGAGGGCGGGGATCGCGTCGACCCAGGCATCGACCTCGGGACCGAATCGAGCCCTCAACCACACGGTCACGTCCGATGTCACTCCACGACGTTAGCGGACGGCCGGCGGGCCAGGACGGTGTCGACGAAGGCCAGGCAGGTGGCGCGCATGCGGCCGGCGGTGAGGGAGTGGGAGCCGGCGAGGACCTGGACGGCGAGGCCGTCGATCATGCCGACGAGCATGTTGGCCAGGACGAAGGGGTCGCCGTCGGCGAGCTGGCCGCGGGACTGGCCGTCGCGGACGACGGCGGCGACGATGCGGCGCCAGTCGCCGTAGAGGCGCTCGTTGAGCTCACGCAGGCGGGGGGAGCGGGGGCTCTCGGCCCATAACTCGACCCAGACCTTCCAGGCTTCGATGGTCTCGGGCGTGCCGGGCACGTAGGAGTCGACGATCTGGCGCAGGCGGGTGAGGGAGTCGGCCCGGGAGTCGAGCAGCCAGCGGCGGCGCTCCAGGGACCGCTCATAGCAGTCCTCGAAGGCGGCCTGGGCGAGGTCCTGCTTGGTGTCGAAGTAGTAGTGCACGGTGCCGCCGGAGACGCCGGCCAGCCGGGCGACGTCGGAGATGCGCAGGTTGCGCAGCCCGCTCTCGGCGATGACCTGGCAGGTGGCGCGCAGGATCTGGGCCCGCCGCTCGGCCTCGACGCTGGGGCGGGGCATGGGGCAGCTCCTAGGCAAGGGCTCGCAGGGGCGGCCAGATTAGCGGTGTCAGGGGCACGGGGTTGAATAGCACCCGATGACTGCCATCGACGACTCCCTCGAACCGCTGCTGGGCAAGAAGACCGCAGTGGCCCTGGCCGACGGACTGGGCCTGCGCACGGTCGGCGACCTGCTGCGGCACTACCCACGCCGGTACGACGAGCGCGGCCAGCTGACCTCCATCGCCAGCCTGGAGCTGGACGAGCACGTCACGGTGCTGGCCGACGTGGCCAAGATGACGAAAAAGCCGATGCGGGCCCGGCGGGGCACGATGACCGAGGTGATCGTCACCGACGGCACGAGGCCGCTGAGCCTCGTCTTCTTCAGCCAGAAGATCGCCAACCTGAACAAGCTGGTGCCGGGGGCCCGCGGCCTGTTCGCGGGCAAGGTCAGCAAGTTCAACAAGACGATGCAGCTGGCCCACCCGGAGTTCCAGCTGCTCGACGGCGAAGGCGAGGACGGCGAGCAGGCGATCGCGTCCTTCGCCCGCAAGCTGATCCCGGTCTACCCGGCGGTCCACGGCGTGCCGACCTGGAGCATCGCCCGCTGCGTGGAGCAGGTCCTGAGCATGTGGGACGGCGTGGTCGACCCGCTGCCGGGCGACCTGGTCAAGCGGTATGCCCTGCTCGACCTGATGTCGGCGCTGAAGCTGATCCACCTCCCGGACACCCAGGAGGCGATCGACGAGGCCAAGCGCCGCCTGCGGTGGGACGAGGCGCTGTCGATCCAGCTCGCGCTGGCGCAGCGGCGGAAGTCGGCGGCGGCCCGGCCGGCGAAGCCCAGCGCGCGGCGCACGGGTGGCCTGCTGGACGCGTTCGACGAGCGGCTGCCCTTCACGCTGACCAACGGCCAGCGCGAGATCGGCGAAGTGCTGGCCGAGGAACTCGGCGGCACGCACCCGATGAACCGGCTGCTGCAGGGTGAGGTGGGCTCGGGCAAGACGCTGGTGGCGCTGCGCGGCATGCTCCAGGTGGTGGACGCGGGCAAGCAGGCGGCGATGCTGGCGCCGACGGAAGTCCTTGCGGCGCAACATGCTCGCTCGCTGCGGGAGATGCTCGGCGACCTGGCGACGGCCGGCGAGCTGGGCGCGCCGGAGCAGGCGACCCGGATCGTGCTGCTGACGGGGTCGATGAACACGGCGCAGCGGCGGCAGGCGATGTTGGACATCGCCTCCGGTGCGGCCGGCATCGTGGTCGGCACGCACGCGCTGATCCAGGACAAGGTGTCGTTCGCGGAACTGGGGTTCGTCGTGGTCGACGAGCAACACCGGTTCGGCGTCGAGCAGCGGGACGCCCTGCGCGGCAAGTCCGGCGAGGGCGTCAGCCCGCACGTGCTGGTCATGACGGCGACGCCGATTCCGCGCACGGTGGCCATGACCGTGTACGGCGACCTGGAGGTGTCGGCGCTGCGTGAGCTGCCGCAGGGCCGGTCCCCGATCACCAGCTCCGTGGTGCCGGTGGCGGAGCGGCCGGAGTGGCTGCGGCGGGCGTGGGAACGCATCCGTGAGGAGGTCGCGGCCGGGCACCAGGCCTACGTGGTGTGCCCGCGCATCGGCGACGACGAGGACGCCGAACCCAAGGAACCCAAGGGCGGCAACAGCGACCAGCGGCCGCCGCTCGCGGTCACCGACGTGTTGCCCCGGCTCACCGGCGGCCCGCTCAAGGGGCTGCGGGTCGAGATGCTGCACGGCAGGATGCCGCCGGAGGACAAGGACGCCGTGATGCGGGCCTTCGCCGCCAACGACGTCAAGGTCCTGGTGGCCACCACGGTGATCGAGGTCGGCGTCAACGTGCCGAACGCGACCGTCATGGTGATCATGGACGCGGACCGGTTCGGCGTCAGCCAGCTCCACCAGCTGCGCGGCCGCGTCGGCCGGGGCAGCGCCCCCGGCCTGTGCCTGCTGGTCTCCGAGGTGCCGGCCGGCAGCTCCACCATGCAGCGGCTGCAGGCCGTCGCCGACACCCTGGACGGCTTCGAGCTGGCCCAGATGGACCTGGAGCTGCGCCGCGAGGGCGACATCCTCGGCGCGGCCCAGTCCGGCGTGAAGTCCGGACTGAAGATGCTGTCCCTGCTGGACGATCTCGACGTGATCGAGGAGGCCCGCGCCGAGGCCCAGCGGGTCGTCGGCGAGGACCCCGACCTGGTCGAGCACCCCGGCCTCGCGCAGATGGTGCGGGAGGTCGTCGATGCCTCCCGCGCGGAGTTCCTGGAGAAGAGCTAGCTGTGCGCGGCCAGGTGGTAGAGGGCGGAAGCGCCGGGACGCAGGGACACGGAGATGCCGCCGGGGTCGCGCTGGGCGGTGACGGTGCGGGAGCGGGTGTCGAACTGGGACACCCGGGCCACGGCCGATGACCGGAGCTTGACGGTGGCCTTGGCGGCGGCGCGGTTGGAGCGGTTGGCCACGAACAGCCAGCGGCCGCCGGCCTTGTCGACGAAGCGGCTGAGCACGACGGCGTCGCCGGAGGCCTCGGTGACGTAGTTGTCGGGGCCGAAGCGGGCGCTGCGGGCCGGCGTCGCGGTCTCGTTGGCGTGCGTGACCGACTCCGAGGTCATGGCCCGGAGCTGGCTGCCGATGCCGGCGAGGATGCTGGAGTTGATGTCCTGCACGTCGTAGTAGTGCTGGGTGCGCCGGCCGAGGGAGTCGATCATGGCGGGCTGGAAGTTGCCGCCGCGCTCGGGCGAGGGCGTCCAGTACGGGAAGTACTGAAGTCCCTTGGCGCCGTAGGCCAGGCTGGTGTTGACCTGCCACGCGATGTCGTCGTAGCTGGGGGAGCGGTGCCCGTCGAAGCCGCAGGTCTGCACGTAGCCCCAGGCGGGCTTGCCGACCTGGTTGGCCACGGCCCGGACGTCGGCCCAGTTGCTGACGAAACCGGGGTCGGTGGAGCCGTCGGCCATCATGGGATACCGGTCGAACGACAGCATCTGCGCGTTGGTCTGGTTCACGTAGTCGACGAGCGTGGCCTGGTAGCCGGGGCCGGAGCCGGGCGGCAGGTTGCTGTAGCGCAGGTAGTACGGGTTGGCCGAGCGCAGGGCGTTGACCACGGCGTTGAGGTTGCCGTACGTCCAGGGCTCGGTGTCCTCCAGCAGCGAGAAGCCGGCGAAGGACGGGTGCGAGGCGTAGACGCCGAAGGCGCGGGCGGCCATGGCGGCGGCGTCGGCGGTGCTGACCGACATCGGCACCGAGCGATCGTCGGTGATGGTGAACCAGCGCGCGAGGTTGGCGATGTCGTGGTCGTCGCGCACGATCACGTGCATGCCGCCGACGGCGTCGGCCATCCCGAGGGCGCGGGAGACGATGTAGCCGTCGTCCAGGTAGTTGCCGGTGATGAAGAAGTTGAGGCCGGCGTTTTTCATCTCCTGGATCCGGGCCTGCGTGATCTGGTACGGCGGTGGCGGCCAGATCGCGCCGGCCGGGAACTGGTCGCCGTACAGGATCGGGGTCTGGGTGACGACCCGGCCCGGAGGGTGCGGCGGCCCGCTGGGCAGCGGCGGCGGGCTGGCGAACGCGACGCCGGTTCCGGCGGCGACCGCCGGCAGTGTCACCGCGAGGGCGCCGGCAGTGCGCAGCGCGCCGCGTCGGGTGATGCCCGACGGGTCCGATGAAGTGGCCATGTGGTGCTCCCTCCAGCGGCCGACAGGCCGATGTTAAGAGCTGATGACCTTGAAAAGTGATCTCCGCCTCACCGTTCGTGGAAAAAAGACCCGAACGAGTGGTTTGCTTGACGGAATTGACGGGTATACCCGCCGTTTTTCTCGCTGTTGCCAACGGTTTCAGCGGCCGAAGCCGGCCACCACGGTGTTCACCAGTAGACGATGACTCTCCCCGAGGTCCTCCGCCAGTTGAAAACCGCCGGAGATTTCCAGCGAGGCGAAGCCGTGCATGGCGGCCCGCACGCACCGGGTGGCGTGGATCGCCGCCGAACCCTCCAGCCCGTATCCGCGCAGCACGGCCAGGATCACCTCGATGGCGCGGTCACCGGCCTTGGCCAGCGCCGGGTCCGATCGGGGCTGCTGCGGCAGCGCGGCGTACCGGTTGGGGTGGGTGACGGCGTAGCCGTGGTAGGCGTTCATCAAGGCCCGCAACGCGTCGTCGGTGCTGCGACCGAGCACGGCTCGCGCCAGCTCGTCCCCCAGCTCGGTGATCACCCGCAACTGCACCAGCGTCCGCAGTGCGTCCAAGCTGGACACGTGCTTGTACAGCGACGGGGTGGCGACGCCGGTCCGGCTGGCCACGGCGGCCAGGCTCAGCGCGTCCGGGCCGTCGGCGTCGATCACGGCGACGGCGGCGTCGACGACGGCGTCGGGGGACAGGCCGACCCGGGGCATGTCAGACCTCCTTGAGGAAAGCGGTGATCGCGGCGGCGGTGGTGTCGGGAGCGTCGGTCATCGGATAGTGCCCGGAGCCGTCGACCATGTCCACGGTGGCCGGGCCGCCGAGGGTGTCGGCGATCCAGCGCGCCTCGGCGACCGGGTCCGGGAAGTCGGAGTCCTTGGTGCCCATGACAACCAGCGCCGGGCAGGTCACCCGAGGCACCCTCGCGGCAGCGTCCGCGCGGGACCCGCCCATCATCGCCGCCAGCGCGGCGAGGTGCCCGGGCTGGCGCAGGGAGGCCTTCAACGAGGCGACGTAGGCGTCGAAGTCGGCGGGCTTCCGGGTCGGGTACAGCGTCTTGTAGTAGGCGCCCCACAGCACAGCGCTGCGGGCGACCATCTTGGCGAGCAGGCCCATGACGGGGTTCATCTTGGCGTCCCGCACGAACGCGCCGAGCAGCACCACGCCGCGGACGCGCTCCGGGGCCTCGGTGGCCAGCCAGACGGCCGAGGCGCCGGCGTAGGAGTGGCCGAGCACGACGGCGGGCCGGCCGAGGTGGCGCAGCAGGGCCAGGGTGTCCGCGCCGACGGCCTCGGGCGAGTAGTCGGCGAACTCGGCGGAGGACTCGCCGCAGCCCCGCATGTCGGTGGTCACGACCCGGTATCCGGCCGCCGCCAGCAGCGGCGTCAGCAGCCGGTAGGACCGGCGCGTCTCGCCCAGTCCGTGCAGGCAGAGCACGAGTTGGCCGTCCTCGGGGCCGGTCTCGTCGTACGCGATCCGTCCGCCGTTCACGTCGAGGTACCTGGTGTTCATCGTCGCCTCCTGGCTAACTGGTGTAGCTAAAAAGCTAATGGCATTAGCTTACGGTGTCAAGGGGCAGACTGGCCGCGTGCGCGACTTCGATGTGCTGGTGCTGGGGTCCGGCCCCGGCGGACAGAAGGCCGCCATCGCGACGGCCAAGCTGGGCAAGAGGGCCGCGGTCGTGGAGCGGCGGGACATGGTGGGCGGGGTGTGCATCCAGACCGGCACGATCCCGTCCAAGACACTGCGGGAGGCGGTCCTCTACCTGACCGGACTCAACCAGCGCGAGATGTACGGCGCGAGCTACCAGGTCAAGGAGGACATCACCGTCTCCGACCTGCTGGCCCGCACCAACCACGTGATCGGCCGCGAGGTGGAGGTGATCCGCAGCCAGCTCACCCGCAACCACGTGGCGATGCTGCCGGGCATGGGGCACTTCGTGGACGAGCACACCGTCGAGGTGGTCGACGGCAGCGGCCGCGAGCTCACGGTCACCGCCGACAAGATCGTGATCGCCACCGGCACCGCGCCGGCCCGGCCGGCCACAGTGGAGTTCGACGGCAAGACCATCATCGACTCCGACGGCATCCTGGCCCTGGAGCGGGTGCCGCAGTCGATGATCGTGGTCGGCGCCGGCGTGATCGGCATCGAGTACGCGTCCATGTTCGCGGCCCTTGGCACCAAGGTCACCGTCGTCGAGCAGCGCGAGCGGATGCTGGAGTTCTGCGACGGCGAGGTCGTCGAGGCGCTCAAGTACCACCTGCGGGACCTGGCCGTCACCTTCCGCTTCCGCGAGACGGTGGCCGCGGTCGAGCGGCACGAGCGCGGCGCCATCGCCGTGCTGGAGAGCGGCAAGAAGATCCCGGCCGAGGTGGTCATGTACTCGGCCGGCCGGCAGGGCATGACCGAGGTGCTCCAGCTGGACAAGGCCGGGCTGCAGGCCGACAAGCGCGGCCGGATCGAGGTCGACGAGTACTTCCGCACCTCGGTGCCGCACATCTACGCGGTCGGCGACGTGATCGGCTTCCCCGCGCTGGCCGCGACCTCGATGGAGCAGGGCCGGCTGGCGGCGTACCACGCGTGCGGCGAGACCGTGCAGGCCATGTCCACGCTGCAGCCGATCGGGATCTACACCATTCCGGAGATCAGCTTCATCGGACGCACCGAGGACCAGCTGACCAACGAGCGCATCCCGTTCGAGATCGGCGTGTCCCGGTACCGGGAGCTGGCCCGCGGCCAGATCATCGGCGACTCCTACGGCGTGCTGAAGCTGTTGGTGTCGCCGGAGGACCGGTCCATCCTCGGGGTGCACGTGTTCGGCACCGGCGCCACCGAGCTGATCCACATCGGACAGGCCGTGATGGGCTGCGGCGGCACCGTCGACTACCTCGTCGACGCCGTCTTCAACTACCCCACCCTGGCCGAGTCCTACAAGGTCGCCGCCCTGGACGCCATGAACAAGATCCGCCAGATCGAACGCCTGTCGCAGTGAGCCGTGATCGCTACGTGAGTGGCTCATTTTCGCTCCAGGGGCACCTGAGCCACTCAGGTGCCCCGAAAATGCGAAATGAGCCACTCACGTAGCGAAGGGGGTTACCTCACTTCACCGAGTCGTTGTAGTCCTTGATGGGCTGGGTGAGGGAGGCGGCGGCGTCGGTGAGGGCCTGCTTGGGGTCCTTGCCCTGGAGCACCGCGGCCTGCATGGCGTTCTCGGCGGCCTTGCGCACCTGGGGCATCACGCCGAACAGGCAGCCCTGGGTCGCGGTGGTCAGCTTGGTGTTCTGCAGCTGCGTGATGGCCGTCTGGAACTGCGGCTTGGACGCCACCCACTGCTTGTCCACGTCGGTGTCCAGCGCGGCCTTGCTGACCGGGAAGTAGCCGGTCGAGGTGTGCCAGGTGGCCTGCGAGTCCTTGCTCTCCAGGAACTTCACGAACTCCCAGGACGCCCGCTTGTGGGCGTCGTCCTTGCCCTTGCCGACGATCCACAGCGAGGCGCCGCCGATGATCGGGCCGCCCGCGTCGGAGGCGTTGATCTTCGGGTAGAAGCCGGTGCCGACCTGGAAGCCGGCCTTGGTGAAGTCGCCCAGCGAGCCGGTGGACTCCAGCGTGATGGCGTCCTTGCCGGCGACGAAGGCGGAGTCGCCGTTCTTGGTGTCGCTGTCCAGCTTCAGCGCCAGGCCCTGGTCGACCATGGACTTCCACCAGGTCAGCAGCTTCACGTTGTTGTCCGTCGCGAAGTTGGCGGCGGTGGCGCGGCCGTTGCGGCCGTTGTCCGGGTTGCAGTACGAGGCGTTGGCCACCGCGGTCCACTGCTCAAGGAACCAGCCGTAGAGCGAGGCGCCGAAGCCGTACTGGGTGGTGTTGCCGCTGCCGTCCTTGACGGTCAGCTTCTCGGCGTCGGCCTTGATCTCGTCCAGCGTGGTCGGCGGCTTGTTGGGGTCGAGGCCGGCCTTGGTGAAGGCGTCCTTGTTGATGTACAGCAGCGGCATCGAGGTGTTGAACGGCATCGAGTACAGCTTGCCGCCGATCGAGTAGTAGCCGGCGATGTTGGGCTGGATGCCGGACACGTCGTACTTGTCGACGTCGATGAACGACTGCGCCGGCACCGTGGCCTTGGAGTCGATCATGAACTGGGTGCCGACGTCGTACACCTGGAGCAGGTCGGGCAGCTCGCCGCCCTTGAGCGAGTTCTTGTACGCCGACAGCGTGTCGTCGTAGTTGTTCTTGAAGGCCAGGGTCACCTTGACCTTGCCCTGGTTGGCCGCGTTGAACTGGTCGGTGAGCTTCTTGAGCGTCTCGCCGTTGGTGCCGGTCATCGCGTGCCAGAACGTGATGTCGGTTTCGCCCTTGCCGTCCAGCGCGTTGGCGGCCGGCGCGGACAGGGCGTCGCCGCCGGCCCCGGACCCACCGGAGCTCGCGGCCGAGCTGCACGCGGTGACGGCGGTGGCGGCCGCGACGGCGACGGCCACCAGCCCCAACTTGGTTCGCACCTGGATTCTCCCTAGGTAGGTCACTTCACGGCTCCGGCGGTGAAGCCGCGGACCAGCCAGCGCTGGCCGAACAGCACGAGCAGCAGGGTCGGCAGCAGCGTGATCGTGATGCCGGCCAGCAACAGGCCGGGATCGGCGCTGTCGTTGCTGCGCAAGGCGAACACCGCGGTCTGCAGGGTGTTCAGCGAGTTGTTGGTCGACGAGATGATCAGGGGCCAGAAGTACATGTTCCAGCCCTGTAGGAAAGACCAGACGGCCAGCGCGGCGATGGCCGGCCGGCAGCCCGGAAGCAGGATCGTGAACAGGAAGCGGAAGTGCCCGCAGCCGTCGATGGTGGCGGCGTCGCGCAGCTCGCCCGGGAACTGCCGAAAGGCCTGCCGCAGCAGGAACACGCCGAACCCGTTGGCCAGGAACGGCAGCACCAGCGCGAACCGGCTGTCGCCGATGCCGAGGCTGCGCACGAACAGCGCGTTGGGCACCACGATCGCCTCGTACGGAACCATGATCGTGGCCATGAACAGCCAGAACAGCGGGGTCCGCAGCGGCGTGCGCAGGAACACCAGCGCGTACGCGGCCAGGCACGAGGTCGCCAGGTGCGCGATCATGATCACCAGGCCCACGAACAGCGAGTTGCCGAACGCCGGCAGCAGCGGCACCACGGTCTGCCGCAGCGCGCCGAGATAGCTGTCCACCGTGTAGTGCCCGAGCAGGTTGGGCGGCTGGCGCAGCAGGTCGATCGACGGCAGGAAGCCGCCGAGCACCGTCAGCAGGATCGGGAACAGCAGCACGACCGCCGCCACGATCAGCCAGACATAGGTCAGCGTGCTGGTGACACGCCCCGGACTGTTCAACCGGCTCACCGGTAGTGCACCCGCCTCTCGATGACGCCGAACTGCACGACGGCCAGCAGCACGCCGACGACCAGCAGGACAAGGCCCTGCGCGCTGGCCAGGCCGTAGTTGCTGTTGTTGTTGTGGAAGGCCTGGTTGAAGATCGAGTAGACCAGCGTGCTGGTCGCCCCGTTGGGCCCGCCGTCGGTCATCACCTGCGGCTGGCCCAGGCTCTGCAGGGCGGTCAGCGTGGTCGTGACGATCACGAAGAACAGGCTCGGCGAGATCATCGGCAGCACGATGCCGGTGAAGTGGCGGACGCCCGAGGCGCCGTCGATGCGGGCCGCCTCCAGCACCTGCTCGTCCAGGCCGGCCAGACCGGCGGCGAGCACCAGCAGGTTGAAGCCGGACACCATCCACACGGTCACGCCCGCGACCGTGACCAGCGCCCAGCCCGAGTCGGTGGTCCAGCCCGGCGCGGTCACGCCGATCAGCTGGAGCAGCCAGTTCACCGGGGACATGGCCGGATTGAGCATGAGCAGCCACACCACCGACGCCGCCGAGGCGGAGTAGGCGAACGGCAGCGTGAACAGGGTGCGGAAGACCCGCATGCCCGGCAGTCGCTGGCTCAGCGGCACGGCCAGCGCCATCGGCAGCACCACGCCGGCGACCACCACCATCAGGGTGAAGCCGGCCGTGCGGCCCAGCACCGCGCCGAAGTCGGGCGTGAACAGCTCCTCGAAGTGCTGGAGGCCGACGAAGCGGGTGGGGTTGCCGAGGATGTCGCTGCCCATGGTGGCCAGGTACACCGCCTGGAACAGCGGGAAGATCACGAAGGCGCCGAGTCCGACGACCGCGGGGGCCAGGAACAGGACGGTGAGCGACACTTCCCGCGGGTTCCAGCGGCTGATGACTGAGGGTGACACGGATGCGGAGTCTGCGAGGGTCACTGGGCCGTTCGGGGGTTCTTCGGTGAACTCCGCATTGCCGACTGTCGACAGAACGTCGACGTCACGCTCGGCCGAGGGGTCATCACGGGACATGGCCGCAGGCTAGGCGACCCGGCGTGACCGTGCTCACTCCCGGCCCGCCTTGAGAGCCATCCGTTATGTCCATCACGCGGGATGGTTCTCCCATCTGAACGGATGGCCACGGTAGCGTTCCCAGCTGGACGGATCCCCAGGAAAACCACGGAGGAACGCCTGATGTTTCGCAAGGTGCTCGTCGCGAACCGCGGCGAGATCGCCATCCGAGCCTTCCGCGCCGCCTACGAGCTGGGCGCCGGCACGGTCGCGGTGTTCCCCCATGAGGACCGCAACTCGCTGCACCGGCTCAAGGCCGACGAGGCCTACGAGATCGGCGAGGCCGGGCACCCGGTGCGGGCCTACCTGTCGGTCGACGAGATCGTGGAGGCGGCCCGGAAGGCCGGCGCGGACGCCATCTACCCCGGTTACGGCTTCCTGTCCGAGAACCCGGAGCTGGCCTCGGCCTGCGCCGCGGCCGGCATCACCTTCGTCGGCCCGCCGACCGAGGTGCTGGAGCTGACCGGCAACAAGGCGCGGGCGATCGCCGCGGCCAAGGCCGCCGGCCTGCCCACGCTGAAGTCCTCCGAGCCGTCCAGCGACGTGGACGCGCTGGTCGCGGGGGCCGACGAGATCGGCTTCCCGATCTTCGTCAAGGCGGTCGCCGGCGGCGGCGGGCGCGGCATGCGGCGCGTGCTGGAGCCGGCCCAGCTGCGGGAGTCGATCGAGGCCGCCATGCGCGAGGCCGAGTCGGCCTTCGGCGACCCGACCGTGTTCCTGGAGCAGGCGGTCGTGCGGCCCCGCCACATCGAGGTGCAGATCCTGGCCGACGCCGTCGGCAACGTGATCCACCTCTACGAGCGTGACTGCTCGGTGCAGCGGCGGCACCAGAAGGTGATCGAGCTGGCCCCGGCGCCGAACCTGGACCCGCTGGTCCGGGACAAGATCTGCGCCGACGCGGTGGCCTTCGCCAAGCAGATCGGCTATCGCAACGCCGGCACCGTCGAGTTCCTGCTCGACGAGCGCGGCAACCACGTCTTCATCGAGATGAACCCGCGCATCCAGGTCGAGCACACGGTGACCGAGGAGGTCACCGACGTCGACCTGGTGCAGTCGCAGCTGCGCATCGCCTCCGGCGAGACGCTGGGCGACCTGGGCCTGAGCCAGGACGCGATCTACCTGCGCGGCGCGGCGTTGCAGTGCCGGATCACCACCGAGGACCCGGTGAACGGCTTCCGCCCGGACACCGGCGTGATCAGCGCCTACCGCTCGCCCGGCGGCTCGGGCATCCGCCTGGACGGCGGCGCGATCGGCGCCGGCAGCATGGTCGGCGCGCACTTCGACTCGATGCTGGTCAAGCTGACCTGCCGTGGCCGCACCTTCGATGCGGCGGTGGCCAGGGCCCGGCGCGCCGTGGCCGAGTTCCGCATCCGCGGCGTCTCCACCAACATCCCGTTCCTCCAGGCCGTGCTGGACGACGCGGACTTCCGCGAGGGCCGCGTGACCACGGCGTTCATCGAGGAGCGGCCGGAGCTGCTGACCGCCCGGCACTCGGCCGACCGCGGCACGAAGCTGCTGACCTACCTGGCCGACGTCACGGTGAACAAGCCCAACGGCCCCCGGCCGCAGGTGATCGACCCGTGGGCCAAGCTGCCCAAGCTGGACCTGAACGCGGAGCCGCCGGCCGGCTCCAAGCAGCGGCTGACCGAGCTGGGCCCGGAGGGCTTCGCCGCCTGGCTGCGCAACGAGTCGGGCGTGCTGGTCACCGACACCACCTTCCGTGACGCCCACCAGTCGCTGCTGGCGACCCGGGTCCGGACCAAGGACCTGCTCCAGGTCGCGCCGCACGTGGCGCGGATGACCCCGGAGCTGTTGTCGCTGGAGTGCTGGGGCGGCGCGACCTACGACGTGGCGCTGCGCTTCCTGGCCGAGGACCCGTGGGAGCGGCTGGCGGCGCTGCGCGAGTCGGTGCCGAACCTGTGTCTGCAGATGCTGCTGCGCGGCCGCAACACCGTCGGCTACACGCCGTACCCGGAGGCGGTGACCAGGGCGTTCGTCGAGGAGGCGACCAAGACCGGCATCGACATCTTCCGCATCTTCGACGCCCTCAACGACATCGAGCAGATGCGGCCGGCGATCGAGGCCGTGCGGGAGACCGGCAAGTCCATCGCCGAGGTGTCGCTGTGCTACACCGCCGACCTGTCCGACCCCGGCGAGCAGCTGTACACCCTGGACTACTACCTGAAGCTGGCCGAGCAGATCGTCGGGGCCGGCGCGCACGTGCTGGCGATCAAGGACATGGCCGGGCTGCTGCGCCCGCCGGCCGCCGCGCGGCTGGTCACGGCGCTGCGCAAGGAGTTCGACCTGCCGGTCCACCTGCACACGCACGACACCGCGGGCGGGCAGCTGGCCACCTACCTGTCGGCCATCCAGGCCGGGGTGGACGCCATCGACGGCGCGACCGCGTCGATCGCCGGCACCACCTCGCAGCCGTCGCTGTCGGCGATCGTCGCCGCCACCGACCACTCGGCCCGCACCACCGGCCTTGATCTTCAGGCCGTGTGCGACCTGGAGCCGTACTGGGAGGCCGTGCGCCGGGTGTACGCGCCGTTCGAGGCGGGCCTGCCGTCACCGACCGGCCGCGTCTACACCCACGAGATTCCCGGCGGGCAGCTGTCCAACCTGCGGCAGCAGGCCATCGCGCTGGGCCTGGGCGACCGGTTCGAGGACATCGAGGCCACCTACGCGGCGGCCGACCGCATGCTGGGCCGCCTGGTCAAGGTCACGCCGTCGTCCAAGGTCGTCGGCGACCTGGCGCTGCACCTGGTCGGCGCGGGCGTGGACCCGGCCGAGTTCGAGGCCGACCCGGGCCGCTTCGACATCCCGGACTCGGTGATCGGTTTCCTGCACGGCGAGCTGGGCGACCCGCCCGGCGGCTGGCCGGAGCCGTTCCGCACCAAGGCCCTGAGCGGCCGCACCGCGCCCCGGGTCGTCGCGGACCTCTCCGACGAGGACACCGAGGGGCTGGCCAGCAACCGGCGGGGCACGCTGAACCGCCTGCTGTTCCCGGCGCCGACCAGGGAGTTCCTCACCCACCGGGACGCATACGGCGACACCAGCGTGCTGCGCAGCAAGGACTGGCTGTACGGCCTGCGCCCGGGCGAGGAGTACTCGGTGGATCTTGGCCGCGGCGTGCGGCTGTTGATCACGCTGGAGGCCATCGGCGAGGCCGACGAGCGCGGCATGCGCACCGTGATGGCCGTCCTCAATGGACAGTTGCGGCCCATCCAGGTGCGGGACCGCTCGGTCGCCGCCGACGTGCCGGCCGCCGAGAAGGCCGACCGCGGGAACGGCAACCACGTCGCTGCGCCGTTCGCGGGTGTGGTCACCGTCTCGGTCGCCGAGGGTGACAGCGTCCAGGCGGGCCAGACCGTCGCGACGATCGAGGCGATGAAGATGGAGGCGGCGATCACCGCGCCGAAGGCCGGAGTCGTGCAGCGCCTGGCCATTTCCCGTCAGCAGCAGGTGGAAGGCGGCGATCTCCTGATCGTGCTGTCCTGACATCCTGTTATGCAGGGAAGGACGCCTTACCCGCGTTGAACGCAGGTAAGGCGTCCTTCCCTGCATCGGCGGTCTGTCCACAATGGACGCAACGGTGGCGGCACGGCGACGCTTCACCCGGTAGAGTGACGAGATGTTCCCCGTGTTGCCGTCTGGTGGCGCGATCTCCTTCGCTGGCAAGGTGTGATTCGTGCTGGAGTTGCAGTCCGTGGCCCAGCGGCAGGGCGCGGTCGTCCCGAAGTCCCCGTGGTTGCCCACCGCCTCGTTGGCGCTGGCCGACCTGGCCGGTCGAGTGCTCGGCCTCGACGTGCGCCGGGTGCAGGTGCGCGCCGGCACGTCGAAACTCGTCGGTGGCATCCACAATCGCGAAGTGCTGCTGGCCAACCGGGCGTTTCAGGCGCAGGCCTTACGGCACGCGCAAGGCCCGGTGCTGACCATCGGCGGCGACTGCGGCGTCGAGACCGTGCCGCTCGGCTTCGCCCGCAAGCGGTTCGGGCCGGCGCTGGGCGTGCTGTGGTTCGACGCACACGGTGACCTCAACACTCCGGCCACCTCGCCTTCCGGCGCGTACCACGGCATGGCCTTACGCCACGCCTTCGGCGAGGGCGACCGCGACTTCGTGCTCGACGCCCCGGTCGTGTCCCGGCGGGTCGTGCTGGCCGGCGCGCGGGCGCTGGACCCCGGCGAGCAGGCCATGATCGATCGAGGCCTGGTCCGCCACGTGCCGATCGAACGCGACTACGACGCCTCCTGGGTGGTGGACGCGGTGATCGCCTCCCGCGCCCCGCAGTTCTATCTGCACATCGATCTCGACGTGCTGGACCCCAGCGAGTTCGCCGACGTCACCTGCCCCGTGCCCGGCGGCCTGCTGATCAGCGAGCTGGTGGACGCCATCCGCGCCGTCGCCGCGATCCGCCCGATCATCGGGGCCGGCATCACCGAGTGCGCCACCGACAACCCGGACCGGTTACAGGCGCTGGTGCCCGTCCTGCGGGCCGTCGGCGCCGCCCTCCACGCCCACTCCACCGCCCTGCCGGCTCAGCCGACCCCGTCCCTGCCCCACGCCGTGCGGTGATTTCCCGGCCACGTGAGTGGCTCATTTGCCCCTGGGCCGCACCTGAGCCACTCGCGTGCGGTTGACCCGCTCCGGCCGTGACTCCCGTTGATCTATTGTCCTGCACGTGACGGCCCCGAGATTCGACATCACTGCCGCGCACCCGGAATTCCTCCGGTTGCGCTCGGTGGCCGGCGCCGGCGACTGGGCGGGCATCGACCAGTTCTTCGCGTCCCTGCCCGATGACAACGCGGCCGCCGAGGCCACGTGGATCGTGGCCGACATCGCCGAGGTCGAGGAGTTCCTGCGGCGGGTGCCGCCGTCCCGGCTCAGCCGGCTGCTGCTGGCCTGCCGGCACATCGCCCAGGCCTGGGAGATCCGCTCCAGCAAGCGGTCCCAGCACGTCTCCAGCCAGCAGTTCGCCGGCATGCACGAGGCGCTGCGGGCGGCCGAGGCGATCCTGATCGACCTCACCGCGGCCGATCCCACGGACACCGTGGCGTGGCTGAAACGGATCACCATGGGTATGGGACTCGAATTCGGCCAGAGCGAGGCCCGGCGACGTTACGACCGGTTGGCCCGAAGCAATCCGCATTTGTTTCCGGCGCAAACCGCCCTGGTGCAACAACTCTGCCCGAAATGGGGCGGTTCCTGGGAATCGCTGCACCAGTTCGCGCGGGAATGCCTCGACGCCGCCCCGCCCGGGTCGCTGAGCGGGACGGTGGTCGGCTACGCCCATCTCGAGCACGCCATGGCGATCGGCCGGGACGGGCGGGGCGAGTACCTGGCCGGCGTCGAGGCGGAGCTCGACGAGGCGGTGCGCAAGTCCCTGCTGCATCCGGCATTCCGACCGGTTCCGGGCTGGGTGGCCGCGCACGGCGTGTTCGCCGTGCTCGCGTCCTGGGCCGGCAACCAGGCCAAGGCCGCCGTGCACTTCCGTGCGCTCGGCGACCTGGCCAGCAACTATCCGTGGGCCAGCTGCTACACCAATCCGGCCGGTGGTTTCGAGGAGCTCAGATCGGCCGCGCTCGGGGGGAACAGATGATCAGACAGACCGAGGTCGACGGCGTGCGCACGCTCGTCGTCCCCTACTCCGGGCCGATGCGGGCCGGGCTGGCGTTCCGGGTCGGCTTCGCCGACGAGCCGCTGCCACGCCGCGGCATCACGCACCTGGTCGAGCACTTGGCGCTGCACCGCCACGGGCAGGTCGACCACCACGCCAACGCCTCGACCTCGCTGACCACCACGCACTTCTTCACCAGTGGCACTCCGGCCGAGGTCGTCGCCTACCTGACCGCGGTCTGCGAGTCGCTGGCGAACCTGCCGATGGACCGGCTGCCGGTCGAGAAATCCGTGCTGCGCACCGAGGAAGCCGGGCGCGGCATCTCCTCGCTGCCGATGTGGCGGCACGGCGCGATCGGCTACGGCACCGCCGGTTATCCCGAGTGGGGCCTGGACGCGCTGGGTCCCGACGATCTCCGGCACTGGGTGGCGACGCGGTTCACGCGGGAGAACGTGGTGCTGTGGATCGCCGGCGACGTGCCGCCGGACCTGCGGCTCGGGCTGCCGTCCGGTCCGGTGAACCCGATGCCCACGCTGACCTCCGCGCTGCCGACGACGCCCGCGTTCTACGCGGAGTCCGGCGGCAATGTCGCGTTCAGCGGGCTCGTGCGCCGGGGGCCGCGGGCCGAGTTGTTCGCCGATCTGCTGGAGCGGGTGCTGTTCCGGGCGCTGCGGCACGAGGACGGCAACTCGTACTCGCCGTCGGCCGTGGCCATGGCTCTCGACACCGAGCTCACGCAGGTCATGGGCTTCGCCGACGCGCTGCCGGAGAAGCAGGCGGCGGTGCTGGGCGGATTCGTGGACGTGCTGGCCGCGCTGCGCGTCGGCCGCATTGACGAGGCGGATTTCGCCGCCGTGCGAACCAAGGCGCTGGCGGCGTTCGACCGGCCCGACGCGGAGGCCGACTTCCTGCCGCGCGCGGCCGGCGGCCTGCTCATCGGGCGCCCGTGGTCGGGTGTGACCGAGCTGCGGGAGGAGTTCGCGGCGATCACCGTTCAGGACATGCAGGCGGTCGCGCAGGAGGCGATGTCGACCGGTCTGTTGCAGGTGCCGGAAGGGTTGGCGGCCGACTGGGCCGGGTTCGCCCAGGCACCGCTGTTCTCGACGATGGCGGTCCACGGCAACAGCCACGCCTCGCGGCAGCACAAGGGGCGCAGCCTGGTCCTCGGTGGCGAAGGCGTCAGCCTGGTGACCGGCGACGGCACGGTGACGGTGATGTTCCGGGACTGCGTGGCGATGCGCTGCTGGCCCGACGGCGCGCGGCAGCTGTTCGGCGCGGACGGCTTCAATATCAGCGTCGAGCCGACGATGTACGAGATGCCGCCGACCGCGATCGGCTGGCTCGACGCGCAGGTGCGTCCCGAGGCGCGGATCCCGATGCCGGCCAGGGCCTCCGTGCCGCAGCCGACCTCGCAGCCGACGGCTCAGTCCGTGGCCGCGGTCGCCGCGCCGCGTCGGACCCGTTCCGTCATCAATCGGATCGGGATGGTGCTCTTCGGTCTCGCGGCGGCATTTTTCGTGCTGCTGGCCGTCTTCGGGACGGCGTCGCTGGCCACCGACGCCCAGTCGGACCTGGAGCCGGACGGGGTGATCATCCTGTGGGTGCTGGTCGCGGCGACGGCCGGCCCGTTCGCGCTGCTGTACTTCCGGGGACGGCGGGTGTGACCGCGGGGCGCGTCGCGGAACCGATTCCACGACGTGCCCCGTTACTCGCCCGTAGATGAAGAGTTTTCATCTATTGTCTCGCTGGTGATCAAGCCCTCGGCCCGCCCGTTCGACCAGGCGGCGGCCTTTCCGGAGCTCCTCGGGCTGCGCGAAGCGGTGCGCGCCGCCGACTGGACGGCCATCGAGCTGTTCTTCGCCGGCCTGTCCGACGTCGACATGACGGCCTTCGCCGTGAACGTGGTCGGGGGAGTCGAGGGGGCCGAGGACTTCCTGGCCACCCTGCCGCCGACGCCGCTGGCCCGCCGCTTGCACGCGTCCCGGCGCATCGCCAAGGCGTGGGAGATCCGGTCCGGCTACCGGGCCACCCATGTCAGCCGGGACCAGTTCGCGGGCATGCACGAGCAGTTGCGCGTCGCCGAACCGATCCTGATCAAGCTCACCGCGGAGGACCCGTCCGACGCGGTGGCCTGGTGCCTGCGCCTGAACACGGCGCTGGGCCTGCAAATGGGACAGAGCGAGTCCCGCCGCCGCTACGACCGGCTGGCCCGGTCCGCGCCGCACTGCTTCACCGCGCAGGGCCGGCTGCTCCAGCAGCTGTGCCCGAAATGGGGCGGCAACTGGGAAGTCTTGCACGCGTTCGGCCGGGAGTGCATGGACGCGGCGCCGCCGGGCTCGCTGAGCCCGATCGTGATGGCCGAGGCGCACCTGGAGCACTACTTCGAGCTCGAAGGCCCGGAGGCCGGCCGCTACCTGCGACAGGTCTCCGTGCAGCGGGAGATCATCGAGTCGGCCGAGAAGTCGGTGCTGCACCCGGACTTCGCCGGCGGCTACCACTGGCCCACCGCGCACGGCGTCTACGCCCTGCTGTTCGGGCGCATGGGCGACCAGGAGCGGGCCAAGGTCCACTTCACCGCCCTCGGCGAGGCGCTCAGCGAATACCCCTGGCAGAGCGCTTCCGGCACACCCGAGGCCCTCTTCCGGCGGATGCGCGACAAGGCGCTCGGCGGTGCGAAGTGATCAAGGAAACCGAGGTCTGCGGCATCAGGACCCTGGTCGCGCCGGGCAACGGGCCGCTCGTCGCGGGGCTGGTGTTCCGGGTCGGCTGCGCGGACGAGCCGCTGTCCCGGCGCGGGCTGACCCACCTGATCGAGCACCTGGCGCTGCACCGGCACGGCCTGATCGAGCACGACGCCAACGCGGCCACCGGCATCACGACCACGCACTTCTACACCAGCGGCAGCGAGCAGGCCGTGGTGACGTACCTGACCAACGTCTGCGACTCGTTGCGTGACCTGCCGCTGGAGCGGATCGCCACGGAGAAGACGATCCTGCGCACCGAGCAGGCCGGCCGCCCGCACGACAACCTGTTGGTCTGGCGCTACGGCGCGGTCGGCTTCGGCGCGGCGGGCTATCCGGAGTGGGGCCTGGAGGCCATCACCGACGAGGACGTGCGGGACTGGGCGGCGACCCGGTTCACGCGGGAAAACGCGGTGCTGTGGATCTCCGGCGAGGTGCCGGAGGGGCTGAACCTGACGCTGCCGTCCGGATCCCCGCACCCGCTGCCCGAGATCACCTCCGCCCTGCCGGCCACGCCGGCGTACTTCGCCGAGGGCGGCGGCAAGATCAGCTTCAGCGCGGTCACGGAGCGGTCGGCCCGGGCGTCGCTGTTCGCGATGGTGTTGGAGCGGGCCCTGTTCCGGGCGCTGCGCACCGAGGACGGCAACTCCTACACCATCGCCGCCGCGTACGTGCCGCGTGACGGCTCGCACGCCACCATCACCGCGATGGCCGACGCGCTGCCGGAGAAGCAGGACGCCGTCCTGGGTGGACTGATCGACGTGCTGGCCGCGTTGCAGGCCGGCCGCTTCGACGTCGACGAGCTGGAAACGGTGCGGGACAAGGCATCCACCTCGCTCGATCGGCCGGAGGCGGCGCGGGCGCTGCTGTTCACCGAGGCCATCGACATCCTCTACGGCCGGACCCGCTGCACGCTGGAGGAGTTCCGCGCCGAGCTGGCCGCCGTCACCGTCGACGATCTCGGCGAGGTGGCCGGGCAGCTGATGGACACCCTGTTGTTGCAGGTCCCCCGGGGCGGCCGGGCCGACTGGGCCGGCTTCGCCGAGGCCCCGATGTTCTCGGACAAGGCTGTCGTCGGCGAGCAGTACCCGTCGCTCCAGAACGGCGATTTCGTGCTCGTCCTCGGCCACGACGGCGTGAGTGTGACCTCCCCGCATGGCGTGCTGACCGTGAAGTACCGCGAGTGCGTGCTGATGCAGCGCTGGCCCGACGGCGCGCGGCGGCTGGTCGGCCCGGACGGGATCAGCATCAGCATCGAGCCCACCCTGTACGACATCCCCGAGCGGGCGATCACCCGTCTCGACGGCAAGATCGCCGACGAGCTGATGGTCCGGCAGCCGGCCCGCGCGGCCGACCGGATCCCGCAGCGGCCGGCCCCGGCCGCACCGCCGCCGGTGATAAAGGTCAAGACGCCGCTCAAGGCCAAGCTCGTGCTCGCCCTCGTCGCGGTCCTCTGCCCGGTGCTGGCCCTGGTGGCGACCGCGGCCCTGGTCACCAGCGACAACGTGGGACACGCCCTGCTGCACTTCGCCCTCCCGGCCTGGGGCGCGTTCGCCGCGGGCGCCGCCGCTATCCGGCTGGCCAAAGGCCTGGGCTACCTCGGCGGCGCGAAGTCCGATACGTAACCATGGACGCGTGACCAGGATCGTGGCCGGCGCGGCCGGGGGACGTCGGCTGGAGGTGCCGCCCAGCGGCACCCGCCCCACCTCGGACCGCGTGCGGGAGGCACTGTTCAGCGCCCTGGAGGCGGCCGTGGGCCTGAACGGGGCCAAAGTCCTCGACCTGTACGCCGGATCCGGCGCGCTGGGGCTGGAGGCGCTGTCGCGGGGCGCGGTGAAGGCGACCTTCGTGGAGTCCGACCGCCGCGCCGCCGACATCCTGCGCCGCAACACCAAGGCCCTCGGGCTGCCCGGCTCGGACGTGCGGCACGGCACCGTGCAGTCGGTGCTGGCCACCAAGCCGGGCGACCGGTACGACGTGATCTTCGTCGACCCGCCCTACGCCCTGGGAGACCAGGAGTTGGCCGAGGTGTTGGAGGCCCTGCGGTCGTGGGCCGCCGAGGACGCGACCCTCGTGGTGGAGCGGTCCACCCGTGGCGAGGATCCGCGCTGGCCCGAGGGCATCGAGCCGGCGCGCAGCCGTAAATACGGGGAGACCACCCTGCACTGGGCCGTGATCGCCGCCACGCGGTGATCGGCCGGCATCCCTGTTACGGTCCGCCGTATGAGGCGTGCGGTTTCCCCCGGCTCCTATGACCCGGTGACCAACGGCCACCTGGACATCGTCACCCGGGCCGCCGACGTCTTCGACGAGGTCATCGTTACGGTGATGATCAACAAGAGCAAGAAGACGATGTTCACCGTCGACGAGCGCATGGAGATGATCCGCGACGTCACCGCGCACCTGCCCAACGTGCGGGTCGACTCGTGGCACGGGCTGCTGGTGGACTACTGCCGGGCCAACGACGTCAAGGCGATCGTGAAGGGCCTGCGGGCGATCAGCGACTTCGACTACGAGCTGCAGATGGCCCAGATGAACCACCGGCTGTCCGGGGTGGAGACGCTGTTCATGCCGACCAACCCGGAGTACAGCTTCCTGTCCAGCTCGCTGGTCAAGGAGGTCGCCACCTACCACGGCGACGTCGCCCACCTGCTGCCCGAACTCGTCCACCAACGGCTGACGGCGCGGCTGGCCGAGCGGGCCTGAACGCGCAGAACTGTCAACGGCGCCCGTCGCGTCGTCACCGGCTCCGCCGGCGAGCACTTCTGCACCGGCCACCACTACGCGACGTTCTCCCTGGTCAACGTCGACCAGTGAGCCCGCGCCGGCGCCCGGTCGAAAAGATCGGGCGCCGGACACGCCCCGATCTCCCGGCGCGGCGGCGGTGGAGCGGGCAGACTGGAGACTGCCAGCCGTATAGCCGATGAGGAGTGCGACGTGTACCGGGTGTTCGAGGCCCTCGACGAACTCGTCACGATTGTCGAGGAAGCGCGCGGCGTGCCGATGACCTCCGGCTGTGTCGTGCCCCGAGGCGATCTGCTCGAGCTGCTCGACGACATCCGGGACGCCATCCCCCGCGAGCTGGACGACGCGCAGGACGTGCTCGACCACCGCGACAGCATGATCTCCAAGGCCCAGCACGAGAGCGAGAGCGGCGTCGGCAAGGCCCGCGAGGAGTCCGAGCGGATGCTGGCCGAGGCCCGCGCCGAGGCCGAGCGCATGGTGGCCGACGCCCGCGCGCACGCCGAGCGCATGGTCGCCGAGGCCGAGAACGAGGCCGAGCGGGTCGCCGCCGCCGGCCGGCACGAGTACGAGGACCTCACCGGCCGGGCCCGCGCCGAGGCCGACCGCATGGTCCAGGCCGGCCGCGCCTCCTACGAGCGCGCCGTCGAGGACGGCCGCAACGAGCAGCACCGGCTGGTCCAGCAGACCGAGGTCGTGCAGGCCGCGCACGCCGAGTCCGCGCGCGTCCTGGACGCCGCCAGCGGCGAGGCCAACCGCCTGCGCGGCGAGTGCGACGCCTACGTCGACGCCAAGCTCGCCGACTTCGAGGACCTGCTGGCCCACACCCTGCGCACCGTCGGCAAGGGCCGGGCCAGCCTGCGGGCCCCCATGTCCAGCACCGCCTCCTCGGCGGCCCCGTTCGACTACGCCCGGGATTGACCGAACGCGGCCCCCGACCTGGAGTCGCGAGGCCGCGCCGGCGCCTGGAGCGGTGGGCGGATTTCGCCCGCCGCCACCCGACGTGCCCCGCCACCCGAGCCGACGCGGCGGGCTAAAGTCGGCAAGCGAAGGCGCTGGGTTCGAGCGGCCTCACCCCGCGCGGAACGCGCGGCATAGGCACTGACCAGGCGATTTTCCTTCTGGCCCTCTTCTTGAGTACTCTTGACCGGCTGGCCACGGTAAGTCACCCCACCAGCGACACAACCACCATGCCTAAGCAACGATCACACGCGCGCACCCAGCAGATGGCCGGCCCATGGGTTATCGACACCAGGGACATCGGCCGCCGACCCGGCTCCAGCCGCAGCTACCACCGAGTGGCTCCGGCACCGGGTGGTTTCGGCTACCCGGACGTCATCGGGGTCGAGGTGGGCAGTGAGGTCGTGTTGGATCTGCTGGTCGAGTCGGTAGTGGAGGGTGTGCTCGCCACCGGGACCGCCACGGCGGAGACGGTCGGGGAGTGCTCGCGGTGTCTTGATCCGTTGTCCGGCACGGTCGAGGTCCGCTTCACCGAGCTGTTCGCCTATCCGGACAGCGCGACCGAGGCGACCACGGACGAAGACGAGATCTCACGGCTCGTCGACGATCTGTTCGACCTGGAGCCGGTGGTGCGCGACGCGGTCGTGCTCGCGCTGCCGCAGGTTCCGCTGTGCTCGCCGGACTGTCGTGGACTGTGCGCCGAGTGCGGCGTCAAGTGGGCCGACCTGGGCCCCGACCACGCGCATGAGACGATTGATCCTCGCTGGGCTGCTCTGCAGGAGAAGTTCGGCGGGACCGAGGAGGAGAGCTAGTCGTGGCCGTCCCGAAGCGGAAGATGTCCCGCTCCAACACCCGTACGCGCCGTGCCCAGTGGAAGGCCGTCGCCCCGAACCTGGTGGCCTGCTCCAACCGCGCCTGCCGCCAGCCCAAGCTGTCGCACATCGCGTGCCCGGCCTGCGGCCAGTACGACGGCCGCCAGGTCGTCCAGCCGGCCTGACCGCCACCTCCCGGCGAGAAGGCTGAGCGCGGTGGGAGGTAAGGGATCACGGGGCCCGGCGCCAGATCGGGCCCTGCTACTTGAGGCACTGGGTGTCGAGTTGGACCCCGAGCTTCTTGTGTTGGCCCTCACTCACAGGTCCTACGCGTACGAGAACGGCGGCCTGCCGCCGAACGAGCGTCTCGAGTTCCTCGGAGACGCCGTCCTCGGACTCGTGGTGACGGACCACCTCTATCGCAGACACCCCGACCTGCCCGAAGGGCAGTTGGCGAAGCTGCGAGCGAGCGTGGTGAACATGATGGCGCTGGCCGGCGTCGCTCGTGACCTCAGCGACGGTGGCCTCGGTGCGCACCTGCTGTTGGGGCGCGGCGAGGAGCTGACCGGTGGCCGGGACAAGGCGAGCATCCTCGCCGACGGTCTCGAAGCCATGATCGGCGCCGTCTACCTTGCCCATGGCATCGACGTTGCCCGGGGCCTTGTGCACCGGTTGTTCGACCCGCTGCTGGAGGCCGCGCCGCTCAAGGGCGCGGGACTGGACTGGAAGACCAGCCTCCAGGAGCTGACCGCCGCCCACGGACTCGGCGTGCCCGAGTACCGGGTGGACGACGAGGGACCCGATCACCGCAAGGAGTTCACCGCCACCGTCTATGTCGGCGGGCGGGGACTGGGTTCCGGCGGCGGCCGAACGAAGAAGGAAGCCGAGCAGAAGGCGGCCGAGGCCGCTTACACCACGCTCAAGGCGGAAGGGCCGCGCGCGCAGGACGCGACCGGCTGATCTGTCGAAGTGGTGCCCGGAAGGGGGCATTCCAGGCGTCTCACGCCAGGAATGCCCCCTTCTGGGTTCTCCTGGGAAGGATGGACATGCCGGAGTTGCCCGAGGTCGAGGTCGTGCGCCGAGGCCTGGACGCCCATGTCACCGGCCGGCGCGTCACCGCCGTCGAGGTGCTCAACCTGCGGGCCGTCCGCCGGCACGTGCCCGGGCCCGTCGACTTCGCCGACCGCCTCGCCGGCCGCTCGATCGTCGCCGCCGGCCGCCGGGGCAAGTACCTGTGGCTGGAGCTCGACGACTCCGAGGCGATCATCGCCCACCTCGGCATGAGCGGTCAGATGCTCGTCCAGCCCGAGGACGCCGTCGACGAGAAGCACCTCCGGGTCCGGCTCCGCTTCGACGACGGCGGCCCCGAGCTCCGCTTCGTCGACCAGCGCACCTTCGGCGGCCTGGCCCTGGCCGACCTCGTCGAGGTCGACGGCGCCTCCCTGCCCGCCCCCGTCGCGCACATCGCCCGTGACCCCATGGATCCCGCTTTCGACCCCGACGCCGCCGTCGCCGCCCTGCGGCGCAAGCGCACCGGCGTCAAGCGCGCCCTGCTCGACCAGACCCTCGTGTCCGGTGTCGGCAACATCTACGCCGACGAGTCCCTGTGGCGCACCAAGCTGCACTGGGCCCGCCCCACCGACAAGCTCACCCGCCCCCAGGCCGCCGCCCTGCTCTCGGCCGCCACCGACGTCATGACCGAGGCCCTCGCCGCCGGCGGCACCTCCTTCGACGCCTTGTACGTCAACGTCAACGGCCAGTCCGGCTACTTCGACCGCGCCCTCGCCGTCTACGGCCAGGAGGGCCGCGCCTGCCGCCGCTGCGGCAGCGTCATCCGCCGCGACCCCTTCATGAACCGCTCCTCCTACTCCTGCCCGAAATGCCAGCCAATGCCCAAGAATCCGCGTATCTAAATGGCGCCGCCTCCGGCAACCGGGCGAAGCACCGGCGGGGCCTCGCGACTCTGCCGCCGGTGGCCGCACCACGAGCTACCCGCGATCGGCCAGCCAGCCGTCGAAGTCCGCCGGGGTGCGGACGCCGTTGTCGAGGACGGCGGAGTAGATGGTGTAGCTGCGCACCGTCTTGCCGTAGGCGGGATTGTCGGCCCAGGCGTGCTTGATGGCCAGGATGGCGCGGCGGGTCTCGGGGGTCAGGCGGGGTGGCAGCGTCTTGACGTGGTCGAGGTCGGGCATGCGTGACGGCTCGTCGACGAACCAGATGTCGAAGTTCCAGCGCTGTCCCTCGGCGGAGCCGTAGCCGAGGCCGAGGTAGAGGCCGTCCGGGTACTGCTCGGGCTCGACGTTCCAGTGGCCGGTGTCGTTGCGGAACTGGACCTTCCAGATCCGCTCGTGCCGGGCGATCTCGGCCCCGAGCCGGGCGACGGCCCCGGTGTCCAGCTTGGGGCAGGCCACGGTGATGTCGACGTCCCGCTTGACCATGAGGCCCAGCACCGAGCTGCCGGTGTGCACCGGGTCGCCGAACTCGGCCAGCAGGGCGTCGATGTTCAGGTCGGTGCACACGGCGTGCGCCTCGATCTGGAGCTTTTCCTGCTGTACGAACAAGTCCTCGGTCATGCCTGCAGTCTTGCAGCACACCGCGCCGCCCGTGGCCGAAATAGGCCGTGGCGCCGGTGGATCACCGGTGCTAATTTCGGCGCCAGGTCATGAGTGCCAGCGTTCAGCCCCGGCTTGCTGGCCGGCAACCCCGGCGTTCGCGGGCGGGGTGCTCCGGGTGAGGACCGGGCTCGGCGCACCGGCGTCGGGCAAGCCGCGAAGCGACGGAGCTGCTCATGCCCGCTGACCAAAACACTGTCCTGCAAGGGGAAACTCCGCTGTTCCGTCCCGCCGGGGCCGCCGATGCCGGCCAGGTGGCGCAGCTCCACGCCGACAGCTGGCGCCGGTTCTACCGTGGCGCCTACGCCGACGCATACCTCGACGGCGACGTCATGGCTGATCGCCGCGCCGTGTGGACGACCCGACTGGCTTCGCCCACCAACAGCGAGACCGTGCTCGCCGAGCACGACCACCGCTTGGTGGGCTTCATCCACGTCGTCTTCGACGCCGATCCCCAGTGGGGCAGCCTCGTCGACAACCTCCACGTCCGCCACGACCAGCGCCGCGCCGGCCTCGGCACCCAACTCCTGACCCGTGCGGCCGAAGCCGTGGTCGACCGGGCATCCGGCAAGGCCATGTATCTGTGGGTGCTCCAGCAGAACACCGCCGCCCAGCACTTCTACGTCGCTCGCGGCGGCACCTGCGTCGAGACGCTCCCGGCGCCGCCCGGCGACAACCCATGGCGCCTCAACGGCCCTCCCACCCTGCGCATGGCCTGGCCGAACGCCTCCCGCCTGCTCGAAGAAAGCCCCTGACACGCAGCCGCCGTGGACCCCCTGGATCCACGGCGGCATGGGTGATGCGTCAGGAGATGCCGATGGAGCTGGCGCGGTTGTTCCAGCCGTCGCCGATGGTGCGGAGGTCGGGGGCCTGGTCGATCCAGACGGAGTGCGGGTTGCCGTAGTTGAGCGGGTCGTGCAGGTGGACGTCGCAGTGGTTGTACGTGTGCACCGAGCTGGCCTTGTTGCTGGCCGGCCCGAGGTCGGCGAGGCCGTACTCACCGTCGTAGCCGGCGGTGCAGGCCTTGGGCACGTAGTAGTCCCAGGACGTGCCGGTGTAGTTGTAGCCGTCGTAGAGCCGCACGGCGAGGACGGAGGCGGCGGGCACGGCGGCGAGCTGCTTGGCCTGGGACTCGCCGGCGCCGCAGGCGGTGGTGTGCGTCTGAAGGTTGACGGCGCAGGACTGAGCGGCGGCCGGGGCGGCGGAGGCGGGCACGGCGGCGGCGAACAGGGCGCCGATGGCGGCCAGGGACGCGACGCCGACGGCGGCGGACCGCCGGGAGATGGTGGACATGAATTCCCCTCGTAGACAGCTGGTGTGCTGACCACCGGTGTAGCGAGGACGGGTTGTCCGGCGCCGGGGATCCGGCGCCGGACATCAACGTCCGGACAACGCCGGATGTGAGGAGTCCTCCCGTGCCGGCATCTCCGACTTGCGTAGTAGTGCGCATTGCGTAATAGTGGGCACAGCGCATCACCGGGAGGATCGGTTGGACACCAGCCAGCTGCTCAAGGGCGTCCTTGACCTCGCGGTCCTGGCCATGCTCCGGGAGGAGGACGGCTACGGTTACGACGTGCTGCGCAGGCTGCGGCAGAGCGGCCTGGACGAGGTGGCCGACGCGTCCGTGTACGGCACGCTGCGCCGGCTGTACAAGGCCGACCTGCTCACCTCCTACGTCGTGCCCAGCGAGGAGGGACCGCACCGCAAGTACTACCGCGTCAGCGAGTCGGGACGCGTTCGACTGGAGGAGTCGTGCAGGACGTGGCGGACGTTCGCGAAGACGATGGATCAACTACTGAGCGCTTCCTGACGCGGATGCGGGCTGCCCTGTCCGACCTGCCGCCGGCCGAGGTGGACGAGCTGCTGGAGGACACCGAGGAGCACGTCCGCGAGCTGGCCCGCGAACACGGGGAGGACCAGCTGGAGCTGCGGCTGGGCAACCCGGAGGCGTACGCGGCGGAGCTGCGCTCGGCGGCCGGCTACCCGCCGCCGCCCGAGCCGGAGCAGCCGACGCAGCAGCTGACGGCCGAACGCGGCGACGGCGTCGAGGTGCTGGGGCTGGCCGGCCTGACGGTCATGACGGCCAGCGCGATGCTGCTGGCCGGCGCGGTGATCGTCGGCGCCTACCGCGCCCAGGTGCTGGTGCCGCTGTTCGCGCTGTCGGGGCTGATCGGCCTGGCCATCTCGCTGCCGCTGCTGATCCGCGGCCCGGGCGGCATGCGCGCGGTCGCCGAGCTGCCGGCCGTCCGGGCGCTGCTGGAGTTCCGCGAGCCGGACGAGTCCACGGTCTCGGGCAAGGTGCTGGCCTACGTCTACAGCCTGCAGCCGGCCTGGTGGCTGGTGCGGGTGCTGCCGGTGGTCATGCTGACCCGCGCCGGCCTCGTGGGCCTGGTCATCCTGGGCGTGCCGGCGGCGGTGATCTCGATCCTGGTCGGCCATTACAGCCGGGTCGACCGCCGCCTGCTGTGGCTGGTGGTGCCGGCCAACGCCCTGGTCGCCGCGCTCCTGCTGACCTACTTCACCATCTACCTCTGATCGCCGCGCTGGCCGGACAGCCGGTCCAGCAGCGGCACGACGGCCAGCACCTGGGCGGCCTCCTCGGGGGTGAGCTCGGCCAGCCGGGCGTCGATGAACTCGGCGTCGCCGTGGGTCACGGAGATGATCGTCTCCCGGCCGGTCTCGGTCAGCATGACCTGGATGGCCCGGCCGTCGGACGGGTCGGGCTCGCGGGCCACCAGGCCCATCGCCTCCAGGTGGCTGACCATGGTGGTCGCGGTGGGCTGCGAGCACGGCACCTGCGCGGCCAGCTCGCCGACCCGCATCGGCCCGGCCTGCAACAGCTGGTTCAGCACGATCAGCTGCGTCGGATACAGACCCGCCGGCGCGGCCTGGCGGATGGTGCGCAGCAGCCGGTGCAGTGAGATCAGCAGGTGGAGCGACTGCTGCTGGCCGACCTGGTGATCGGTGGTCACGGCAGCCTCCACGAACCGGTCACAACGGATGGCCAGGATATCCCCGCGGCCATGGACCCGGTCCGCCAAGTGCGCGAATGAGGGGACGATGGCCCACCCAACCCCCCGGCGGGTGGACCATCAGCCTTCCCCTCCACCCCCGTCACCCAGCGTGCCTTTTCGGGCATTGTCACGGCATCCGCGCGATGGCGTAGGCGGTGGCGTAGCCGGGGGCGTTTTAGGGTTGGTCCATGGCGGGAGGATCGCTACCAACCGAGATCAGCTCGTTCGTCGGGCGGCGTGACGATCTCGCGGCGATGCGCCGGCTGCTGACCTCGGCGCACCTGCTGACGGTGACCGGTGTCGGCGGCGTCGGCAAGACCCGCGTCAGCCTACGGCTCGCGCACGAGCTGCGGCGGTCTTTCGCGGACGGCGCCTGGTGGGCCGATCTGTCCACGCTCAACCGCAATGCCGACGCGCAGCAGGTGTGCGAGACGATCGCCAAGGGCCTCGGCGTCCACGACCACTCCACCCGCACCACGCTGGAGGTGCTGGTCGATCACGTCCGGAACCGGCGGCTGCTGCTGGTGCTGGACAACTGCGAGCACCTCGTCGACACGGTCGGTGACGTCGTGCGGGCGATGCTGTCGGTGGCGCCGGAGCTGCGGGTGATCGCCACCAGCCGGCAGCCGCTGGGCATCGCCGGCGAGCACGTCGTCGAGCTGCGCCCGCTCGCGGCCGAGGCGGTCAACCTGCTGATGGACCGCGTGCAGGCGGCAATGCCCGACTTCACGCCGTCGACCGGCGATCGGGACACGGCGCTGCGGCTGTGCCAGCGGCTGGAGGGCCTGCCGCTGGCCATCGAGCTCGCGGCGGCGCAGTTGCGGTCGATCGGCATGGCCACCCTGCTGGAACGCCTGGACGACCGGTTCAAGCTGCTCAACGGCCTGGCGGCCGCCCTGGACTGGAGTTATCAGCTCTGCACGGAACACCAGCGGCTGCTGTGGGCCCGGCTGTCGGTGTTCGCCGGCGACCTCGACCTGGCCGCCGCCGAGCAGGTGTGCGCCGACGACCGCCTGCCCCGCGAGGACGTCCTCGCCGCGCTGGCCGGCCTGGCCGAGCAGTCGTTGCTGACGAGCGAGCACCGCGGCGGCCGGGTGCGGTACCGGATGCTGGAGACCATTCGCGAGTACGGAACGCAGCGCCTGGACGACCCGGAGAGGGTGCGCCAACGCCACCGTGACTACTTCCAGCGGCTCGCCCACGACGCCGCCACCAGCTGGTTCGGCCCGGACGAACTGCGTTGGCTGGAACGCATCCGCGCCGAGCTGCCCAACGTGCTGGCATCGATGGACTGGAGCCTGCGCACGCCCGGCGAATCGTCGGCCGCGCTGGACATGGCCGTCTCCCTGCTGCGGTCGCACTGCTGGTACGTGGTCGGCGGTCTGGCCGAGGGCCTGCGCTGGCTGCGGATCTCGCTGGCCAGCGGCGAGCCGCAGCCGACGCCGCTGCGGGCCATCGGGCTGGCGTGGGCGTCGATGACCGCGGTGTTCCTGGGCGATCCGACGCTGTCGACCGAGCTGATCCCCGACACGGGCGACGACATCGCCGACGCGACCACGTTGCAGGCCAAGGGAATCCGGGCCTGGATCGTGGAGGCCGACAACGCCGCGGTGGTGCGGAACCTGACGCGGGCTCGCGACCTGTTCGAGCGGGCCGGCGCGGACGGCGACGTGTTCGCGGCGGACATGTGGCTGGCCTACAACAGCGGCGACGGCAACGCCGAGGC
This sequence comes from Kutzneria sp. NPDC051319, assembly GCF_040682195.1. Classification (NCBI taxonomy): domain Bacteria; kingdom Bacillati; phylum Actinomycetota; class Actinomycetes; order Pseudonocardiales; family Pseudonocardiaceae; genus Kutzneria; species Kutzneria sp. NPDC051319. Next base: position 723 of record NZ_JBFBAM010000030.1, on the reverse strand, counting down.
CAACTGCCGTGAGCTGGTGGCCAGGGCCGAGCGCCTCCAGGCCGACTACTCGCTGGCCAATGCCACCTGGGCGTTCGGCGCGCACTTCGTCCGCCGGGATCCGGAGCGGGCTATCACGCTGATCGAGGAGGCGCTGCGGCGGTTCCAGGCGATCGACGACATGTGGGGCTGCGGCTGGACGATGGAGACGCTGTCGTGGGCCTGCGCCGCCGCCGGCCACCACGACCGGGCCGCCCTGCTCATGGGCGCCTCGGCCAAGCTGTGGTCGGACATCGGGCTGCGCCTGTACGAGCCGGGGCCGTTCGCCATGGGGCACGAGGCGGCGGCCGGCCTGCTCAGGACGGCGTTGGGCGAGCGGACCTTCGAGGCGGCGATGGCCGAGGGCGCGGCGATCGGCTTCGCCCGGGCGGTGGCGATCGGGGCCCGGGCCGGCCGGCCGATGCGGTCGGTGGCGCCGCCGTCGTCCGAGCTGACGGCGCGCGAACGCGAGGTGGCGGAGCTGGTCGCGGCGGGGCTGACCAATCCTCAGATCGCGGCGAAACTGTTCGTGGGCGCGCGAACCGTGCAGACGCACCTGCGCAGCATCATGAACAAGCTCGGCGTCAACAACCGCACCCAGGTCGCCGCGCACATCACTCAGCACGGCGCCTGAACGTTGACGCCCGACCACACCGAGTCACGGTTCTGATGCAGGGAAGGACGCCTTACCTGCGTTGAACGCAG
>NZ_JBFBAM010000029.1:0-106128 GCF_040682195.1 Kutzneria sp. NPDC051319 | reverse complement strand
GAGGGGACCGCGCCACCTTCGGGGCTTCGCCCTGATGCAGGGAAGGACGCCTTACCCTCGTTCAACGAGGGTAAGGCGTCCTTCCCTGCATAACGGGGCCGGGAGAGCGGGCGGGCGGCTGACGTCCGCGCCGCCGGCTCCCGGTGTCAGACCGTGATGTCCCGCAGGGCGCGACGGTCCGCGTCGAGCAGGAACACCTTGGCGCTGGAGATCTCGAAGTACATGCCGACCAGGCGCACCTTGCCCGCCGCCACGGCCGCGGCGACGTTGGGGTAGCTGAGCAGGTTCTCCAGCTGCTGCCCGATGTTGGCCAGGCAGAGCCGCTCGTTGGCCGGCAGCTCGGCGTCCTCGCCGACGGTGGCGGCCAGCCGCAGCAGGCTGGGCTCGGCATACCGGAGCCAGTCGTGCAGCGCCGACGGCCCGGTCACCGACTGGGCCAGCACGGCCTTCATGGCGCCGCAGTCGGAGTGACCGCAGACCACGATCTCCCGCACGCCCAGCACGTCGACGGCGTACTCGATGGCCGAGCCGACCGAGGCGTCCTCGCCGAAACCGGGCACGAGGTTGCCGACGTTGCGCAGGCTGAACTGGTCGCCGGGGCCGCTGCTGGTGAACAGGTTGGGCAGCACGCGCGAGTCCGAGCAGGTGATGAACAGCTGCTGCGGTTTCTGGCCGTGCTCGGCCAGGTCGCTCAGGAACGGGCGGACCAGCGGCGCCGCGTGCTTCTCGAACGCCCGGATGCCGGCGATGAGGTGGTCGGAGTTCTGGGCCTGCGCCGGCAGTTCGACGTCGAGGGGCTCGGTCTGCTGCCAGTGCGACCAGGGCGCGAACCAGCGCGGCGGCACGTTCGGGCGCACCGACTTGCGTCGCGCCGGCCGGCCGCCGATGGCCCGGTGGTACCAGCTGTCCAGCACCTCGTCCACGCGCACCTGGCCGCCGGTGCGCTCGTACCCGATGCGCCAGTCGTTGATCGCCTCGAACACGCCGTGGTCCATGAAGTCGACGTGCAGCTCCAGGACCACGCTCTCGCGCAACGGAATCGCCCGCAGCTCACGGACGAGCCGGCCCGCGCCGAGGAACACCAGCGAGCCCCGGACGCCGACGTACCAGCGGCCGTCCTCGTTCGCGACGTCCACAGTGGAATGAGTGAGGCGGTAGAACGCGCGGACCAGCGCCACGGCCAGGCCGACCAGCACGCCCTCGACCAGGCCGAACGCGATGACGCCGAGCAGGGTCGCGGCGTACACGACCATTTCCCGGTGCCGCCACAGCTGCTTCATGTGCGCGACGCTGACCAGCCGCACGCCGATCACGATCAGCACGGCGGCCAGCGCGGCCATCGGGATCTGCCGCAGCACGCTGGCCAGCAGCAACACGGCCAGCAGCATCCACAGGCCGTGCAGGATGGTGGACCAGCGGGACTTCGCGCCCGCGGCCACGTTGGTCGAGCTGCGGACGATCACGCCCGTCACCGGGAGGCCGCCCAGCGCGCCGGACACGGTGTTGGCCACACCCTGCGCGACGAGCTCCTTGTCCAGGTTGGCCCGCGGGCCGTCGTGCAGCTTGTCCACGGCCACGGCCGACAGCAGCGACTCGACACTGGCCACCAGCGCGACGGTGAGCACCCCGCCGATGATCGCCAGCACCGGCCCGCTGGGCAGCTGCGGCAGCACGACCTCGTTGATGATGTCCGACGGCAGCGACACGCGGGCCAGGTCGAGCTGGAAGCCCGCCGCCACGGCCGTGCCCGCGCCCACCGCGATCAGCGGCGCCGGGACGACGTTGACCCGGGGCAGCTTCGGCCACAGCACCATCACCGCGATGGTCAGCGCGCCGACCAGCAGCGCGCCGGGGTGCAGGCCGATGATCTGGCCGGGAAGCTCGATGAGGTTGGTCAGGACGGAGCCCTGGTTGGCACCGCCCAGCATGACGTGCAGCTGGCCGATGGCGATGGTGACGCCGATGCCGGCCAGCATGCCGTGCACCACGGCCGGCGACAGGGACAGCGCGAGGCGGCCGACCCGGCTCAGGCCGAGCAGGATCTGCACGAGGCCGGCGCCGACGGTGATGGCGGCGGTGGCGGCCCAGCCGAACTGGGCGACCAGCCCGGCCACGATGACCGTGAGGCCGGCGGCCGGGCCCGCGACCTGGAGCGGGGCCCCGCTGATCAGGCCGCCGAGAATGCCACCGACGACGGCGGCGATGAGGCCGGCGATGAGCGGCGCGCCGGAGGCGGCCGCGATGCCCAGTGACAGCGGGACCGCCACCAGGAAGACCACGAAGGATGCAGGTAGGTCGAAGCGCAGCACCGAGCGCAGGCTGCCCGCGGGAGGACCCGCGGTCGTGTGCTCACCCGCGTGCGACTTCTTCGAGCGCTCCTCGGAGACGGTCAAGGTGTTACTCCCCAGGAATCGGTGGCTGGTGTTTCCGTGACCTCCATGATGCCGAGAGTTACCCCTAACTGAGGTCAACGGAATGTAAATATTACTTTACCCTCAGCTCCGCGTGGGGAAGTGGTCACGGTCACGCTCGATCGGGTGAGCATCCGGCCGGGCTGCCCGATATCGCGTCACGTCGCGTGATCACCTTGCGGCAATCGGGCGGCGGGTCGTTCCAGGATGTGAACAAGCCCGAGTGTGGCCGAGGTGGAGCTGGCGTGTGCCCAGTGTCGAGTGCGGCTCGGGTAGGGAACCGGTGTTCGAGGAAGGCTCACGTCAGGCCGGTCACGGCCGTGACGGCGGACGGCGCACGTCGGCTATGTGGAACTCGGCGGTGCCGCAACTCAAGAGCGGGGATCGCCGTTGCCGAGGGCCTCGATCGGTCGCTCGGGTGGCCGGACGGTGTCGACGGCGAGAGCGGCGAGGCGAACCGGAATCCGTGCTCCGGCAAGGCTTCTTCACTCGATCGAGTGAAGATCGAGTAGACGCACCCGATCCCCGCCCGGCGATGGATTCTGGGAGTGGGGCGGGGATCGCGTGCGTGTCCCGGGTGGCGCGGGGAGGGGGCGTACGGGGGTGAAGCGCCACCCGGCTCGACCACGGACTCGGGGTCCGTGTCGTCTGGGGGGAGTGCTGCCGGCTGACCCTTAACCGGCGCTGCGCAGGTGGTTCGGGCGGCGGCCGCTCGTCTCCGACCTGGCCACCCGGTCCTCGTCGCGGGTGATCGTCAGGCACAGGTGCGCGGCCAGGTAGGCGCGGCACGGCGAGGGCAGGCGCCGGCTGAAGCGGCGGGTGCGGCAGGTGGGGCAGCGGCCGTTCTCGTCGGGCTGGTGCTCGTCCAGCAACGCCTTGAGCGCGGTCACCATGCGGGGTAGTTCGGCCCGGGCCAGGCCGACCGCGGTACGGTCGTCAGCCTTGGCGGCCAGTCGCATCAGGTCGGACAAATGCTCGTGCAGGGACTTGTCGAGTTGACTGAACACGCTGGTGGGCATGGGGTGGGGTCACCCCACCTTGTTCACGAGCAGGGCGGTTGCCTCCTCGATGGCGCGCTCCAGGCTCTTGCGGAGCTGGGTCGCCTCGGCGATGGACAGGGTGGAGGTCTCGGCGGGCGGTGAGATCATGACGATCCGGCCGGGGCAGGACCACACCTGCACCTGCCGCTTCCGGTCGAGCGCGTCCAGGCAGGCGATGTCCCAACGACGTCCGGTGAACTCGGTCATCCTTGGTCCTTCCACTGTTGGTGGGGTGGCACCCGCTGACATCCCCGGAGCGGCGTGTTGGCTAGCAGCCTGCGACCGGCCGGAGGGTTTCTGCAAGTTGCACTACACGATTGGATGACAGGCCTTTGCCGGCCCTCAAGTCCCGTTCCACACTGAGTTTCGTGCGAAAGGCGGTTGACAGGTGACCATGCAACCGAGCCCCACGGTTCGCAAGCGTCGTCTCGCCAGTGAGCTGCGCCGGCTGCGAGAGGCGGCCGGGCTGACCATCGAGGACGTCGGCGAGAAATTGGAGTGCTCGCCGTCCAAGATCAGTCGCATCGAGACGCTGCGGGTCGGGGTAACACCCCGGGACGTGCGCGACATGCTACTGCTCTACGGGGTGCCGGAGGAACAGCGCGAGTATCTCGTGCAGATCGCCCGCGAGGCCAGGATCAAGGGCTGGTGGGAATCCTTCGGCGACGTCGGCCGCGGAGCCTTCCTCGGCTTCGAGGCCGAGGCGGCCATCCTGCGGACCTACAACGCGATGCTGGTGCCCGGACTCGCCCAGAGCGAGGCCTACATCCGGGCGCTGATCGCCGAGGGTGCGCCGGACATGTCGCCGGACGAGGCGGAACGCCGGATCACGATGCGCCTGACGCGCAAGCGGATCCTGGATCGCGACGACCCGCCCCGGGTTTCGTTCGTGCTCGACGAGAGCGTGCTGCGGCGTCCGGTCGGCGGCCCCGACGTCATGCGGACCCAGCTGGAACACCTGGTGGACCTGTCCACCCGACCGAACGTCACCTTCCAGGTGATCCCTTTCGCGCACCGCTCGTACCCCGGTATGGGCGCGTCATTCGTGATCATGGAATTCCCCGATCCCGCCGACCGCGACGTGGTCTACGTCGAAGGCACGGTCGACGGGACGTTCCAGGAGAACGCCGATGAGGTCGACTACTACTCGATGCTGTGGGGGCATCTGGTGGCCGCGGGGCTGAGCCCCAAGGACTCGGTGGCCTTCATCGCGGACGCGGCCGGTCAATTCGACTAGCCCCGGCCGGGCCGTGCGGCAGGCGGCGGGCGAGGGGCTGCAACCAAGGAGTGTGCTGTCGTGATCGAAACCCAGGCCGAGCTGACCTGGCGGAAGAGCAGCTACAGCGGTCCCCGCGACGTGTGCTGCGTGGAGATCGCCTTCGCCGGCGCTGACACGGCCGTCCGAGACTCGAAGAACCCGGCCGGCGGCTCGCTGCTGCTCGGCGAGTCGAGCTGGCGCCGCTTCCTGAGCACCGCGAGCCGCGACGGCTTCCGGCGGGACTGACGACGTAGGCGCCGTGGGGACACCGCCCCACGGCGTGCCCAACGGCCTCGGACGAAGGCGCGCGTCCGGGGCCGGTGATGGGGGACGCGAACCGATCGATGTTCCGCCGCCGCGGGCTGTTGCCCTCTGCACATCGATCGGCCCGCGTCGTCTGTGGGGAGCTTGCGGGCTCCGGGTGGTTCTCCCGAGTGGTTCCATCGGGTGGAACTGGTAACAATGATTACTGAACCGTCCACACAACCTCTGGAGTACGTCTGGAGGCCCGATTAGGCTTCGATCGCCGCACGTGGTGGCGGCCTGGAGGACTGATCGCTTGTCGGACGGTGGATCAACCTGGTGGTTCGAGGTGCTGGGCGCGCTGCGCGCCAGCCGGGACGGCCAGGACGTGGCGCTGGGGGCGCCCAAGCAGCGGGTCGTGTTCGCGGCCCTGGTGCTGGGGCGCAACACAGTCGTGGGCCGGGACCAGATCATCGACGCGCTGTGGGGCGAGAGCGCCCCGAGCAGCGCGGTCAACGTCGTGCACACCTACGTGGCCGGCCTGCGCCGGGCGCTGGAGCCCCGCCGGGCCAGCCGTGAGCAGGGAGACCTGCTCAGATCGGCCGGCGACGGCTACCGGCTGCGGCTGGACCCGTCGTGGGTGGACCTGGACGTGTTCGACACCCGGACCAGCGCCGCCGCCCGCCTTCGCGCCGCCGGCGACCTGGCCGCCGCGTCCGAGGAGCTGGACGCCGCCGTCGCGTTGTGGCGGGGCGACCCCCTGGGCGGGCTGCCCGGGCTGTTCGCGGAGGTGGAGCGCAGCCGGCTCGTGGAGCAGCGGCTGACCGTGCTCGAGGAACGCGCGGATCTGCGGCTGGCCCTGGGCCGCGGCGCCGACGTGGTGGCCGAGCTGACCCGGCTGGTGGACGAGTACCCCCTACGAGAACGCCTGTACGGCATGACGATGCGGGCCCTGTGCCAGACCGGCCGGCAGGCCGAGGCGCTGGCCACGTACCGGACGGCCCGCGAGATCCTGATCGACGAGCTGGGCGTGGAGCCCGGCCCGGAGCTGCAGCGGCTGCACCAGGCCGTGCTCGCGGGTGAGGACCTGACCGTCAACGGCGAGCAGCGGCCGCAGATCGTCGTGCAGGCGGCCGTGCCCGGGCAGCTGCCGCCGGATCCGGCCAGCTTCGTCGGCCGGCACGACCTGCTCGACCGGCTGGACGAGCTGCGGGCCGAGACGCCGTCCGGCCTCGTCGTGGCCATCACCGGGCCGGCCGGCGTGGGCAAGACGGCGCTGGCCGTGCACTGGGCGCACCGCGTGCGCGGTGACTTCCCCGACGGCCAACTGCACGTCGACCTGCACGGATACGACCCGCAGCGGGATCCGCTGGACGCCAACGAGGTGCTGCGGCGCTTCCTGCGCGCGCTGGGCGTGGCCGCTGGCGAGGTGCCGTCGACCGTGGACGAGCGGTCGGCGCTGTTCCGCACCCTGGTCTCGGACCGCCGCATGATCATCGTGCTGGACAACGCGCGCGGCTCCGACGAGCTGATGCCGCTGCTGGCCGGCTCGGGCTGCTGCGTGCTGGTGACCAGCCGGCGCCGGCTGGACGGGCTGGTCGCGCACGCCGACGCCAAGCTGCTGGACGTCGACCTGCTCAGCGACGCCGACGCCGTGGACCTGCTCGGTCGCATCGCCGGCAGCGCGCGACTGCGCGAGGAGCCGGCGCAGGTGGCCCGGCTGGCGTCGCTGTGCGACCGGCTGCCGCTGGCCCTACGCATCGCCGCCGCGCGGCTGGCCGTCGCGCCACGGCAGCCCGTGGCCGCGCTCGTGTCGGAGCTGAACGACGAGCAGGGGCGGCTCGCCGCCCTGGGGTTGGAGGGCGGCGCCAGTGCCGTGCGGTCGGCCTTCGACGCCTCCCGCCGCGCGCTGCCGCCGTTGCCGGCACGGCTGCTGGCGCTGCTGGGCCTGCACCCCGGTCACGACATCACGCCGCACATGGTGGCCGCGCTGGCCGAGGTGCGGCTGTGCGACGCCGTGCGTGCGCTGGACCTGCTGGAGGCGGCGCACCTGCTGACCGTGACCGAGCCGGGGCGGTTCATGCCGCACGACCTCGTGCGCGCGTACTGCGTGACCTTGGCCGGCGAGGAGCTGAGCGAGGACGAGCGGCGGACCGTGGCCGGTCGCATGCTCGACTACTACCTGTACTGCGCCGACCTGGCCGACGGGCTGCTGCCGATCACGCGAGGCAACGTCAAGATCTCGCCCTCGCACGTGCCGGCCGAGATTCCCGTCATCGACTCGTCGGCGACGGCCATGGCGTGGTTGGAGGCGGAGCGGGTCAACCTGCTGGCCGCCGCCGCGTACGCCGTGACGCACGGCTGGTCCGTGCACGCGTGGCAGCTGCCGTACACGCTGAGCCGGCTGTTCTGGCTGCTGGCCGACCGTGACTCGTGGCTGACCACGCACGAGGCCGCGACGCCCGTGGTGCGCCGGTTGAAGGATCCGTTGGCGCAGTTCGTCACTCTGCACAACCTCGGCGTGGTGCTGACGCTGCACGAGCGATTCGACGAGGCGCTGGAGGCGGAACGGGAAGCGCTTTCCGTGAGCCGGCGGCAAGGCCACGGCGAATGGCAGGCGCGGGCGTACACCTCGATCGCCAACATCCTCACCTCCACCGGCCGCACGGCCGAGGCCGAGGTGCAGTACCTGCGGGCGGCCGAGATCAGCAAGCGCACCGGCTCCCAGTTCGCCGAGGCCAACAACCTGCACAACCTGGCCTGCCTGTACGCGGGGGAGCAGCGGCACACCGAGGCCGTGCAGCAGCTGCGGGCCGCGATGGAGATCTACCGGGAGCTCGGGGACACCGTCGGCGAGACCGCGGGCCTGAGCACCCTGGCCGAGTCGCTCATCGCGCTGGGGGAGGGTGCCGAGGCGCTGACCGCCGCCAAGCGGGCGCTGGAGGTCGCCGTCGAGGCCAGCAGCGTCTACCACCAGGGCATCGCCCACGACCGCATCGCCCAGGCCCTCGACAACCTCGGCGACCAGCAGGCCCTGCCCCACTGGCAGCGCTCCCTGTCGGTCCTGACCGACCTCGGCGCCCCCGAAGCCGACGGCGTCCGCGCAAGGCTGGCCAGAGCCCGCGTCTCCGTGAGAACCCCCGCCTGAACCCCCGCGAGTCACGCTCTCCGGCACACCGAAATACGGTTTTGAGCAGAACTGAGCCTGCGGTGTCAGGTCTGCTCGAAACCGACATTCGCACTGCCTGAGAGCGTGACTCGCCGGGGTGTAAGGGCCTTACCTCGGGCTTAGGCGGGGTCACGCCCTCCGGGTAAGGGATCGGGTAGGCGTTCGTCCGATGCCCGGGGGCCGGCCTCAGGGCAACTCTCCACCTTGTCGGAAACCGATGAGGAGGAAGCGATGTTGGAGTACAGCGCCCCGGAGTCGATCCGGGCCGAGGTCGAGTACCGGCAGGCGCGGGCCAGGGAGCTGGCGCGGCCGATCGCCGAGCACGCGCCGATCCGGCTGCCCCGGCTGTTCCGGCGGCACCGCGCGAGTGACGACCATGACCCGAAAGCGGCCCGCCACGCGGCCTGAGGTGTGCGACCATGCCCACCGTGCCGCGCCTGGGATCCGGAATTCCGCTGGTGGCACGCAGCGCGGAGATCACCCGCCTGCGTGCCGCCCTCGCGCGCGCCGATCAGGGCCAGGCCGGGGCCGTGCTGGTGTCGGGGGACGCCGGCGTGGGCAAGACCCGGCTGCTGACCGACCTGGCGGCGACGGCCGAGCAGGACGGCGCACTGGTCCTCATCGGACGGTGCGTCGGATCCGGGGCCGGCCTGCCGTACCTGCCGTTCGCCGACGTGCTGGCGCAGCTGCGGGGTGACCGCCCGGAGGCCCTGCACAGCCGCCCGGCGTTGGCCCGGCTGCTGCCGGACCTGGCGGTCAAGCCGCTCAGCCGTGAGGACGACGCGGAGCTGGGGCAGCTCCAGCTCTTCGACGCCGTGCACAGCCTGCTGGCCGAGCTTTCCGCCGAGCGCATGGTGTTGCTCATGGTCGAGGACGTGCACTGGGCCGACTCGTCCTCCCGGAACCTGTTGACCTTCCTGCTGTCCCGGTTGAGCTCGCAGCGCCTGCTCGTCGCCGTCACCTATCGTGCCGACGAACTGCATCGACGCCACCCGCTGCGCCCCGTGCTGGCGGAGCTGGTCCGGCTGTCCGCGGTGGAGCGCCTCGACCTGACGCCGTTCAACGCCTCCGACGCCACCGCCTTCGTTCGGGCCCTGGCCGACGACGACCTCACCGACGTGCAGGTGCAGCGCATCGCGGAACGCTCCGAGGGCAACGCCTTCTTCGCCGAGGAGTTGTTGGCCAGCAGCGTCGACTGCGGCTGCGACGATCCCGGCGTGCCCACGGCGTTGGCCGATGTGCTGCTGGCCCGGATCGAACGCCTCAGCCCGGCGGCGCAGCAGGTGCTGCGGGCCGCTTCCGCCGGCGGCCGGCGGGTTCAGTACGCGCGGCTGCACGAGGTCGCCGGCATGGCCCCGCCGGAGCTGGAGGACGCGCTGCGGGAAGCCGTGCAGCACAACGTGTTGGTCGACGTGAACGAGCACTACGCGTTTCGGCACGCCCTCCTGCGCGAGGCCATCTACACCGATCTCCTGCCGGGGGAACGAGTTCGGCTGCACGCCGCGTACGCCCAGCTGATCAAGACCGAGCCGGGAATGCGTGGCAACGCGGCGAAACTGGCCTACCACAGCATGGAGAGCCACGACCTTCCGCAGGCCTTGGCCGCTTCCGTGCAGGCCGCCAGCGAGGCCGACGACGCGGGCGCGCCCTCCGATGCGTTGCACTACACCGAACAGGCCCTGAAGATCTGGCCCGCCGTCGCCGATCCCGAGTCGCATGCCGGCGTCACCGAGGTGAAGCTGACCAAGATGGCCAGCATGTTCGCCATCAGCGCCGGCGAGCTGGAGCGGGGCATCGCCTTCGCCCGCCAGGCCGTGCGCATCTCCTCCGATGACGCCAAGATCGAATCCCTGCGCCGCCTGGCCATGGCAGTGGCCAATCTGGACGGGCGCGAGCAGGAGGCCGCCGGCGTCATCGACGAGGCGTGGGAGCTCGTGCACGATCAGCCCGAGTCCGTCAACCGGGCCTGGGTCATGGCCGTTCGGGCCCGCATGATGCGCGCCGTCTGCCGGCCCGGCGCCCGCGCCGCCGCCGAGGACGCCCTCAACTCCGCCGTGCAGACCGGTTCCCGCAGCGCCGAGGCCGACGTTCTGATCACCGTCGCCGTCATGGACGAGAAGGACGGCCTCGTCGACGACGCCTGCTCCCGTCTGATCATCGCCCGGGACCGCGCCATCGAGGCCGGCGCCCTCAACGTCGAGCTGCGGGCCTGGTTCAACCTGGGCGTCAACCGCTACGAGCAGGGCCTCATCGGCGAGGCCGCCAAGGTCTTCTCCGAGGGCCTGCGCCGCTCCGAGAAGAACGGATTGTCCTGGAGCCCTTCGGGTTTCCAGCTCCGCGCGCTGCTGGCCGTCGCCCGTTACGTCGCCGGCGACTGGGCCGGCAGCGCCGAGGCCGCCCGGCTGCCCGGTGATCCCGTGGCCAACCTCGGCACCGCCATCGTCGCAGCCTCCGGCCTGCTCACCGAGGTCGGCTCCGGCCGTCTCGACCAGGCCGAGGTGCTGCTCCAGCGGCTCCGTCCCGAATGGCGCCGCGACTTCCAGCTGCCCCTGTTCTGCACCGCCGCCGCCGTCGAGCTGCACGGTTGGCGTGGCCGCCCCGACCTCGCCGTCGCCGCCGCCCAGGACGGCCTCGACGCCCTGGAGGCCATGGAGCCCGGCCTCACCGGTGAGATACGCCTTGCCGCCCTTGGCGTCTCGGCCGCCGCCGACGTCGCCCGCCGCGACCGTCGCCGTCGTGATCCGGAGTCCTCCGTGCTGGACTCCGCCGCCCGCTTTATAGAACTCGGCTCCGTCGCCGCGAAGTCCCGTCCCCGCAGCGGAAAGCTCGGTCCCGAGGGCCTCGCCTGGCAGCTACGCCTCGCCGCCGAGATCACCCGTCTCGACGACGGCACCGGCGATCCCCAGGCCTGGCGTCGTGTCGTCGACGCCTTCGGCTACGGCCACAGCTACGAACGTGCCCTCGCCCGTTGGCGCCTCGCCGCCGCCCTCCTCGCCGACGACGCCCGTGACGAGGCCGCCCAGCAGCTCCGCCTCGCCGCCGAGTCCGCCGAGCGCCTCGGAGCTGCGCCTCTGGTCGGTGCTCTTGGCGACCTGGCCCGCCGCTCCCGCATCCAGCTCGGCGACGCCGTCCCCCGCGACACCGTCGACCTCCTCACCCCTCGCGAGCGCTCCGTCCTGTCCCTCGTCGCCCTCGGCCGCACCAACCGCGAGGTCGGCGAGGAGCTCTTCATCAGCGAGAAGACCGTCAGCGTCCACCTCTCCCGCATCATGGCCAAACTCGGCGCCAGCCGCCGCGCCGAAGCCGTCGCCACCGCCTACGACCGCGGCCTCCTGGAATCCTGACAAGGGCGGACCGCGGGGCAGCGGCATTTCCTGTTCGGTCACGACGTGCCGAAAGGCCGGGACGCACCACCGACGCCCGGGTTGTACTCCTTCGGGATGACGCCCGTCAGCCCTGAGGACGACGGGGTTTCCCGCCCGCGAGTGGATGTTGACGGACCCCGGCCGGCCATAGGTTCTGCCTCATCGACTTCCAGGTGAAGGAGCAAGGCACATGTCTGCTGTGACGTCCGACGTCGGACTCCGGACCGCGGTCCAGGCACGGGAGCTGGTCAAGGTGTACGGCCGGGGCGACACGGCGGTGCGGGCCCTGGACGGGGTGAGCGTGGCGTTCGCGGCCGGGAGGTTCACGGCGATCATGGGGCCGTCGGGCTCGGGCAAGTCGACGCTGATGCACTGCCTGGCCGGTCTGGACTCGGTGAACAACGGCCAGGTCTACATCGGACAGACGGACATCACGACGCTGTCGGACCGGGACCTGACGAAGCTGCGCCGCGACCGGGTGGGCTTCGTGTTCCAGTCGTTCAACCTGCTGCCGACGCTGACGGCGGAGCAGAACATCCTGCTGGGCCTGGAGTTGGCCGGCCGGAAGCCGGACAAGGCCTGGTACGACACGATTGTCGACACGATCGGCCTGCGGCAGCGGCTGGGGCACAAGCCGAGCGAGCTGTCGGGCGGCCAGCAGCAGCGGGTGGCGTGCGCACGGGCCCTGGTGGCGCGGCCGGAGGTGGTGTTCGCGGACGAGCCGACGGGCAACCTGGACTCCCGCTCGGGGGCGGAGGTGCTGGACTTCCTGCGCATGTCGGTCCGCAAGCTGGGCCAGACGGTGATCATGGTGACGCACGACCCGGTGGCCGCCTCGTACGCGGACCGCGTGGTGCTGCTGGCCGACGGCCGGCTCGCGGGTGAGATCAACCAGCCGACCGCAGACTCGGTGCTGTCGGCCCTCAAGCACCTGGGAGCGTGATGTTCCGGGCCACGCTCGCGGGTCTGCGCGCCCGCACGGCGCGGATGGTGCTGTCCTCGATAGCGATCATCCTCGGCGTCGCCTTCGTCAGCGGCACGCTGATCCTGGGCAACGCCCTCAACGCACAGGTGCACGACAGCCTGGCCCGCCAGACGCGGGGGGTGGACGCGTCGATCACGGTGAACCAGGACAGCCCGGCGACCAGCTCGGCCAACCCGCCGAAGCTGACCCAGGACGCGGTGGACACGATCCGCAAGATTCCGGGCGTCGCGGGGGCGGACGGCCGGGGCGGCGGCTCGCTGCCGCTGATCAAGTCCAACGGCAAGGCGGTGCAGGCGTTCGCCTCGACCATCGAGACGACGCCGCAGCTCCAGGAGTTCGACCTCGTCTCGGGCGCCTATCCCAAGGCGGACAACGAGATCGCGCTGGACGTGCGGACGGCCAAGTCGACCGGCATCGGCGTCGGCCAGAAGGTGTCGGTGCTGGGCCAGACCGACCAGCCGGTGCCGCTGACCGTGGTGGGGACCTACAGCCAGGGCAGCAACGCGCTGTCCCTGTCGGACCAGCAGGTGCTGCTGACCCCGAGCGGGATCTCCAAGCTGGACAAGCAGTCCGGCGTCTACCAGGTCGTGGCGGCGGCGGCCCCGGGCGTGAGCCAGCAGCAGCTGGCCGACCGGATCTCGGCCCAGCTCGGCGCCGACTTCAAGGTGCAGTCCGGCGACGCCTTCACCCAGGACACGCTGAAGCAGGCCGGCCGGGGCTCCGGCGGCCTGACCCAGTTCATGCTGATCTTCGCGCTGATCTCGCTGGTGGTCGCGGCGATGGTCATCTACAACACGTTCACCATCCTGGTCGCCCAGCGCACCCGTGAGCTGGCCCTGCTGCGCTGCATCGGCGCGGAACGCCGCCAGGTGTTCGGCAGCGTGCTGCTGGAAGCGTTCGTGATGGGCCTGATCGCGTCGGTGCTCGGCCTGGGCGTGGGCATCGGCCTGGCCGCGGTGCTGCAGAAGGCGGTCGGCTGGTTCAGCGGCTCGACGGCCGCGGTGAGCCTGCCGATGTCCGGCACGGTGGTGATCGCGGCCTTCGCGATCGGCGTCGTCGTCACGGTGGCGTCGGCCGGCCTGCCGGCCCTGCGCGCGACCAAGGTGGCCCCGCTGGCGGCGCTGCGCAGCCAGCCGGACAGCCACGACGAGGTCCGCCGGACCGGCGTGTTCCGCGTCGTCAGCGCGGCGGTGCTGCTGCTCGGCGGGGCCGGCCTGATCGGGCTGGGCATGAACCTGAAGGACCCGGACTCGGCGCTGTTCCCGGTCGGCGGCGGCACGATGGTGATGCTGCTGGGCGTGATCGTGCTCGGCCCGCTCATCGTCGGCCCGATCAACAAGGTGCTCGGGGCGATTCCCTCGCTGCTGTTCGGTGTGCCGGCCAAGCTGGCCACGGCCAACGCCGGCCGCAACCCGCGCCGCACCGCGGCCACCACGGCGGCGCTGGTCATCGGCGTCACGATCGTCACGATGGTGACGGTGGTCGCCACCAGCGGCAAGCAGGCCGCCGGCGCCGAGGTGGACAAGCGTTTCCCGGCCGACTTCACGGTCGCCTCCTCCGTCTACGACCACCCGCTGCCGACCACGCTGCCCGGCCAGCTCAAGTCGGTGCCGCAGATCGGCCAGGTGGCCGCCAGCACCTACACGGTCATGACCGTCGCCCAGTCCGGCGACGAGGGCGTGCAGGGCGTCGACAAGTCGGCGATCGGCAGCATGGTCAACCCGAAGCTGGTCAGCGGGGACCTGAGCCAGGTCGGTCCGGGCACGATCGCGCTGAACAAGTCGGCGGTGGGCACGGCCAAGCTGGGCGACCAGCTGCTGGTCAGCACGCCGGACGCGAACAAGATGCTCAAGCTGGTGGCCGTCTACGACGCCAACGAGCTGGCCGACGGCCTGGTCACGCTGGACACGTTCGCGCAGGTCGCGCCCAAGGTCATCGGCTATCGCCAGATCCTGGTCAAGATGAAGCCGGGCGTCTCGGTCGGCGACGGCCAGGCGGCCATGGACAAGGCCACGGCGAACGTGGCGGTGGCCGAGGTGAACAGCGCGGCGGCGACCAAGGAGCAGCTCAACGCCGAGATCGACAGCCTGCTGGCGCTGATGTGGGCGCTGATCGGGCTGGCGGTGGTGATCGCCCTGTTCGGCATCGCCAACACGCTGGGCCTGTCGGTGCTGGAGCGGACCAGGGAGTCGGCGCTGCTGCGGGCGCTGGGCCTGACCAAGGGCCAGCTGCGCTTCATGCTGGTCATCGAGTCGGTGCTGATGGGCGTGATGGGCGCGCTGATGGGCGTGATCCTGGGCGGCGCGTTCGCCTGGGTGCTGATCGAGGCTCTTTCCGGTCCCGACCTGCAGCTGGGCCTGGCGATCCCGGGCGGGCAGCTGGGTGTGCTGCTGCTGGCGGCGATCCTCGCCGCGGTGGTGGCGGCCCTGATGCCGGCCCGCCGGGCGGCCCGCACGTCGATCGTGGCGGGCATGGCAGAAGCCTGATTCCGCATTGCCGGGTGGCGCTCGTCCCTGGGGGACGAGCGCCATTCGTGTATCCACGACCGGCCGGCGTGCTCCTGAACACCCAGGTGGCGAATGTCCTGGGGGACGTATGGAACTTCGGTTGCTCGGGCCGGTGCAGGCGCGGATCGGGGCGACGGTGGTCGACCTCGGGCCGCGTCAGCGCCGGCTCGTGCTCGCGGTGCTGGCGATGGAGGTCAACCGGCTGGTGTCGGTGGACCGGCTGGTCGAGCTGGTGTGGCCGGTGCGGCCGCCCCGCACGGCCTCGCACGCGGTGCGGGTGTCGGTGTCGAGCATCCGTTCCCTGCTCTCGGAGGCCAAGGCCGACCTGTCGGTGGTGACCCGCGGCTCCGGCTACCAGCTGCGGGCCGATCCGATGCTGATCGACGTGCACCGGTTCCAGGCCCTGGTCGCGCAGGCCCGTGCGGCCGCCGACGATCCGACCCGCCTGGGCCTGCTGGACGCGGCGCTGGCGCTGTGGCGGGGGCCGGCGCTGGTCGACACGGCCGACCCGGAGGTGATCGACCAGCTGGTCGGCGGCGTCACCGAGGCCCGGCTGGTGGCGCTGGAGGACCGCTTCGACGTGCTGCTGCGGCTGGCCCGGCACCAGGAGGCGCTGGGCGAGCTGACCACGCTCGTGGACCACCATCCGACCCGCGAACGCCTGGTCGGGCAGCTGATGCTGGCGCTGCACCGTGGCGGCCAGAGCAGCCGGGCGCTGGCGGTGTCGCGGCGAACCCGGACGCTGCTGGCCGAGGAGCTGGGCATCGACCCGGGCGAGGAGCTGGCCCGGCTGGAGCTGTCGATCCTGCGCAACGACCAGGCGCTGACGACCAGGTCGGACCAGCCGTCGGTGGCGATGACCGCGCCGGCGCTGCTGCCGCCGGCCATCGGCGACTTCACCGGCCGCGAGGCCCAGTTCGCCACCCTGGACGCCGACGGCCCGGTGAAGGTCGTCGTCGGCACGGCCGGCGTCGGCAAGACCGCTCTGGCGGTCCAGTGGGGGCACCGGGTCCGGGCGCAGTTCCCGGACGGCCAGCTCTACGTCAACCTCAACGGCTACTCGGTCGGGCCGCCGGTGCAGCCGCTGCACGCGCTGTCGCAGTTCCTGCGGGCCGTCGGCGTGCCGCCGGACCAGGTTCCGGTCGACCTGGCCGAGGCGACGGGCATGTACCGCACGCTGCTGGCCGATCGGAAAGTGTTGGTGCTGCTGGACAATGCCGTCAGCGCGGAGCAGGTGCGGCCGCTGCTGCCGGCCGGCGCCGGCTGCCGGGTGCTGATCACCAGCCGCGATCGCCTCGACGGTCTGGTCGCCCTGGAAGGGGCGCAGCGGCTGGCGCTGGAGGTGATGTCCCCGGAGGAAGCGCTTTCCCTGCTGCGCCGGATGATCGGCGCGGAGCGGATCGACACCGACCGGGAGGCGGCGGCGGTGCTCGCCAGCACCTGCGCGCGTCTGCCGCTGGCGCTGCGGATCACCGCGGCCCAGCTGGCCAACCATCCGTGGCGGCCGATCGCCGATCACGTCGCCGCGTTGACCCAGGGCGACCTGTTGGCGTCGCTGCGAATCGACGGCGACGAGCAGAGCGCCGTGCACGCCGCGTTCGACCTGTCGTACTCGGGACTGAAGCCCGAGGCGCAGGAGCTGTTCCGCCGCCTGGGATTGGTGCCCGGACCGGACGTCAGCGCCGAGTGCGCGGCGGCGCTGATCGAGCAAACCCCTTGCGAGACGGCAAGGTTGCTGGACCAGCTGGCCGCCGCGCACCTCGTCGACCAACCCGTGCCCGGCCGCTACACCTGCCACGATCTGTTGCGGCACTACGCCCGTGAGCGCTCATACGACGAGGACAGCCCCGAAAAGCGGGAAGATGTGTTGCGGTGGCTGCTCGACGACTACCTGCGGCACACCCGCGCGGCGGTCGGCGTGCTGTACCCGCACATGCTCCAGCTCGTGCCCGCGCCGGCGTCCAAGGACCTGTTCGTCAACCTGTCGTCGGCGCTGGCCTGGCTGGACGCGGAACGGCCCAGCCTCGTGGCGGCCATTCACCACGCGGCCCGGGCCGGGCTGACGGAACACGCCTTGCATCTGGCCGACGCCATCCGTGCTTACCTTTACCAGCGCGGGGAAATCACCGACTGGTTCGCGGTGGCCCGCCTGGCTCTCGCACTGTCCACTGAGGACGGCCGGGCCCGGGCGGCGGCCCTGTTCAGCCTCGGCACCGCCAACTACGCCGTGAACCAGTACGCCGAGGCGACCGAGCTCTGGACGTCCGCGCTGGCGCTGTTCAGCTCGACCGACTGGGTCCACGGGCAGGCGGCTGTGCTCAACAATCTAGGGCTGGTCAGCGAATCCACCGGCGAGTTGGCGCAGGCCGCCACACACTACGAGCAGGCGCTTCGGGCCGGGCTTCGGATGGGCAGCCGGTACATCGAGGGCATGACGCTGATCAACCTCGGTGTGCTGTGCCAGCAACGGGGCGAGGTCGACCGGTCCATCGACTTCTGCCGCCGGGCCCTGACCGTGCAGCGGGAGATCAATCCCCGGGCGGAGGGCACCATGCTGACCTTCCTCGGCGGGGCGCTGTACCAGCGGGGCGATCTCGACGAGGCCCTTGCGAGCTGCACCGCCGGGCTGGCGTGCAGCCGTGAACTCGGCGCGCGCATCGACGAAGCCCAGTCGCAGGCGTACGTCGCGCTGGTTCAGCACGCCGCCGGACGGTCCGAGCAGGCGCTGGCCGCCGCCCGCACGGCGGTGGAGATCGCCGGCGACATCGCCTCCGTGCGCACCGAGGCGTACGTGCTGATCGTGCTGGGCGTGATCACCGGCGACACCGAGCCGTGCGAGCGGGCGGTGACCCTGGCCCGGGCGATCGGGGCCCGCTACGACGAGTGCTACGGCCTGATCACCATGGCCGCCAACCTGATTCCCACCGGCAGCCTCGCGCACGCCACCGACTATGCCCAGCACGCCCTGAGCCTTGCTCGCGACGTCGGCTACCGGGCGCTGGAGGGGCAGGCGCTGTCCGTGCTGGCCGACATCGCGCTGTTCGGCCCGCAGCCGGGCCGGGCCGTGGAGTTGGCGGCCGAAGCCCTCTCCGTGCAACGGGAATGCGGGGAGAAGCTGGGCGTGGCCAAGACGTTGTGCGTGCTGGGCATCGCCCTGATGGCCACGGTCGGATCGGAGGCGGCGCTGCCGCACTGGCGCGAGGCCCGGGACCTCTACGCCCGCAGCCACGCCCCCGAACCCGCCCGCCTCACCGCCCTGCTCTGAACCCACCCCGAAGTTGGGAACGGGCCATTCCTCAACTCCGAGTAGAGGAATGGCCCGTTCCCAGCATCAAGGGGTTGCGCGGGGGTGCGGTTCCGCGCTATCGATGGTGGGTTGTGGTGGGGTGGGTCGAGGTCGTGGTGCTGTGGCCGTGCAGCCAGAGGTAGAGGACCACGACCAGCACCGCCAGGCAGGCCAGGGCGAACAGGAAGATCTTCAGCCTGCTGTACGGGCGTTCCCCGTGCACCTCGCCGGTGCGGCCGTTGACCAGGATCTGCCAGGTCTTGCCGCCGTAGAGGTAGCAGGCGATCCAGATGGGCAGCAGCATGAGCTTGAAGGTCAGGGCGGTGTAGTTGGTGTTGACGCCGTCGACCCGCTGCTCGTCACCGCCGATGTCGCGCCGGCAGTCGTCGTGGATGACCGAGGACATCCGCCGCTTGGCCTCGTCGAGGCCGGTCTCGGGCTCGACGTCGTAACGAAGCGAGGTGAAGCCGGCCATGTACTGCGGGGCGAACGGGGCGGCCTCGGGCAGCGGCCACGGGGCGAGCGCGTCGACCTTGGCCGGCGGCACGTTGGTGGTGTTGCCGGGCACCAGCACGTCGTCGAAGAACCGGCTGACCTGACCGGAAACCGGGTACCAGCGGGTCTTCTGCACCTGCCGGGTCTCGGTCCGGCCCTCGCTGTTGGTGAAGGTCTCGGTGACGTAGTAGTGCTCGCCGCGCGCCCCGGAGTAGCTGGAGTAGGTCTGCGAGTCGTAGGTCCAGTGCGGCACATAGGTGCCCTTGGTCGACTCGGCCTCGCTGACCTTCTTCAGCGCGTTGGGGGCGAACCAACGGGAGTTGATCCACTTGCGCAGCGATTCCCGAACCCCGTTGCGGTCCACCATGAACGGCAACACGGCCTCGGGCATGATCTGCCCACTGGCCTGGGGATCGAGCACCAGCGGACTGCCGCAGAACTGGCACAGGGTCGCGGTGTCGTTGCTCTGGGTCTGCGCGGCGCAGCGCTGGCACACGTAGACGTACGCGGCCAGTTGCGCGACGGGCTTGCGCGGCAGGCTCCCGAGCTCGGCTAACGCGTGCTCCTGGATCTGCCGGTCGCCGTGGCTGATCTGCTGCTCGTACCCGCAGTACGGGCAGCGCATGGCGGCCGTGCCGGGCGCGAACTCGACGCGCGCGCCACAGCCGCCACACGGGAAGGCGTTGGGGGACACGGTCCCGCCCGGCGTGAAAGGTCCGGTCATCGGCTCAGCCCTGCGGGGGCAGCGGCGGCGGGGTGGCGCCGAACAGCGTCCCCAGCTCCGGCACCCGCGCGGCCGGCGTCCACTGCGCCATGCCCTGGTGCCACACCAGGGACTGCGGCGTCAGCGTGCCGGCAGCCACCTGCTGGTGCAGGCCGTTCTGGTCGAACGGGCCGAGCTGCTGGCCGTTGGCGCCGACGTACCACTGGGTCTGCTGCGGCAGCGGCGGCGGGCCGGCCGGCGGGGGAGCCTGCTGGTAGCCCTGCTGCTGGTAACCCTGGGGCGGGGTGGCGTAGCCGGGCTGCTGCTGCGGATAAGGCTGCTGGTACTGCTGCCCGACGCGCTGCCCCAGCGCCATGCCGAGGCCGACGCCGAGGCCCTCGCCCGCGCCGCCGGGGTTGTTGGCGGCGTCGCCGATCGCGTTGGCCGTCTGGAACTGGGTGTACTGGTTCAGGTCGCCGACGATGCCCATCTGGGTGCGCTTGTCCAGCGCGGCCTCGACCTCGGGCGGCAGCGAGATGTTCTCGATGACGAACTTGGGGATGGACAGGCCGACCGAGGCCAGCTCCTGGCTCAGCGCCGGGGCCAGCCGGTCGCCGATGGTGCCCTGCTGGGTGGCCAGGTCGAGCATGGGCACGCCGGCCGTGGCCAGGGCGGTGCCCAGCCGGCTGACGATGATGCTCTTGATGTACTCGCCGACCTCTTCGGTGCGGAACTGCGGGTCGGTGCCGGCCAGCTCGCGCAGCAGGGCCGGCGGGTCGACCACGCGCACCGAGAACCCGCCGAAGGCCCGCAGCCGGACCATGCCGAACTCGGGGTCGCGCAGGATGATCGGGTTCTGCGTGCCCCACTTGAAGTCGGTGAACTGCCGAGTGCTGACGAAGTAGACCTCGGCCTTGAACGGCGAGCTGAAGCCGTACTTCCAGCCCTTCAGCGTCGACAGGATCGGCATGTTCTGCGTCTGCAGCGTGTACATGCCGGGCGGGAACGCGTCGGCGATCTGCCCCTCGTTGACGAAGACCGCCGCCTGCGACTCGCGCACGGTCAGCTTGGCGTTCATCTTGATCTCGTTGTCGTGGCGGGGGAACCGCCAGACGATCGTGTCCCGACTGTCGTCGGTCCACTCGATGATGTCGATGAACTCGCCACGAATCTTGTCCATCAGGCCCATGGGTACCCCCGTCTCGAAGCCGGCCCCCGCCGACGCGTGACCCTACCAATGCCGATCAGTCGTCGTCCCGGGAAGCACCGTTCCGGGTGGCCCGCGCCGTCCACCGGACGCTGGTCACCTGTGGCTCCATGCTCAGCCGGGACACCGCGGACTCCATCTGCTTGTCGTCGCGGCTGTCGGTGAGCAGGTCGGCGCGCACTTCGACGTAGCCGTCCACGGAGCTGTTACGGCTGGACACGGACTGAAGTTGGAACGAAGTGCCGGTCATCGACTGCACCAGGAGTGCCCTAATGTGCGCCTCCGCGTCATCCTTCGTGACGGCCATGAAGGTGTATGAGGTGGTCGTCTCCTCGCCGGAGGCCGGGGTGCGGTCCACCACCCGGCCGACCCAGCGCAGCACCACGTTGGCCACCAGCACCACGACCGTGCCGGCGATCGCCGGCTCGTACAGCCCGGCCCCGGCCAGCGCGCCGACGGCGGCCGAGCACCACAGCGTGGCGGCGGTGTTGAGGCCGCGCACGTTCAGGCCGTCACGCATGATCACGCCGGCGCCGAGGAAGCCGATGCCGGACACGATCTGCGCGGCGACCCGGGTCGGGTCGGCACTGGCGTGCCCGGGCACGGAGTCGAAGCCGTACCCGGACAGCAGCACAAACAGCGTGGCGCCGGCCGCCACCAGCGCATTGGTCCGCAGGCCGGCCATGCGGGCCCGGTACTGGCGCTCGAAGCCGATCGCCGAGCCCAGGCCGACGCCCGCGAGCAGGCGCAGTGACATCTCCAGGGTGTTCATGAGAGTTCCTCAAAGCCAGGTGGCGAACTTGCGGACGTAGCGGGTCTTCACGGCCTGCACGAGCGCGCAGTAGCCCAAGATCACGGCGGCCAGCCAAGCGAAGTAGGTGGCCGGCAGCTGAACCAGTCCGAACAGGCCCGTGAACGGCAGGGCCAGGCCGCCCGCGGCCGTGATCAAGGTCGCGACGATCACCGGGCGGCTGGCCATGCAGCGTCGCTGCGTGCGTATGACGTGCACGATCAGCAGCTGGGACAGCAATCCCTCGACGAACCAGCCGCTGTGGAAGGCCGCCGGGCCGTAGTCGCGCATGGCGGCGAACAGGACGATGTCGAACAAGGAGCTGAGCGGGCCGACCAGGAGCATGAACCGGGCGAGGTCGCCGCCGGCCCACTTGCGAGGGGAGCTCACCTGCTCACGATCCACGCCATCCCACGGGATCGCCAGTTGAGCAATGTCATAGGCCAGGTTCTGGACGAGCAGTTGCACCGGCAGCATGGGCAGGAACGGCAGGAAGACGGCGGCCGCCAGCACGCTGAGCACGTTGCCGAAGTTGGAGCTGGCGGTCAGCTTCACGTACTTCATGGTGTTGGCGAAGGTCCGCCGGCCGGCCAGCACGCCGCGGGTGAGCACGGTGAGGTCCTTGCGCAGCAGGATGACCTCGGCGGTGTCGCGGGCGACCGGCAGCGCGGCGCCGACGGAGATCGCCAGGTCGGCCTCGCGCAGGGCGGCGGCGTCGTTCACGCCGTCGCCGAGGAAACCCACGGTGTGGCCGGCTTTCTGCAACTCGCGGACGATCTCGGCCTTGC
The DNA here is from genome assembly GCF_040682195.1 of Kutzneria sp. NPDC051319. Classification (NCBI taxonomy): domain Bacteria; kingdom Bacillati; phylum Actinomycetota; class Actinomycetes; order Pseudonocardiales; family Pseudonocardiaceae; genus Kutzneria; species Kutzneria sp. NPDC051319. Next base: position 83,881 of record NZ_JBFBAM010000029.1, on the reverse strand, counting down.
GGGCGGGTGTGGCGTGGGCGTGCACGGTGGCGTCGGGGATGCCGATGTCCCGGCACACCTTGCGGGCCACCGCCTCGTTGTCGCCCGTGACGACGACGATCTCGACGCCCAGCGCCTGGAGCTGCCGGACGGCCTGGCCCGCGGACTCCTTCGGCGGGTCCTGGAAGAAGAGGTGGCCGACGAGTTCGGCGCCGTCCTCGTCGGACAGCTGGTAGATCTCGCGGGCCTCGATCTCCTTGCACCACAAGCCGAGCACGCGGGCTCCACCGGCGGCGGCGTCGTGCTCGACGGCGCCCTTGGTGACGAGCAGGTGCCGGCCGTCGGTGTCGCGGACGATCACCGACATGCGGCGGCGGTCGTGGTCGAACGGCAGCTCGTCGACCAGCCGCCAGCCGGCTTCGAGGATCAGCGGGTGCTCCACGGCGGCGATGACGGCCTGGTCGAACGGATTGCGCAGGCCGGTCTGCAGCGCCGAGTTGAGGTAGGCCAGCTCCAACGTGCGCTCGTCGGTGTGATCGGCCAGCACGATGCGGTCGTCGGTCAGCGTGCCCGTCTTGTCCACGCACAGCACGTCCATCTGCCCGAACTCGTGCACGGCCCGCAGCCGCTTCACGATGACCTGCTGGCGGGACAGCTCGACGGCGCCCCGGGCGAGGTTGGCGGCGACGATCACCGGCAGCATCTCCGGCGTCAGGCCGACCGCCACCGACACCGCGAACAGCGCCGCCTCGGACCAGTCGCCGTGCGTGAGGCCGCTGACCACGAGCACGATCGGGGCCAGCACCAGCGTGAACCGGATCAGCGTCCAGCCGACCGACCGCATCCCGGCGTCGGGGTCGCGATCGGCGCGGGACGGCCGCTGCGCCAGGGAGCCGAGGTAGGTGGCCGGGCCGGTGCCGACGACCACCGCCGTGGCCGAGCCGCCGACCACAGTGGAGCCGAGGAAGCAGAAGACCGGCGAGTCCAGCACGTTGCCGGCGATCCGGCCGGTCGTCACGGTCTTGCGCACCGGCAGCGACTCGCCGGACAGCGTCGCCTGCTCGACGACGAGGTCGGTGGCGACGAGCAGCCGGCAGTCGGCCGGCACCAGGTCGCCGGCCTTGAGGTGCACGATGTCGCCCGGCACCAGCAGCTCCACCGGCAGCTCGGTGGTGACCGAGCCCAGCGGGTCGGCGAACCGCCGCGGCGAGCGGCTGCCCCGCTTCGCGACGGTGGCCGTGGTGGCGACGAGGGCGCGCAAACGCTTGGCGGCCAGGTCGGAGCGGTATTCCTGGGCGAACCGCAGCAGCACGCTGACCAGCACCATCACGCCGACGGTGAGTGCCCCGGCGGTGTTGGCGGTCAACGCCAGCACCAGGTCGAGGCCCAGCAGCAGGCCGACGAACGGGCTGCGCAGGCAGCGCAGCAGCCGCACCGTCCAGTGGGGACCGTCGGCGCCGGCCACGCGGTTGCGGCCGTGCCGGGCCAGGCGGGCGTTGCGTTCGAGGGGGGTGAGGCCGGCCGGGCTGACGCCGAGGTGGCGGACCAGCGTGTCGGCGTCCATGGCGGACAGTTCGGTGAGCGTCGCGGCGACCGCGTGCGTCATCCTGGACATGACGGAACTCCAGAGCGCGTGGGCGAGGGCCACGCGGCGCTGGTCAGACCATGCGCCGGGCGGCCGTGGAACTGCGACTACTTCCGTCGGTACTCACCACGACCACCTCCTCTCGTCACCGTCGGTCATGGTACCGGCTCGGTTGCGACGACCAGCGCTTTCTTGTCAACGCCTTGACAGTGAGCGCTGTCACGGTCATGGTGAGAGCGCTCTCACCCAGTTGGCTGTCGAGGAGGACGGACGATGGGCAGAAGCCGGACGGTCGCCGCCACCGCCGACGGCTGCTGGGACACCTTCGCCGGCTTCGGCCGGCCGGCCTACCGCTTCCCGGTGGCCTGGGCGGGTGTGCAGCCCGAAGGACGTGGCCCCGCGCCTCGCGCGTGCCTGGCGTACTACGACCGCCTTGTCGACGGCCTGCTCGACAAGGGCGTCACCCCGATCGCCACGCTGTACCAGTGGGACCTGCCGCAGTCGCTGGACGAGGCCGGCGGCTGGACGAACCGTGAGACGGCCCTCCGGTTCGCCGAATACACCACGGCCGTGCACGCAGCGCTGGGCGACCGTGTGCGGCTGTGGACCACTCTCGACGAGCCGTCGCGCGCCGCGTTCCTCGGCCACGCGCACGACGCCGTCGACGCTTTGCGCGCCGCGCACCACCTCCTGCTCGCCCACGGCCTCGCCGTCTCCGTCATCCGCGAGCGCGCCCCCGAGCACGAGGTGTCGATCGTCCTCAACCTCACCACCGTCGTCGTCGATCGCGACGACCGCGTGCACACCGCCGCCTTCCGCCGGGTCGACGGCCTGCGCAACCGCTTCTTCCTGGATCCGCTGTTCGGCCGTGGCTATCCCGTCGACGTCCTCGCCGACACCGCCTGGCTCGGGCCGTGGGACGACGTGGTGCTGCCCGGCGACCTGGACGTCATCGCCGAGCCGGTCGACTGGTACGGCGTCGCCTACTACGGGCCCGCCCGTGTCATCCCCACCGAGGACCCCCTCGCCGTCACCGGCGGCGGCCACCCCGGCCTGCGCGGCGCGCGGCTGCTGGCCCCGCCGTTCGGCGAGCCCCTCGGCGAGGCCTTCGCCGAGCTCATGCTCCGCCTGAGCATCGACTACCCCGAGCTCCCGCTGATGGTCACCGAGAACACCCACCCGGCGGCCGTCGCCGTCTGAACCTCCGGGTGACGGATTGACCTTGACCTAGGGGCAGGGTTCACGATGGAGGGCATGCGGGGGCTGACCATCGGGCAGGCGGCGGCGTTTGCCGGCGTGACGATCAAGACGGTGCGGCACTACCACAAGCACGGGCTGGTCGAGGAGCCGCGACGGGACAGCTCGGGCTACCGGCGCTACGGCTCGGAGGAGCTGCTGCGGCTGGTGCAGGTGCGGACGCTGGCGGCGGCCGGAGTGGCGCTGGCGGAGATCGGGGCGCTGCTGGCGGCGGACCCGGACCGCTTCGCCGAGGCGCTGGTCGACGTGGAGAAGCAGCTCACCGTGCGGATCGACGACCTGATCGAACGCCGGGACACGCTGCGCAAGCTGACCGGCGGCGATCGGCTGCTGCTGCCGGAACGGGCGTGCGAGCTGCTGGACACGGCGGCGAGCCTGGGCTTCACGGCTGAGGAGGTCGACACGGCCCGCGAGGCCTTGCTGCTGGTCCGGGCCCTGGTCCCGGAGAGCTTCGACGACTACATCGCCCAGGTCGAACGCGGCTTGGAGAACCCGCAGTACCTCCGGCTGACCCAGCTCAGCATGCGCACCGGCGACTGGGACCCCGATGACCCCCGGCTTGAGGCGCTCGCCGACGAGCTGGTCGAGCTGCTCAAGACGGATCCGACCCTGCTGCCCAGCCTGCCCGGGCTCCAGGACCGGCCCGACGGCGCCGCCCGGCACCGCGTGCTCACCAGCCACCGCAAGGCAGAGCGGCCGGCCTGGACCCGGCTGACCGAGCTGATCGAACGCAAGATGCGGGCCGCCGGCCTCGACATCTGAGCAACCCCAGGGACACCAGTGGTTCCCGGGCTGGACGCTGCCCGAAAAACCCCACCACGTAAGGAAAATGCGATGAGCCAGACGATTCCGCAGGGCCTGCCGACCGCGCGTGACGCCGGCCCCTTCGACCCGCCGAGCGAGATCACCCGCCTGCGTGAGACCCGGCCCGTGAGCCCGATGGCCTTTCCCGACGGGCACCAGGGCTGGCTCGTCACGGGCTACGAGGAGGTCCGACAACTCATGGCGGACACCAGGTTCAGCTCCCGCGGCGACATCGACGTGCTGCACGAGCCGTACGAGAACTCGGGCATGCCGATGCCCACCGAGCCCTCGCCGACGCCGCCGGGCCTGTTCATCGCGATGGACCCGCCGGACCACACCCGCCTGCGGCGCAAGCTGATCGGCGCCTTCACCGTGAAGCGGATGAAGATGCTGGAGGAGCGCATCGCCGAGATCGTGCAGCGGCAGCTGGACGAGATGGCCCGCCTGACACCGCCGGTCGACCTGGTCAAGGAGTTCGCGCTGCCGGTGCCGTCACTGGTGATCTGCGAGCTGCTGGGCGTGCCCTACGCCGACCGGGAGACCTTCCAGGGCAGCTCGGCCCAGTTCCTGGTCCGGGACCAGACGCTGGAGGAGAAGATGGCGGCCTACGGCGCGATGACCGGCTACCTGGCCCAGCTGGTCGTCGGCAAGCGGGCCGAGCCCGGCGAGGACATCCTGTCCGACCTGGCCCGCGACGAGGACCTGTCCATCGAGGAACTGGTCGGCATCGGCTTCCTGCTGCTGCTCGCCGGCCACGAGACCACCGCGAACATGTTGGCACTGGGCACTTTCGCGCTCCTGGAGCACCCCGACCAGCTGGCGGCGTTGCGTGCGGACCCGGAGCTGATGCCCGACGCGGTGGAGGAACTCCTGCGCTACCTGTCCGTCGGCGACATCTTCTACCGCTACGCCAGCGAGGACCTGGAACTCGGCGGCGAGACCATCCCGCAGGGCTCGACCGTCGTCGTCTCGCTGCTGGCCGCCAACCGCGACCCCCGGCGCTTCGACAACCCCGACGCCCTCGACCTCCGCCGCCAGGGCCGCGGCCACCTGCCCTTCGGCCACGGCATTCACCAGTGCCTCGGCCAGCAGCTGGCCCGCATCGAGATGCGCGCAGGCTTCAAGGGCCTGCTGCAACGCTTCCCGGGCCTCAAGCTGGCCGTCCCGGCCGACGAGGTGAAGCTGCGGACCAACATGCAGATCTACGGTGTGCACGGCCTGCCGGTCGGCTGGTAGCCCTCCACTGTGGAGGTTCCCGCGCCGGCCGGCCAGCGCATTTCCGTGCTCGTCGAGAGGATGGTCGACCACTGCTGAGGCGTGGTCAGGCGGAGTTGCGGTGCACCAGCTCCACGGGCAGGAGCTGGTGCCGCTGCCGGGGTTCCTCGCCGCGGATGAGGGAGAACAGCCGGTCCACCATGGCCTGCACCTGACGGCCGATGTCCTGGCGCACGGAGGTCAGCGGCGGCTCGGTGTGCGGGGCGACGGACTCGTCGTCGTCGAAACCGACCACGGCGACGTCCTGTGGAACGCGCTTTCCCGCCGCACGCAGGGCGGCCATGGCGCCGGCGGCCATGAGGTCGTTGGCCGCGAACACGCCGTCGAGATCGGGCACCCGCCCCAGCAGGGCGGTCATGGCCCGCTCGCCGCCCTCACGGCTGAAGGAACCGCCCTCGGTGATCTCGGCCAGCCGGCGGTCGTCGGCCCCGGTGGCGGCGCGGAAGCCGGCCAGGCGGTCGGTGGCGGCGAGCTCGTCGTTGGGGCCGGTGATGCTGACGACCTGCCGGCAGCCCCGCTCGCCGAGATACCGGGTGGCCATCGCGGCGCCGTTCTCGTTGTCGTTGTCCACGGTGTGCAGGCCGCGCAGGGAGCCCCAAGGCCGGCCGCCGAACACCACGGGCAGCGCCAGCTTGCGGACCAGGATCGGCAGCGGGTCGTCCTGGTGTGGGGTGAACAGCAGCGCGCCGTCCACGTGCCCGCCGGCCAGGAAGCGCTGGGCCCGCAGCTGGTCCTCGGGCGTGTGCACGAGCACCAGCACCATCTGCGAGTCGCGGGCCCCCAGCGCCACCGCCGAGTACTTGACCAGCCCGGCGAAGTGGGGGTCGTTGAAGATCTTGGGCTGGGGCTCGGAGATCAGCACGGCCACCGCCCCGGTGCGCCGCGTGACGAGCGTGCGGGCCGCTTGGTTGGGCTGGTAGCCCAGCTCCAGCACGGCCGAGTTGACCGACTCCAGCGCGGCCGGGCTCACCTTGGGCGAGCCGTTGAGCACCCGGGACGCGGTCGCCCTGGACACACCGGCCCTGGCCGCCACGTCCTCGAGAGTGGGACGGGCGTTCGGACGCTGCACGACCACGTCTGCTCCTCACGGGCCGCCACGACAGGCGGCGGCTTTCGTCAAGAAGCTTAACGCCGCCGGTGCTCCGTGGAAGCGCTCACACGCCGAACTGAACCGGTTTTGCTGACCGGCATCGCGACTCTGAGCACACCGTCCTCCACAGACTGTCGCACGTCCAGACCGGCCCGCGCGGCCGTTCGGGGCAGCGCGGCCTCCGTCGGCAGGCACCAGCTGACGAGCTCCTCGTAACCCTCGCCTCGCGCCATGAAAGCCAGCTGCGACAGCAGTGCGGCGCCCACTCCCCGCCGCTGCCAGCCGTCCTCGACGAGCAGCGACACCTCGGCCCGCCGTGGATCGGCCGTCCCGATCAGCTGCCCGACGGCGACGACGTCCGAGCCGGCCATCGCCAGCAGGGTGGCGCCTCGCGGCGGGCTGAGCAGTCGGTGCAGCCAGCGCCTAGGCACGGTCCTCATGCCGGCGTGGTAGTGGGCGAACAGCGTCCGCATCGAGCACCGCCGGTGCAGGGCAGCGAGGTCGTCGGCATCCGACGGCCGCCCCATCCGCAGCACGAGGCCGGCGCCGTCGGACGTGACGACGGCCCGTGGTTCGGCGACAAATCGCCCGGCCGCCTCGAGCGTCTCCAGCAACGAGAAGGCCCGCGCCAACTCGGTGTCGGTGAAAGCTGCCCACGCTCGGCGCACGAGCAGGGCTCCGCCACCCGGAAGGGCGACCACGAACTGGTGATCGTCGATCGCGGACACACCCCAGCCGGTCATTTCCGGGCCGGGCGTCACCGGTTGGACGGAATCCGCGCCCAGTAGCGAACGGAGCGACGCCGCCAACTCCATCGGCTCGGCCAGCACCCGGCCGACCGCGCGCAGGGTGGCGGCCCGCTCATCGACCAGGTCGTGCACGGACGCGGCGGTGATGGACACCTGTCGGCCGCCCTCGGCCCGCAGCAGGTCGAGGAGATCGGCCGGGCGCAACGCGTCCGGCGCGGTGACGACCAGCTCGTCGACCACGCCGCCGGGCACGGGCAGCACGGTCAGCGCCAGCACGTTGCAGTCCTGCGCGGCCAGCCGGACCGTCAGCCGGGCCAGCACACCCGGGCTGTCGGTCAGCCGCACCCGCAGCCGCCATGTCGAAGTGGCCATGTCGAAGTGGCCATGCGACCCAGCCTGCCCGCCGGCTGTTTCCGATCGGTTTCCGGCGCGTGAGTGCGAGATCAGCACCAGAGCCAGTGGCATTCCGTGGTGGTCGGGATGGGCAGCCCCGGCGCGGTGGTGGTCGTGGGCGGCGGCTGGGTCGTCCTGGTCGTGGGCGGCGGGCCGGTGTGGGTGGTGGTCTTCGGATGCGACTCGGTCTCGCCGGCCGACGTCGTCGTGGTGGACGACGCGGTCGTCGACGCCGTCACCGTGACGACCAGGGTGGACACTTTCGTGCTCACCGTGGCCGGCACGGACGACACCGTCGACGGCGGCGTCGCCGCGTTCGCGTCCAGCTCGTGAAGGTAGGCGCCGAGTAACACACCGACGATGGCCGAGGCGCCGACCGCGCAGGCCGATGAAGCCACCAACGCGCGTACCACCGATCCTCCTTGCACCCCAGGATTGAGCCGACAGTGCGCCGAGCGGAGTTACCGCTTGGTACGTCACGACTCTCCATAAGCTAGTCGGCCGGTCAAGTCCTGGGCTGAAGGGGCTCAGGCCGAAGCCTGGTCCACGAATTCGGTGGTGTAGGTCTCAGTGAGACGGACGCTGTCCTTCTTGCCCTTGACGTTCGGGGAGAACTGGCTGAGCACGGTGAGCACGTTCTCCGCCCCGGCCGAGGGCATCTTGCCATCGCTGTTGAACATGGACTTGGTGTCGCCGACCGCCTTCTCGTACAGGGCCTTGTCGCTGCCCGCGTAGTCGGCCGGCATCTTGGCGGCGATCTCGGCCCCGGAGTGCGAGGAGATGAACTTCAGGGTCTTGACCAGGGCGTTGGCCAGCTTCTGCACCACCGGCTTGTGCGCCTTGACGTAGTCGCAGCTCATGTACAGCGAGCTGGCCGGATACAGCCCGCCCAGCGCCGCCTTGGCGCCCGCCTCGGTGCGCATGTCCAGCAGCACCTTGCCCTTGCCGGTGGACACCAGCTGGGCCACCGTGGGGTCGGTTGTCATGCCGGCGTCAATTTGGCCGTTTTCCAGCGAGGCGACAAAAGTGCTGCCGGCCCCGGCCTTCACCTCCGTGTAGTCGGTGCCGGCCTTGAGTCCGTGCTGCTGGCCCAGGTACTGGGTGAGGAAGTCGGTGGACGAGCCCAGGTCGGTCACGCCCAGCTTGCGCCCCTTGAAGTCGGCCGCCGACCTGATCTCCCCGGCCTTGGTCGGCGAGACCATCTCCACCTCGCCCGGGATGTTGGCCAGCTGCACCACGCTCTCCAGGCACTTGCCCTTGGTCTGCAGGTCGATCGTGTGGTCGTAGAAGCCGACCACCGCCTGCACGTCGCCGGAGATCAGCGAGTTCTCCGCGTTCACGCCGGCCTGCTGGGTGGCCAGGTCGACGGTGATGCCCTGCTCCTTGAAGTAGCCGAGCTGGTCGGCCAGTTTGGCCGGCAGGTAGATGACCTTGTCGATGCCGCCGACCATGATCCGGACGTGGTCCGTGCCGCCGGCCGTGGCCGAATCCGTGCGGGAGTCGCGGCAGGCGGCCAGGCCGAGCACGGTCGCCGCGGCCAGCACCAGCGTGACAGGGGTACGCAGGTTCATATCTGGGCTCCTTGCTCGTGGGCCGCGGTCGGCCGCCACTTCAGCAGCCGCTTCTCGAGTGCGGTGAGGATCGCCTCGGCCAGCAGGGCCAGCACGGTGATGACGATCATGCCGGCGTAGATGCCGGGGGTGTCGAAGTTGCCCTGGGAGCGGGAGATCAGCAGGCCGAGGCCGGTCTCGGCGCCGACGACCTCGCCGACGACGGCGCCGATCAGCGCGAAGCCGAAGGCGGAGTGCAGGGAGGCCAGGATCCAGGAGGTGGCGCTGGGCAGCACGATGGTCATGAGCACCTGGAACCGGCTGGCGCCCAGCACCCGGGCGTTGTTGATGAGGTTGCGGTCCACCTCGCGGGCGCCTTGGAAGGCGTTGAAGAACACGGCGAAGAACACCAGGATGAATGCCGTCGCGATCTTGGACTGCATGCCGAGGCCGAACCAGATCACGAACAGCGCGGCCAGCACGATGCGGGGCACGGCGTTGAGGGCCTTGATGAACGGCGCGCAGATGTCCGACAGCAGCGGGCTGCGGCCCAGCAGCACACCGAGCACGATGCCGGCCAGCGCGCCGATCAGGAAGCCGATCACGGCCTCCTCCATGGTGGCGGCGATGTTCGTCCAGATCGAGCCTTGGCTGGTGCCGACGGTGAACCAGTCGACCAGCTTGGCCCACACCTCGCTGGGCTTGGAGTAGAAGAACGGGTCGATCCAGTAGGTGGCGGCCAGCTCCCAGCTGCCCAGCCACACCGCGACGAGCACCACCCGGATCGACCACACCTTGAGCCGCCGGTTGCGGGCCGCCCGGGCCGCGCCGGTCAGCTCCCGTGCCGGGATCGCCTCCGTCTCAGCTGGCAACGACACTGCGCTCACGGGCCTTGTCCACCTCTTCCCGCAACGATTCCCAGATCTCCCGGTACACGGACTGGAACTCCGGCGTCATCCGGATCTCCTCCACCAGCCGCGGCCGCGGCAGGTGCACGTCGAACGTGGACTTCACGGTGGCCGGGCTGGCCGTCATGACGATCACCTTGTCCGCCAACGCGATCGCCTCGTCCAGGTCGTGCGTGACGAAGACGACGGCGGCGTTGGTGCCCGACCACAGGCGGAGCAGCTCGTCCTGCATGAGGGCCCGGGTCTGCACGTCCAGTGCGCTGAACGGCTCGTCCATGAGCAGGATCGACGGCTCGTTGACCAGGGTCGCGGCCAGCGCAACGCGCTTGCGCATGCCGCCGGACAGCTGGTGCGGGTAGTAGCCGGCGAACTTGGCCAGCCCGACCTTCTCCACCCAGACCCGGGCCTTCTCCCGGGCCTTGGCCTTGGACGCGCCGCGGTAGCGCGGGCCGGCGGCCACGTTGTCCAGCACCGAGCGCCACGGCTGCACGGCGTCGTTCTGGAACATGTAGCCGATGCCCTCGGGAATGCCCAGCACCGGCTCGCCGCGCACGAGGGCGATGCCGCTGGACGGCGGTTCGAGCCCGGAGACCAGCGACAGGGTCGTGGACTTGCCGCAGCCGGTGGGACCGACCACCGCCACGAACTCGCCGGGCTGCACGGACAGGGTCAGTTCTCGGACGGCGGTGTGCACGCCGCCGGTCGCGCCGCGGAAGCGTTTGGTCGCCGCCCGCAGCTCGATGACGGGTCCGGTCGTCATTGGCCAGCTCCTTATGTCTGCTGGCGCAGGACCGTAGGTGGCCGCGGCCACCGTGCGAAGCCTTGTCGCGCTTGTCCGCCCATCGCGCGTTAACCGTGTTTCGCACGTTCTGCTCACGGGGGTTCGCGGCGTAGGGTCCGGCCATGGCGCCGCCCCGGATGCGGTTCGCCCGGCAGGTGCTGCTGCTTCAGATCGGCGTGGTCGTGCTGGTCGTCGGAGTGGGATTCGCCCTGGTCGGGTGGCTGCTGTACAACAACCTGACCAAACAGTACGAGGCACGCGCGCTGGCCGTGGCCCAGTCGGTCGCGGCCAACCCGGACATCGGCGACGCCGTCGCCGCGGCCGACTCCAGCGGCCTGGTGGAGATCCGCGCCGAGGCGGTGCGCATCCGCACCGGGGCGCTGTTCGTGGTGGTCACCGACCGTAAGGGGATCCGTTACGCGCACCCCAACCCGGACGAGGTGGGCGAGCCGGTCAGCACCGACTTCGCCGAGGTCGTGGCCGGCGCCGAGCAGGCCAACATGGACACCGGCACGCTCGGCTACTCGGCCCGGGGCAAGGTGCCGCTGCGCGACCACACCGGGGCCATCGTCGGCGAGGTCAGCGTGGGCTTCGACGCCAGCACCATCTGGGACTCCCTGCTGAAGGCGCTCGGATTGTGCTTGTTTGGGCTCGCCGGCGCCCTGGCCGTGGGCGTGGCGGGGTCGGCGCTGTTGAACCGCCTGCTGAAGCGGCGAACCTTGGGCCTGGAGCCGTCCGAGTTGTCGGAGTTGGTGCAGCAGCGGGAGGCCGTGTTGCACGGGATCGGCGAAGGCGTGTTGGCGGTGGATCCGGCCGGCCGCGTGTCCGTCTGCAACGACGAGGCGGCCCGGCTTCTCGGCAGTGCACCGTCTCCGGGCACGCCGGTGTCCACTTTGGAGCTGCCGGCCCGCATCGTCGAGGCGGTCTCGGACGGCACTCCGGTGGACAATCTCATTGCCGTGGCCGGGGATCGGGTGTTGGTGGCGACGTCACGCCCGGTGCGGCGGGACGACATCAACCTGGGCACGGTGTTGACGCTGCGGGACCGGACCGATCTGGAGACCCTGACCCGGGAACTGGATTCCGTGCACCGGCTGACCGATGCGTTGCGGGCGCAGCAACACGAGTTCGCCAACCGGCTGCACACCCTGTCCGGGCTGCTCCAGACCGGTCACCACAACGAGGCCGTCGACTACCTCCAGGCGTTGTCGACCACGCCGGTGATCCCGCTGGGTCCCGCGGCGGTGCCGGATCCCTATCTTCAGGCCTTCGTGTCGGCGAAAAGCGTTGCGGCGGCCGAGAAGGGTGTGACCTTGGAGGTCGGCGAGGCCAGCTGGGTGCCGACGAAGGTGATCGCCCCGGTCGAGGTCACGACCGTGCTGGGCAACCTCGTCGACAACGCCGTCGAGGCCGCCCGTCTGGGCGCCCGCCGCCCGGCGCGGGTGGAACTGGACCTTGTCGCCGACGGCTCGACCCTGCACGTGTCGGTGGTCGACAGTGGCGACGGCGTGCCGGAACGGCTGCGGGACACGGTGTTCCTCGAAGGCGTGTCCACTAAGGACACCCCAGGTCACGGCCTCGGGCTGGCGCTGACCCGGCAGGCGGCGCGGGCACTGGGCGGCGACGTGCGGCTGGCCGATCCCGGCGGCCCCGACCATGGCGCGGTGTTCGCCGCCAACTTGCCGGAGGTGCTGGCGTGAACGGTGTTGTGGAGGTGTCCGGGTGATCCGCGTTCTGGTCGTGGAGGACGATTTCCGCGTCGCCCAGGTGCATTCGGCGTTCACCGACCGGGTGCCCGGTTTTGTGGTGGTCGGCTCCGCCCGCACCGCCGCCGAGGCGAAGGCCATGATCGCCGAGCTGGAGCCGGATCTCGTGCTGCTGGACACCTATCTGCCCGACCGGTCGGGGCTGGAGCTGCTGGCCGAGATCTCCGTCGACACGATCATGCTCACGGCCGCCTCCGACGCCGCCGCGGTGCGGGCCGCGATCACCGCCGGGGCCTTGAACTACCTGGTCAAGCCCTTCACCGCCGAGCAGTTGGGGGAGCGGCTGCTGGCCTACGCCCGCTTCCACAACCAGCTGTCGCCGGCCGGCCGGGCCCTGACCCAGGAGGAGATCGACCGCGCGATCAGGACCCTGCACGACGGCGACCACCCGCACGCCCCCAAAGGCCAGTCACCGGTGACCGCCAAGCTCGTGTCGGATGCGTTGCGGGCCGCCGACGGGCCGTGTTCCGCGGCCGAGATCGCCACCACGCTGGGCATCGCCCGCGCGACCGCCCAGCGTTACCTGGCGGCACTGGCCCAGGAGGGCACCGCCACGATGAGCCTGCGCTACGGCCTCACCGGACGCCCCGAGCACCAATACGGGTGGAAGGGCTAGGGATGCTGCCGTCCGCAGCCACGACAGGCGCGGCCGCGGTTGGTGACTGACCACGCCATCAGCGCTCGCCCTCCCACAGTTCCACGGCCATGGCGGCGAAGTTCTCGTGCGGGCTGGGGTCCTCGCCGTCGCCCGGCCACCATTCATACGCGGTCCACTCGCCGTCCCCAGGATGCAGGAACAGATAGTGCCCGGCGCCGCCGTCGTCGAGGGAGATGAGCAGGCACTGCGCCAGGACCGCCGCGTGGTCGGCGAAGAAGTCCATGTCCGGCGTGGACCAGGCGGCCAGCAGCTCGGGCTCGGTCTCCCGCAGCCAGCCGATCTCCTTGGCCGGCAGCAGGTCGACGGCGAAGACGTCCGCGCTCAAGCCGTTGCTGGCCAACAGGAAGTTCCGGTAGGCGGGCGGCAACCGCGCGCCGAGCCGCTCCTCGGCGGCGAGCACGTCCTCCTCGGCGGCCGGCGGGTGTCCGGCGCCGCCCAGGAATTCCGACCACTCGGCGGTGGTCGACGGGTGAGCGAGGTCCATGGCCGGCCACCCTAGTCAACTACGCTGGCCGCCATGAATTCGCTGTCGATGATCGACACCTGGTCGGCCGAGCACGCGGCGGTCGCCGTGGTCGACGCCGACGGCACGGTCCTTGGCTCCTACGGCCCGCTCGACCACGTCTTCCCGCTGGCCTCGGTGACCAAGCCGCTGGTGGCCTACGCGGCGCTGATCGCCGTCGAGGAGGGGGCCGTCGAGCTCGACCAGGCGGCCGGCCCCGAGGGCGCGACGATCCGGCACCTGCTGGCCCACACCTCGGGCCTGGCCTTCGACGACCACCGGACCGTCGCCGCCCCGGGCACCCGCCGGGTCTACTCCAGCGCCGGCTTCGAGGTGCTGGCCGCCGCCATCCAGGACGCCGCCGGCATCGCGTTCCCGCAGTACCTGGCCGAAGCGGTCTTCGAGCCGCTGAAGATGGGCACTGCCAGGCTGGTCGGCCCGGCCGGCTCGGGTGCGGAGGCCAGCTGCGCCGACCTGATCCACTTCGCCACGGAGCTGCAAGCGCCGACGCTCGTCGCGGCCGAGACGCTGGCCGAGGCGACCAGCGTCGTCTTCCCCGGCCTCGACGGCGTGCTGCCCGGCTTCGGCAACCAGCGGCCCAACGACTGGGGGCTCGGCTTCGAGATCCGCTCGGCCAAGTGCCCGCACTGGACCGGCGACCACAACTCGCCCCGCACCTACGGCCACTTCGGCGCGGCCGGCACGTTCCTCTGGGTCGACCCGGAGGCGCGGCTGGCGGCGGTAGCGCTCACCGACCGGCCCTTCGACCAGTGGGCCACCGAGGTCTGGCCGCCGTTCAACGACGCGATCCTGGCGGAAACCTCCGATCGACGGTAGCGAGCCATGCTCAGCACACGCTGAAGTGGAGTTCCCTGCGAGAGAGGAACTTCCATGCTCAAGTACCTCGCCGCCGTCGCGCTCCTGGCGGCCGCGCTGGCCCCGACCGCGCAGGCCGCGCCTGTTGCCGCGGCCGTCGACTTCACCGGCACGGTGAAGCTCAGCAACTGCTCCGGCTCGGTGGTGAAGCCGCCGTCGGCCGGCGTCAACGACAAGGCGCTGGTGCTGTCCAACGGTCACTGCTACGAGGGCGGCTTCCTCGACCCGGGCGAGGTGCTGGTCAACCGGGCCTCCTCGCGGACGTTCAGCCTGCTCTCGGCCAACGGCCAGAGCACGGTGGCGACCCTGCGGGCCAGCAAGCTGGCCTACGCCACCATGACCGACACCGACGTCACGATCTACCAGCTCACCAGCACGTACGCCCAGATCCAGTCCCAGTACGGGATCAAGCCGCTCACCCTGTCGGCCGCGCACCCCGCCGCCGGCGCGTCGATCCGGGTCGTCTCCGGCTACTGGAAGAAGATCTACTCCTGCCGGGTCGACGGCTTCGTCACCCAGCTGCACGAGGACAACTGGGTGTGGAAGGACTCCGTGCGCTACAGCACACCCGGCTGCGAGGTCATCGGCGGCACATCGGGCTCGCCCGTGGTCGACGCCTCCACCGGCGCGGTCGTGGCCGTGAACAACACGATCAACGAGAGCGGCGAGCGCTGCACCCTGGACAACCCGTGCGAGGTTGACGCCGCCGGCAACGTCACCGTGCACAAGGGTGTCGGCTACGCCGAGGAGACGTACCTGATCAACACCTGCGTCGACACCGGCAACACCATCAACCTCAACAAGGCCGGCTGCGCCCTGCCCAAGCCCTAGTCGTGTTCGGCGGCCAGCAGGCGCTCGCACAACAGCCTGCTGGCCGTCACCACGTCGTCCCGTCGCCGCTCCCACTCGGGCGTGCCCTCGGCCGCCAGCAGCGCCTTGTGCGCGTCCACCAGCGAGCCCGTCGCGTCCACCAGCTCCGGACCCTGCCCGGCGCCGACGAGGGTGGCGGCGCGGCGGGGGCCCAGCTCCGTGGCCAGGTCCACCACCTGCCGGGCCAGCGTGTGCAACTTGACGTTGTACTGCTGGGAAAGCTCGACCAGCAGCTGGAAACCCTGCTGCGGCGCCTGCTCCCCGACGGCCGCGAGCAGCCCGGTCGCCTGCGCGATCACGGTCCTGGTGCGCAGCGCGCGCCGCAGGCCGTCGATCTCGCTCTCCAGCTCGGCGACCCGCGCGCGCAGCCGATCCGAATCCGATGGCGGTGCGACGGTCACGCCCGCCCCACTGTCGATCTCGCCATGTCTGGGTCCCGCACCTCTCGCCGTCGTCAGCACAGCGCGAGGACAGGAAACGGCCGCCAGCGAGCGCAAGCCCGGGCGCGGTTCCGCGCCTCGCGTGGAGCTTGCGGCTGGTTTCTCAACCGCGATGACGATCACGGTAGTGACATCGACGGCCCGAACACAACTCAGGGCACGGGGACGGGGGTGCGGCGGGTGAACCAGCTCAGCCGCCGGATCCGCGGCAGCTTCGGCGGCACGGCGGCCACCGGCTCCGGGAACGCCCGCGGCGCGGCGGTCGTGCCGCGCAGCCGCGCGTCCTCGTCGAGCACGTACTCGGGGCGCAGCTGCTCGGTGTCGTAGTAGCGGTGGAACACCGGCGTCAGCGCGCCCGACATCGGCGGCACGATCCAGCTCCAGTCGGCCGGGCACTTGCGGCCGGCGTCCTCCTCCTTGCTCAGGTGGGTCAGGAAGCGCGCGGACTCGGTGTGGTGGTCGGTGATCGTCACCTCGGCCCGGGTGAACGAGTGCAGCACCGCCCGGTTCAGCTCCACCAGCGCCCGGTCCCGCCACAGCGTCTGGTCGTTGGAGGTGTCCAGGCCGAGCCGCTCGGCCACCTCCCCGATCAGGTCGTACCGGTCGTGGTCGGCCAGGTTGCGGGCCCCGATCTCGGTGCCCATGTACCAGCCGTTGAACGGCGCGGCCGGGTACGAGACGCCGCCGATGGCCAGGCGCATGTTGCTGATCGCCGGCACCGAGTGCCAGCGCAGCCCCAGCCCGGCGAACCAGTTGTGCTCGGGGTGGCTGAGCTCCACCTCGTGCACGGCGGCCCGTGGCAGCTCGTGCAGCGTGATGCCGTCCTCGGGCGTCTCCACCACCAGCGGCAGCACGTCGAAGCGGGTGCGCTGGGCCGGCTGCTGCCAGCCGAGCCGGGTCACCTCCTCGGTGAACTCCAGGTACCGCGGGTCGCCGATCACCGCGCCGGTCTCGGCGTCCCAGTAGCCGGCGTACCGGATGAGCTGCTCGTTCCAGATCCGCGGGGCCGGCTGCGTCGGCGTGTCCGGCGCGAAGACCGTGACGGTCGGCCGGATCCGGCCGCCGTTGGTGGCCGAGCGCAGGTGCTCCGCGCACTGCGCCGCCACCGTCGCCGCGTCCCGGACCTTGCGCATGTCCCGGACCCGCAGGCTCTGCCAGTACAGCCGCCCGATGCAGCGCGCGTTGTTGCGCCACGCCACCCGGGCGCCGAACGCCAGCTCGCCCTCGGTGTGCCGGTACGTGCCGGTCTCGTCGATCTCGGCCAGCACCTGCTGCAGCCGTGGCGCGACGGGACCGGTCTTGGGGTGCTCGCCGTGGAACAGCCGGAGGAACTCCTCGGCCTCGGCCCTGATGTCACCCGGTTCGGAGGCGTGTCCGTCGGCGACCGGGCATCCAGTGGGGGCGGTCATGGCGAGTGAACCTACGGCCCGGTCACGGTCGCGAAGCACCGCCAGAACGGTTACCGATTCGATGCCGGAACATCATTCGATCGGGGGTTCAGTAACACCGCGTACAGCCTCTCGGTCCCTCCCCCGGGCAACTAAATTCCCCCATCGTGCAATTGACAAAACCCCCCGGTCACGGCCGGTGCACCTGCTTGGCTACGTGAGTGGCTCCCTTTCGATTAACGAGCACCTGAGCCACTCAGGTACGGCCCTCGTGTCACATGAGTGGCTCAGGTGCCGCCCAAACGAAAATGAGCCACTCACGTGCGGGGTCAGTTGAGGGCGTCCAAGGCGGCGGCGAGGTCGGCGTGGGACAGGATGGCCCACTCGGACTGCTCGGGCGGGAGCGACCAGTGCATGGGGCCGCGTCTGGTCGGGGTCGGCGGGGCGGGGACCCAGGCGCCCTCGCCGCGGATGCGGGCGTTCAACGCGCCGAGTCGATTGTCGGGCTGTAGTCCGGGGGCCACCCAGAACAGGCGCACGCCGCGTTCCCGCCACACCGCGATCGGGGTGGGTGTGCGGTGCTCGACGAGTGCGTCCTGCACGCGAACCGCGGCCGGCTCGGGAATCTCCACGACATCGAAGATCACGCCGGTCGGCAGCGCGACGGCGAACGAGAAAAGCCGGTACCAGCTGGCCACGACGTCGGCATCGGTGCTGGCGCGCCCCTGCCACAGGCGCCACACGGGATGCGGACCGTCCTGCACGCAGTCCGCCTGCACGCAGGCGTACCGTGTGCCGTCGAAGAAAGCGGCCGGCACAACCGGCCATCCGTGCGCCGCGTAGCACAGCGCGGCCTGCCTGAGAGTCCGCTGCTGCCCGGGATCGGCCGGACGCAGCCGGGACCCGCTCACGACCCGGTCTCGGCGGGACCGGTGCACTCCATGATCATCTCCTGGGGCTGGGCGATACCGTCATGGTCAAGACTCGCCTGATTCCGGCCGCCTGGGTGAGTCCAATTCGGTGAAAGTGGACGACGTTCGTGGACAACCCCAGAATCGACGAGGCCGCGCTGGCCCGGCTGTTGGACGGCTGGTGCACCGACGCGCGCGAGTCGCTGCACCGGCAGCTCGCCGCCGCGCTGACCGCGTTGATCTCCTCCGGCGAACTGCCGCCGGGCATCCTGCTGCCGTCCGAACGGGCACTGGCAAGCACACTCGCGGTCAGCCGCGGGACATTGGTCACCGCGTACACAACGCTGCGTTCCCTCGGTTTACTGGATTCGCGGCAGGGCAGTGGAACCCGCGTGCGCGGCGTGTCCCAGCCGCGCCTGCCCGGCTCGGCCACCCGGCTCAATCCGTTGAGCGGCACCGCCGACCGCTCCGTCGCGGACCTGTCGAGCGCGGCGCTGCCCGGGCAGGACTGGGTGGCCGAGGTGGTGGGCTCGGTCAGCCCGGACGATCTGCGCCGCTGGGTTCGTGGCCACGGCTACCATCCCGCCGGCCTGCCGGCGCTGCGCGCGGCGATTGCCCGGCACTGCACCGAGGACGGCCTGGTCTCCGCGCCGGACCAGGTGCTCGTGACGAGCGGTTCGCAGCAGGCGCTGCAACTGATCGCCACCGCGATGCTTGCGCCCGGCGACGAGGTGCTGGTGGAGGATCCGACCAACTGGGGCGCGCTGGACGCGTTCCGGGACCGGGGCGCGCGCCTGCGCACCATCCCGTTGCGCGACGACGGTGTGGATGCCGACGTTCTGGTCCGGCTGCTGCGCAGTCGCCGGCCGAGGCTGCTGTACCTGGCGCCGACCGTGCACAATCCGGTCGGGGTGAACCTGCGTCCCGCGCTGGCCAAGGTGATCGCCGGCGCGGTGGCCGAGACCGGCACCGCGCTGATCGAGGATCTGTCCTCTGTGGACACGCTGTTCACCGGCCCGCCGCCGCCGTCGATGGCCACGCTGGCCCCGGACGCCGCCGTGCTGTCCATCGGCTCGCTGTCCAAGCTGTTCTGGGGCGGCCTCAGGGTCGGCTGGATACGGTCCACTGTGGACTTCGTCAAGCAGCTGGTGACCTACCGCTCCTCGGCCGACATGGGAAGCTCGGTGCCCAGCCAGCTGGCGGCGTTGCGGCTGCTGGAGTACGTGCCCCGCGCGCGGCGGACCCGGGCCAGCCAGCTGCGCGCCGGCTACGAGTGGACCGCGGATCTGCTGTCCACTCATCTGCCCGATTGGGAATGGGTGGAGCCGGACGGCGGCGCGTCGCTGTGGGTGCGGCTGCCCGAGGGCAATGCCCTCGCCGTGGCCGAGGCTGCCCGCCGCGGTGGTGTGCTCATCACGCCGGGGTCGGTGTTCTCCGCGACGGACGGCCAGCTCGACCGGGTGCGGGTGTCCTTCGCCGCCGGCCCGGACACTGTGCTGGAGGGTGTGCAGCGGCTGGCCGGCGTGTGGCGGACCCGGCGCCGCCTGCGCTGACGGTCAGCGAATTCCCTTGCCGTTCAAGGAAATCCCGGAAATTGTTGAGCGCGGATTCGGGCAACGATCGGCCCGTGCCGGCGTCATAGTGGTGTCCGCGACACACCGGGAATTCAGGGGAGTCCGTCATGTCCAAGCGTGCCCTTGCGGCCCTGCCCGTGGCCGGCCTCGGCCTGCTCGCCCTGGTGGCGTGCTCACCGTCGACGCCGGTCTCGGCGCCCAGCACGACTGTGCTGATCACCACCGCCTCCCGGGCCACGACCACCAGCCCGCCGGCACTGACCACGACGAGTTCCAAGGCCGCCGCCACGCCCGTGACGGACAACGGCTGCAAGGTGAACCCGGCGACCGAGCCGATGCCCACCGCGCCGGACTTCGAGCAGGTGTCGATCCCCGACCAGATGCAGGTGACCCTGAGCGGCGTGCCTTCGGGCACGGTCAAGGTCACCGGAGCCCCGGTCGAGGTGGCCATGACCGTGTGCAACAACTCGCCGGTCAACTATCCGAGCATCGGCTTCGTGCTCGCGCTGGAGCACTGCAGCTGCGCCCCGGGCCCGCAGGGCATGGCCAAGGGCACCGTGCAACGGTTCGACGCGGCCAGCGGCAGCTGGGTCACCCTGCCCCACCCGGCGATCGGTGGCGGCATGGACTATCTCGGCGGCTACTCCGCCCAGCAGCCGCTGCCCAAGGGCAAGTCGGCGACCGTGCGCTATCGGTTCAGCTACGACCCGAGCATGACCGCCGGCAAGGGCGGCCTGGAGGCGGACGTCGTGGTGCCGGAAGGCAATCACCTGGCCGGCGGAACCCGATTGTCCTTCGCCGTCACCCACTGACGGACCTGTGCCTTGCGGCGCACCGTGGATGCCGACCTGCCCTGCTGAGTACCGCTCGCTATGTTGGCCGGTATGAACCTTCTCCGCGCGGTGGTGGCCGCCGTTGTCGCGCTCGCCGTGCTGCCGGGCACGGCCGGGGCATCGTCGCCCGGCCGGACGCCCGTGGTGCTGTTTCCGGCGTTCCACCTCACCAAACTCCAGGTGACGGTGCACAACCAGCGCACCGACCCGAAGTGCCCGCGGTCGGGCGACTTCCAGGACTGGTTCCGCAACGACCAGCCGAGCGCGTTCGGCCAGGTGTGCCAGGACGAGCTGGAAACCCTGCGGTACGACACAAATCCCGCCAAACCGATGCCGCTGCGGTTCTCCGAGCAGCCCGGCGTCACCGTCGAGGTCATCGACTACGGCCGCACCGACAGCGCCCCGTTCTACGAGCCGCTGTACAAGAAGCTGGAGTCGGTCGGCTACCTCCGGGACAAGGACATCCGGGTGGCCGGCTACGACGCCCGGCTCACGCCCGACCAGGGCGGCTTCTTCGCCCGGGCCAAGCGGCTGGTCGAGCAGACCTACCACGAGAACGGCAACCGGCCGGTGCAGCTGGTCGGGCACTCCAACGGGCCGATCTACATCCAGTACCTGCTCACCCACACCAGCCAG
Source organism: Kutzneria sp. NPDC051319 (assembly GCF_040682195.1). Taxonomy (NCBI): domain Bacteria; kingdom Bacillati; phylum Actinomycetota; class Actinomycetes; order Pseudonocardiales; family Pseudonocardiaceae; genus Kutzneria; species Kutzneria sp. NPDC051319. Next base: position 63,056 of record NZ_JBFBAM010000029.1, on the reverse strand, counting down.
GCCTGGCGGGACACCTACATCCACGGTTTCACCCCGCTGGCCGGCAACTTCCCCGGCCAGGGGCTGCTCTACTCCGTGCTGTTCACCGGACTGAACGTGACGGACTTCGGCTATCCCAAGACGGTCGAGAACGCCGCGAGCAGCGCTCGGATGTATCTCACCGCACCGTCGACGTACCTGAGCGCGTCGGATCCGAAGATCTTCGGCGACCGGGAAACCGTCATCAAGGACAATTCCACCGGTCGTCGCTACACGCCACGGGACTGGCCCCGGCTGCTGTCCGACGCCGGCCTGTCCGTCGAGGCGCAGATCGCCGAGCACTACATCGGATCCGTCCCGTTCAGCACGCCCCGGTATTTCCCGAATGTGGACGTGACCGCGGAAAAGGGCTCCGGCCTGCCGACCATTGTCGGCGCCACGCTGCCCGACCTGAAGGTGGGGCAGCTGATCGACCCGGGCCAGTTCATCCTGGCCGGCGGCGACAGCAATCAGGAGGACATCACCAACAACGCCAACCGGGTGTGGTCGGCGATGAAGTGCCACAGCTACGTGCTCAACGACAATCCGGGCGTCGACCACTTCTCATTGCCGAGCACCGCGGCCGTGCTCGACCGGTTGATCGACACGCTGAAGGCCCCGCGGCGCTACTGCTAGGCGCCGTAGGTGTTCACCGCGATCGTCTTCCATTCCTGGAGCAGTTGATCGCGGCGGACCGGATCGCCGCCGAGCATGGCGTCCAGGGCCAGGCCCCGGATCAGGTTCACGGTCAGCCACAGCGGCATGTCCTTCTGCGGCTGTTCGGGCTGGTCCGGGGCCACCTGGTCGCCCAGCATCTCGCGGAAGAGCTCCGATGTCCTGCGGGCCAGACCCTTGTCGATCGGGTGCATGGCGGCCCGCAGCTCGGGGTCCGTGCGGGCGGCCACCCACAGCTCCATCACGGCCGTGGACAGCGAGCCCGAGTAGCCCTGCCAGAGCATGTCGATGCCCATGGCCACCCGGTCCGGGCCGGGCAGGGCCGACGGCGGGTGCTCGCTCATGCTGGCCAGCAGCTTGGTCACCAGGTGCTCGATGGCGTTGGCCATCAGCTCGGCCTTGGTGGCGAAGTGGTGCTGCTGCGCCCCCCGCGACACGCCGGCCCGGCGGCAGATCTCGTTGGTGGAGGTCCGGGCGTAGCCGAGCTCGACCAGGCAGTCGACGGTGGCGTCCAGCAGTAGCTCACGGGTGCGCTCGGTGCGCTCCTGCTGAGTCAGTCTCGGCCTGGTCACAGGCCCGATGCTAGCGAGGTCTTCACAAACAATCCAGGCTGCCGGTAAGTTTACCGGCAGACCTGATTGTTTCTTCGGGGAGGTCGGCCCGTGGCCAAGCACCGCTCGTCCTGGATGACCGAGGACCTGGACCAGCTGCGCCGGCTGGCCAGGGACGTGTTCGCCAAGGAGCTGACCCCGCACCAGGAGCGCTTCGCCGCGCAGCACGCCGTCGACCGGGACCTGTGGCGGCGGCTGGGCGAGCTGGGGCTGATGTGCATCAGCATTCCCGAGGAGTACGGCGGCGGGGGCGGCACCTTCGCGCACGAGGCCGTGCTGCTGGAGGAGCAGGCCCGCGCGCTGGACAGCTCGTGGGGCAACAGCGTGCACAGCGGCATCGTGGCCCACTACGTGCTGAACTACGGCTCCGAGGAGCAGAAACACCGCTGGCTGCCCCGGCTGGCCAGCGGCGACCTGGTCGGGGCCGTGGCCATGAGCGAGCCCGGCGCCGGCTCCGACCTCCAGGCCGTGCGGACCCGGGCCGTGCGCCAGGGCGACGAGTACGTGATCAACGGGGCCAAGACCTTCATCACCAACGGCTCCCAGGCCGACCTGATCATCGTCGTCGCCAAGACCGACGCCGACCAGGGCGCCCACGGCATCTCCCTCGTCGTCGTCGAGACGGCCGAGGTCGAGGGCTTCCGCCGCGGACGCGTGCTGGACAAGCTGGGGCTGGAGGGGCAGGACACCTCCGAGCTCTTCTTCGACGACGTCCGGGTGCCGGCCGGGAACCTGCTGGGGGAGCGGGAGGGGCAGGGCTTCGTCCAGCTCATGCAGCAGCTCCCCCAGGAACGCCTGCTCATCGCCGTCGCCGCGGTCGCCGGCATGGAGGTGGCGCTGGACCTGACCCTGGACTACGTCAAGCAGCGCCAGGCCTTCGGCCGTGAGCTGATCAAGTTCCAGAACACCAAGTTCGAGCTGGCCGAGTGCGCCACCGAGGTCGCGGTGGCCCGGGCCTTCATCGACCAGTGCGTGGAGCAGCACCTCGTCGGCGCCCTGGACGTGCCGACCGCCGCCATGGCCAAGATGTGGGGCAGCGAGCGGCTGTGCCGCGTCGCCGACCGGTGCCTGCAGCTGTTCGGCGGCTACGGCTACATGAAGGAGTACCCCATCGCCCGCATCTGGGCCGACGCCCGCGTGCAGAAGATCTACGGCGGCACCAACGAGATCATGAAGGAAATCATCGGGCGGTCCCTGTGACCGGGCCTCTCGCCGGCCTCCGGGTCATCGAACTCGCCGGGCTGGCGCCGGGTCCGTTCGGCTGCATGGTGTTGGCCGACATGGGCGCCGAGGTCATCCGCATCGACCGCCCCGGCGCGCCGCCGGCCATGCCCCACGACCCCCTGACCCGGGGCCGTCGCTCCGTCTCACTCGACCTCAAGAAGCCCGCGGCGGTCGAGGCGCTGCTCCGCCTGGTCGAGCGCAGCGACGTCCTGGTGGAGGGATTTCGGCCCGGCGTAACGGAAAGACTCGGCATCGGGCCCAGTGACTGCCAGGCCCGCAACCCCCGTTTGATCTACGCGCGGATGACCGGATGGGGCCAGTCCGGGCCGCTGGCCGACGCCGCCGGGCACGACATCGACTACATCGCCATCGCCGGCGCGCTGGAACCCGTCGGGCAGAACGGGGGTCGGCCCGTTCCGCCGTCGAACCTCATCGGCGACTTCGCCGGCGGCGGGCTGCTCATGGCCACGGGAATCCTTGCCGCACTGTACGAACGCGAGCGCTCCGGCCTCGGTCAGGTGATCGACGCCGCCATGGTCGACGGCGCCGCGCTCGTGGCGACCTTCCTCTACGGTCTCAAGGGCAATGGCGCTCTTTCCCAGCCACGCGGCCACAATCTCCTCGACGGCGGCGCGCCCTACTACGACACCTACGTCACCGCCGACGACAAGTTCGTGGCGATCGGCGCCCTGGAGGAGAAGTTCTACGCCGAACTGGTGACCCTGCTCGAACTCGATCCCGCTGAGTTGCCGTCCAACCGCCACGATCCCGCGAACTGGCCCGAGCTCCGCTCACAGATCGCCGCCGCCGTGCGTCGTCGCACCCGTGACGAATGGGCCGCGCTGTCCGTCGGCAGCGACGCCTGCCTGGCCCCGATCCTGGCCCCCGACGAGGCTCCGCAGCACCCGCACAACAAGGCACGGGAGAACTTCGTCGAGCTGGACGGCATCGTGCAGCCCGCCCCGGCCCCCCGCTTCGACCGCACCCCCTCGGGAACCCCCGGCCCGCCGGCGTTCTCCGGCGAGCACACGGCGGAAGTGTTGGCGGAGCTCGGTTTCTCCGAGGAGGCTATCAGCGCACTCCGCTGACCCCCGCCTGTTTTGCCACATGCGCTTCCCATTTGCGTTCTAGTGCCACATAGGAAGCGCATGTGGCAAAAAGCGGGGGGCCCGGTGGCTGGGCTCGGTTACGCTCTGCTCAGGTGAGCTGGGGGAGGACGTCCTTGACGAGGCGCTCCATCTGCTCGTGCTCGTCGAACAGCGGGTTGAGCAGGATCATCTCGGCGCCGGCGTCCTTGACCTCCTGGAGGCCACGGGCCACGTCGTCGGGGGTGCCGTAGACGGCGACCGAGGTCAGGTCGCCGAGGGGGAAGCCGGCGTAGAGGGCGCCGAGGGCCTCGCCGACACGGGTGCGGGCCCGCTCGGCGTCGTCGTCGACGGCCAGGTACACGCGCTTGGCGATCATGAAGTCGGGGCGGTCGAACTCCTCCATGGCGGCCCGGGCGACGGGCACCAACGAGGTGAACGCGGCGGTGGTGGAGGATCCTGCGCCGATGAAGCCGTTGCCGAGCTTGACGGCGCGGCGGACGGCGTTGGGGTGGTTGGCCCCGAACCACACCGGCGGGTGCGGGCGCTGCACCGGCTTGGGCTCCATGGGCGCGTCCTTGAGCTGCCAGAACCGGCCGTCGAAGGTGACCGAGGGCTCGGTCCAGAGCCGCTTCATCAGGTCGAGGCCCTCGGTGAAGCGGGTGACCAGGTGCTCGGGGCTGGAGTCGAACGCGGCGAACGGCCGGAACTTGCCGCCGGTGCCGACGCCGACGTCGATGCGGCCACCGCTGAGCTGGTCCAGCGAGGTGATGCTCTTGGCCAGGTGCACGGGGTTGCGCAGCGGCGTGACGAACACGGCGCAGCCCAGCCGGATGCGTTCGGTGCACGCGGCGGCGTAGGCCAGCAGTTCCAGCGGGCTGATCACGGGTTTGCTGCCGATGATCTGCTCCTGCGTCCACGCCCCGTCGAAGCCGAGCTCCTCGGCCCGCGCCAGGAACCGGCGCACCTCGCGGGGGTCGACGGCGAACTGCGGGATGGCGACGGAGAAGCGCATTGCCCTACCTCTCGACTGGCTGTCCGCCGAGCCGCACCGCCCGGCTTTCCCCCAGTTCTACCGGCTGGCGGCAGTGGTCGCACACGACTTGGGCGTGCAGGACCTCGCCGCAGCTGTGTTCCCAGACGGTGGGCGGCGGCCCCGGGTTGATGTGCCGGTCGCCCCACTCCATCAACGTCAGCAGCACCGTGTGCAGGCTCTTCGCCGCCTCCGTCGGGTGGTACTCGTAGCGCGGCGGGTGCTGCTCGTACTGCCGCCGCTCCAGCAGGCCCGCGTCCACCAGCTTGCGCAGCCGCGTGGCCAGGATGTCCCGGCTCGCCCCGGTCTGCTGCACGATCTGGTCGAACCGCCGGCAGCCCAGCAGCACCTCCCGCAGCGCCAGCAGCGTCCACCGTTCGCCGATCACCTCCAGTGCGTCGGCGATCGAACACGTTCTGGCCATGCCCCACCCTACCCGGTGAGTCCAGTTTTCCAACCCGGTGCATGCAGGGAAGGACGCCTTACCCGCGTTCAACGAGGGTAAGGCGTCCTTCCCTGCGTCAGGCCGTGCCTGAAGGTCCCCTGGTTCGCCGGGCTTCCGGTCATCAAAGCCGAGATCTGGTTCTGCGCCAGCGGGGCGGGGCTAGCGTCGGGGCTGCGGGCCGGACCACGACACGGGGGCGGTGCGGGATGGGTGACGGCGGCTGGTGGCGGCGGACCCGATCTTGGCCGTTGTGGCAGCTGCCGGCGCCGGCGGTGGCGTACGTGCTGACGGTGGAGACGGCGGCGGTAGCGGCGGGGGCGGCCATCGCGACGGCGGCCCCGGTCGGCGCCGGTGACCTCCTGTCCTTCGCGGTGCTGGCGGCGTGCTCGGTGGTGCATCTCCAGGCGTCCCGGCGCATCGAACGGGTCCGGCGGGTCACGGTCGGCGGCCCCCAGGTCGACCTGACGTCCATCTGGCTGGTGGCCGCGGTGTGCTGTCTGCCGCCACTTCTGGTGCTGGGCATGGTGGTGTTGACGCGAGGTCAACGTTGGCTGGCGTTCGACCGCCCCGCGCACCGGAACTGGTTCTCCGCGGCGGCAATCACTCTGTCGGCCTGTGCGGCCAGCGGGGTGCTGCTGGTGGCCGGCCATCGCCCGCCGCCGCTGACCGATGTGCCGGGCTCGTTGGCGCAGCTGATGGTGCTGGCGGCGGCGACGATCGTGTACTGGGTGGCGCAGGTGTTGTTGGTGGGCGGCGCGATCGCCCTGACGACAACGCGTCCCCGGATCGTCGACCTGGTCGGGGATCTGGAGCTGAACGCCATCGACGTGGCCACGGTGTGCCTGGGCGTCCTCGTTTCCGTCGCGTTGACCCACGCGCCGCTGGTGATCCTGTTCGGCGTGCCGGTGGCGGTGGTGCTGCACCGGGCGATCCTGGTGCGCCAGTTCGAGAACGACGCCCGACAGGACGCCAAGACGGGGCTGGCCAACACGGTGCACTGGCGTCAGATCGCCCGCAAGGAGCTGGCGGTGGCCGGGCGTCGCAACGAGGGCGTCGGCCTGCTGATCATCGACCTGGACCACTTCAAGAACCTGAACGACCGCTACGGCCACCTCGCCGGCGACGACGTGCTGCGGGCGGTGGCCGACGCGTTGCGGGCGGAGGTGCCCGACTTCGACTTCGTGGCCCGTTTTGGCGGCGAGGAGTTCAGCATCCTGGTTCCGGGCGTGCACAGTCAGACGTCGTTGCTGCACACCGGTGATCGAATTCGTCGAACGCTGGAACGACTCACCGTGGCGATCACGGGCGACGCCGGCGATCCGGCGGTTGTCGGAGTCACGGCGTCGGTGGGCGCGGCCCTGTTTCCCGATCACGCGCTGAACCTGGACGATCTTCTCCGCACCGCCGACACCGCGTTGTACGCGGCCAAACGAAGTGGGCGGAATCGGACATGTCTGGCGGCGGGGCACCTGGGCGCGCGGCCGGCCTGACGAGCGGAAGATCGTTACGGAGAAAGGGCGAGACCCCCGTCCCAGAGGGGGGAGGTGGACGGGGGTCTCGCTAAACCCGCTACCGGGGGGAGGAGTAGCGGGGTGTCTGTGGTTGTCGGCGCCGCGTTCCGGTGACAAGGTTAGAGCAAGATCGTTGTTACTAGAACCGCACCGATTACGACTCTACGTTACTTCGCCGCCGGCTGAAACCCCAACCGCCGAAAGTGTAACGACTTGTTGCCCACGCCCACGTTCTGACCAGGCGATTCCGTCGGCGCATGAGTCACGTTTCGCTCGGATGGCTGTTGAAAGTGAACGTCCGTCGCGCCCCTCACACCGCCACCTTGTCGCCCGTGTTGTCACGCTGACGGGGGAGTGCCCGTTCCTGCTCGGCCGCCACGACCCCGTTCCACGCCAGCATCGCCCGCGCCGCCAGGCGTCCCGGCGTCGCGTCCACCGGCAGCCGGGCCAGCAGCTGGCCGGCGACCGGCGCGCCGTCGGCGTCGCGCAGCGGGAGATGGTGCGGGTCGGGCAGCATCTCCTCGAACACCAGGCCGGATTCCGGGTCGTCGGCAAGGAGTTTGTCCAGTGCCCGCACCGCGGACAGGCTGTCGAGGTCCACCGGCCGGGGCTGGTGCCCGCCCTGCGAGCGGGCGAACACCCAGCGGGGGATGCCGGTGCCGATCCGCAGCGCGGCGACGGCTCGGATCCGTTCGCCGGGGGGAAGGTCGGCCGCCGGCAGTTGGTCGCGGGCGATGCGCCACTGGGCCCCGGACAGCACCAGTCCACCGGCGAGAACCAAGCGTGGCAATCGATTGCGACCGGGCAGCGCGGCCAGCGGGTTGCCCAGCGCCACCGGCCCGGCCAGGCGTCGCACGGGCGACGCGGCGGTCAGCAGGGTCACGAGTAAGCCCCAGGGCGCGAGCGGTGCTCGGGCCGAGTGGTACATCGGCCACAGGGCAAGGCCGTCCGGCCCGTCGGCGTCCTCGGCCACGATCCGGTCGCCGACGCGGCGCACCGTGATCCGGTCCAGCGCCAGATAACGCCCGCCGGCCGGCTGGTAGGCCGACGAATCGGCGTCGCCGGTCCACATCGGACAATACCGGGGCCGCCGCACCGCGCCCGCGGCCTGGGAGTCCTGCGGTGGCACCAGGATCTCCACCGTCTCGGCCCCACAACGCCGGCCGAGCTCGTCCAGAAACGTGCGATACGCCGTCACGTGGGGAAGTTCGCCGTGCAGATGTCGAAGCGCTTCGACGAACCGGGCGTCCACCACGCCGGCCGGTGCGGCACCTTCCAGCACCGCCCCGTGACCGCCACCGACGCCGATCGGCCGCACCAGGCAGTCGACCGGCCACGCCGGGGTGACGGCCGGCGGCGCGCCGATCTCGTCCAACTGCCGCGGCGTCACCGTGACCTGATCCGCGTCGGTGTCGAGCAGCGCGAGCAGCCGACCGTACGGAGTGTCCACATCGGACGGTGCCGCCGGCCAGCCCGGCCGCTGTCGGGGCAGGCCGCTGTCCCAGACGTGCAGCGCCGGGTCGCGGGAGTCCTCGTGCCGGCCGAGGAACTCGGCCAGCACCTCGGTCACCGGCCGCGGCTGTGGGCCGACGAGTCGGAGGATCGGGTGCTCCGGCGTGGGCGGGGCGGCGTCGGCCAGCACCGCGCCGACCCGGCCGGCCTGGGCCAGCAGGCTTTGCAGCCGCGAGGCGGCCTCGGTCGGCATCGTGCCGCCGGCCCGGCGGTACACGTCGACGAAGCCGGGCTTCGGCGGCGCGGCGGCGGTGGGCCCCCAGCCCGTCAGCTCGCTCGACGGCGGCGCGGACACGACCAGCACACCGAGCCCGGCCAGATGCCGCAGATAGCCGCGCATCACGTCCGGGGCGTCGGCCGACAGCCGCATCACGAGCTCGTCGGCCTCGGACGAGCCGGCCGACAGGGTGCGCCGGATCGCGTCCAGCGCGGGCGTGCGGCGGATCTTCACCCGCCGCATGGTGCCGCCGTCGACGGCGTCCACCACCCAGCAGCACAGGTGATCGCCGTCGATCCAGTTGAGTCCCGTGAGGCTCACGGTCGCGCCGACCAGGTCCGGCAGCGCGCGATCGCCCCGCGTTGCGGCGACGCGGTTGGCCGCGGACGCACCGACGCTCGTCCATGCGCCGGCCCGCTGTCCGACGCCCAGCAGCGCCACGTGCCCGAGCCAGTCGCGGGGCGTCGGCTTCGCCGCACCGCGGGCCAGCACCCGCAGCAGGTAGTCGGACCGGTGCCGCAAACGCTTGCTGTCCCACGTCTCGCCGAACGACAGGCGGCGTCGGATGTCGTCCACCATGCCCGGGGCGGCCTCGGTGACCGCGCGCATCGCGAACTCCGACGAGTTCACCAGCCGCCACGGCAGATCGGACAGACGCTCACGTTCCGCCACCAGGGCCTGCTCGGCCTCCGCCTGCCGGGCCACCATGGCGGTCGACCAGTCGCCGGCGTGGGTGAGGTCGTCGGCCAGCTCCGGCGACAGGCCCACGACCGCGCCGGCCACCCGGTAGCAGTCCTCCTCCGGCACCGGCTCGCCCCGGTGCAGCAGCCGCCGCAGGGCCAGCAGCTCGGCCCGCTCCTCGGGTTCGAGGTACGGATGCGGCACCAGTTCCGCGCCCAGCCGCTCGGCCAGGGTGTCGGCGAACCGCGCGTACGAGGACTGCTCACACTGCCGTTCCCGTAGCTGGGTGAACAGCTCCGGGTTGCCGACCGCGGTCCACAGCCGGGCCGGCAGGCCGGCGACGCGCAGCAGGCCGCCCGCCCCGATGGTCAAGGCCTCATCCGCCACGGTGACCGACCAGGGAGTCCAGGATCCGCGCCTGCCGCGCCGACCCGAGCTTGGCTCGGTTCCAGTGCTGCACCACGTGGTACGCCGCGGCTTCGCGCGGCCCGACCCGGGCCTGGTCGGTGTCGAAGTACTCGGCCCGCCACCGCTCCAGCACCGGCGCGACCCGCTGGGCGTGCTGCTCCAGCAGCTCACGGGTCGGCTCGGGCAGCCGTGACAGCAGCTCGTCCTCGCCCGTCCACCAGCCGGCCGGCTCGTCCGCGCCCGGTCCCGGCTCGCCGCCGACGATGTCCCGCACCCGTGCCCACACGTCGCGGTCCTCCCAGCCGGTGATCTGCAGGCCGTCGAACACGGCGCGCAGCATGCGCAGCGACACCACCCAGGAAGGCGTGTTGTCGCCGATGTTGCTGTGGTGGCGCAGCCAGAACACCGAGTCCACGGTGAACAGCTGATAGGCGTGCCGCATCGAGTCGGGCCCGCCGAACAGGTGCGCCTCCGGCTCGTACACGCCGGGCACCGCCTCGACCACCAGCCCGCGCCGCCGCCAGCGCGCGGCCAGCCGGCGCACCTCGGCCCGCACCGGGATGGCCCGGCCCGGCGCGGCCGCGAACCGCACCCGCATGCCCGGCGACCCGTGCGTGAACAGGAAGTCGGTGATCTCGCCGTCGGCCAGCAGCTGCTCGACCGCGTCCCGCAGCGCCGGGTACAGCCCGGCGGCGACGCCGGCCAGCCCGACCTGGGTCCAGCGCGGCGCGCCCGCGGTGCGCAGCGCGTCCAGCCCGCCGGCCAGGAAGGTCAGCCGGGCGGCGACCAGCTCCTCGTCCCCGGCGGGATCGAGGCAGTCGGCGAGGAATTCGGCCAGCGGCACCCGGCGGCCGGCCACCGATACCATGGGTTCGATCGACCCCACCCGCACGTCACCTTTCTCGTCACCCCGTGCTGACGGTAAGTGATGTGCGCTGGATGGGGACGGTCCGTCAGTCGAAAGAGTTGCCGGGCTCCCACTCCCAGGGTGACCCGTGCTCCGTCATGCTTCCCGTTCGCGCCGTCGGCGGCGCTGGTCCCGCAGGCGGGAGGCCTGTTCGACGGTCACCCCATTGGCCCGGTGGCCGGCCGCCTCGTCCGGCCCCAGCCCCGCGCCCAGCCAGTCGGCGACCTCCTCGAACGGGATGCCGACCCGCCACCACTCGCGCAGCTCCGCCACCGGGCGGCGGCCCGACCGGGCCAGCTCGCCGCCCTCGGCCGCGGTCAGGCCCAGCTCGCGCCAGCCCATCGCGTCCGCCGCGTCCACGCCCTGCCGGGCCCACTCCAGGGCCGCGTCGTCCAGCCACTGCCGCAGCAGGTACGAGCTGAGCACCGGCCCCGCCACGCCCGCCTCGCGCCAGCGGTGCACCACCTCGATGTCCGCCGGGTCGTCGGTGCCGTGCGTGCGCTGCGACCACGCCTGCTCCGGCGTGACCCCGCGCGCCCGGAACTCCGCCGCCGCGCGCAGGCCGACGCCGAACTCGTGCCAGCGCACCGCGTCCGCCGGGCTGATGCCCGCGTCCCGCCAGCCCGCCACCGTGCTCGGCGTGACGCCCGCGATCGCCCACTGCGCCGCCGTCAGCCCCGTCGTCACGCCGGCCGAGATCCAGGCCCGCGCGGTGGACACCGTGAACCCCCAGCGGCGCCAGACAGCGGCTTCCCCCCGGGCGAACCCCGCGTTCACCCAGGCGTTGAGGTCTTCCGGTCGAGGCTCCACAGCAGTCCCATCATCCCCCACACGCGGTCACGGGTTCTGCCGTTTGATCGAGTCGATCGCCCACAGCGCAACCATTTCCGCCGAACGGCCTTGATCAGCGGGCGCTATCCGCTGATCGTTGCGAGGAGACCACCCGAACGGTGCAACACTCCGGTGGTCAGGAGTTCTGCCGCTTGATCGCGTCGATCGCCGACGTGGCGACGGTCTCCGCCGAAGCGCAGGCGCCGTCCCCCTTCGTGTTGGCCATGATGCGCTGCTTGTCCCCGACAACCACCCAAACGGTGCAGCTGCCCTGGCCGCCGACCTCGTAGCCCGGATAGCCGTCGACCGTCTTCTGGTCGCCGCCCTTCGGCGCCGGCGCGTTCAGCTCCACATGGAACAGGATGTTCGAGCCGTTCGAATCCTTCGGATACAGCTGGCAGACGCCCACGTTCGGCGGCGTGGGACGGGGGAACGTCCGGCCGACGCCCAGGCTCGACAGCTGGTCCGCGCCGAACATCGAGCACGGCTTGTCCACATAGGGCTTCAGGTTCAGGTCGGCGGCCTGGGCCGACGAGCAGCCGGCCAGGGCAAGGGTCGCTAGCCCGAACAGCAGGACCCGGCTCACGCGCGCCACGCCGCCGCCTTCTTGCCGGTGGCCAGCTGCTCGCCGGTCAGCACGCGGACCCGCCACGGATCCAGCCGGAGCACGGAGAACGCAGGTGAGGAGGGCCCGTCCCAGCCCGGCACGCCGATGCCGCCGGGGTCGTAGCCCAGCGGCTCGGGGGCGTCGGCGAACAGGTGCCAGACCCGCTCCTTGACCGCCGGGTCCTGCTCCCAGGTGGCCCGGCATTCCGCCAGACAGGTGTCGTGGTTCTGCGCCCAGTAGTTGCACGCCGTGAACGCGCTGTGCTCGAGTTGAGCCTTCTTCGGTCCCGCCTGCATGGTGGCGATCCAGCCGGTCAGGCGGGCGCCGTCCCACTCCCAGAACGGGTGCAGCACGCGGGAGCGGGGCCGGTTGGCGACGTCCACGGTCGACACCGTGCACCACACGATCCGGTGAGCCATCTCCACGAATGCGGGTGCGATCTCACTGAGCGCAAGCATGCCGCCCAGTATCGCAGCTCATTTCCCGCCCGGTGGCCGTCCGTGGGGGCAGCGTGTGTCGAGGATGACAATGGATCGGGTTATTCCGACGTGACGCGGGGCACCTGGGCCAATAGAGTCGGTTGCCGTGGGCAACCAAGCAGGTGGGACGGCGATTTCCGACCGACACGACGCGGACGTGGCGGCGCTGCGGGCGCAGTACGACGCGCTGCCGCCCGGAACGCCGGTGCGGCTGCGCAAGCCGACCTCGAACCTGTTCCGGTTCCGCGACGCCAACGCGCACCCCGGCCTGGACGTGAGCCCGTTCAACCGGGTGCTCAGCGTCGACCCGGCCACGCGCACCGCCCAGGTCGGCGGCATGACGACGTACGAGAACCTGGCCGACGCCACGCTCCGCCACGGGCTGATGCCGCACGTCGTGCCGCAGCTGAAGACGATCACGCTCGGTGGGGCCGTCTCCGGCCTCGGCATCGAGTCCTCCTCCTTCCGCAACGGCCTGCCGCACGAGTCCGTACGCGAAATGGAGATCCTCACCGGCGACGGCCGGGTCGTCGTCGCCCGTGCCGACAACGAGCACGCGGAGCTGTTCTCCGGCTTCCCCAACTCCTACGGCACGCTCGGCTACTCGCTGCGCCTGGAGATCGACCTCCAGCCGGTCAAGCCGTACGTGCGGCTGCGTCACGTGCGCTTCGACAACGCCCACGACTGCGCCGCTGCGATCGCCCGCATCTGCGCCGATCGCTCGTACGACGGCGAGGCCGTCGAGTTCATCGACGGCACGGTGTTCAGCCGCGGCGCCATGTTCCTGACGCTGGGCGACTTCGTCGACTCCGCCCCGCACACGAGCGACTACACCGGCCAGCAGATCTACTACAAGTCCATCCCGTTCAAGCAGGTCGACTACCTGACCGTGCGGGACTACCTGTGGCGCTGGGACACCGACTGGTTCTGGTGCTCCAAGGCGCTGGGCGTGCAGGACCCGTGGATCCGCCGGCTGGTGCCGCGCAAGTACCTGCGCTCCGACGTCTACCGCCGGATCGTCGCCATGGACCGGCAGTACGGCCTGAGCCGCCGCGTGGAGACGCTGCTGCACGGCTATCCCAGCGAGCCGGTGATCCAGGACATCGAGGTGCCGGTCGACCGGCTGCCCGAGTTCCTGGAGTTCTTCGACAAGGAGATCGGCATCAGCCCGGTGTGGCTGTGCCCGCTCCAGGTCACCGACGGCCGTCCCTGGCCGCTGTACCCGCTCGACCCGAAGACGTTGTACGTCAACGTGGGGTTCTGGTCGGGCGTGCGGCTCGGGTTCGGCGAGGAGGAGGGCGTCTACAACCGGCGCATCGAGCGGGTGGTCGCCGAGCTCGGCGGCCACAAGTCGCTCTACTCCGACTCGTACTACCCGCCGGAGGAGTTCTGGCGGTTCTACAACGGGGACGCGTATCGGCAGCTCAAGCGGGACTACGATCCCGCCAGCCGCCTGCCCGACCTGTACGACAAGTGTGTCCGAGGGCGCTAGCACCCGGGGGCGTGGAAGAGAGGGGTCGCTGATGCGGCTAGCGGAGCTGTTCAGCCGGACGCTCAAGGCGGACAAGATCGAGTTCGTCGGCTACGACGGCAGCCGGTCGGGCCCGGCCGACGCCGAGGTCCGCATCGAGATCAGGTCCCCGTTCGCGCTGTCCTACCTGGCGTCCGCGCCGGGCGAGCTGGGGCTGGCGAGGGCGTACGTCACCGGGCACCTCGAGGTGGTCGGCGACCTGTACAAGACGTTCCACATGCTCGGCGACATCGAGCTGGGCAAGCTGGACGCCAAGACCACCGTGGAACTGGTCGCGCTGCTGGCCAAGCACCGGTTCTGGTGGCCGGTCAGCCCGCCGCCGCACGAGGCGCGGCCCAAGGGCTGGCGGCACTCCAAGAGCCGCGACGCGCAGGCCATCTCCCACCACTACGACGTGTCCAACCGGTTCTACGAGTGGGTGCTCGGGCCCTCCATGGCCTACACCTGCGCCGTCTACCCGACCGCCGACGCCTCGCTGGAGACCGCCCAGTTCACCAAGCACGACCTGGTCGCCCGCAAGCTCGGCCTGACCGAGGGCATGCGGCTGCTCGACGTCGGCTGCGGCTGGGGCGGCATGGTCATGCACGCCGCCGAGCACTACGGCGTCAAGGCCCTGGGCGTCACCCTGTCCCGGTCGCAGGCCGAGTGGGCGCAGAAGGCCATCGTCGAGCGGGGCCTGCAGGACCTGGCCGAGGTCCGGTTCATGGACTACCGCGACGTGCCCGAGAGCGGCTTCGACGCGATCAGCTCCATCGGCCTCACCGAGCACATCGGCGCGGCCAACCTGCCCTCGTACTTCACCAGCCTGTACGAGAAGCTCCGCCCGGGCGGCCGGCTGCTCAACCACTGCATCACCCGGCCCAGCGACGACTTCCCGTTCAAGGCCGGCGGTTTCATCACCCGCTACATCTTCCCCGACGGCGAGCTCGAAGGCCCCGGCTACCTGATGTCGCGGATGAACGACGCCGGCTTCGAGGTGCGGCACTCCGAGAACATCCGCGAGCACTACGCCAAGACCCTCGGCGGCTGGTGCGACAACCTCAGCGAGCACTGGGACGAGGCCGTCGAGGAGGTCGGGCTGCCCAAGGCCCGCATCTGGCGCCTCTACCTGGCCGCCTGCCAGTGGGGCTTCGACGCCAACAACATCCAGCTGCACCAGATCCTCGGCGTGAAGCTGGACGGCACCGCCTCGCACATGCCCCTGCGCCCCAACTGGGAACCGCCCCAGTCGTAAGGCCTGAGGCCGCCGTTATGCAGGGAAGGACGCCTTACCCTCGTTCAACGCGGGTAAGGCGTCCTTCCCTGCATGTCCAGGCCCGTCACCGCCTGCCGCTCCGACTGGTCGACGTGGAGGCTGAAGACGTCCGGGCGGGCGTAGTGGCCGACGGCGTCGAAGTCGAAGCGGGCGCGGGGCAGGTCGTCGAGGTCGAGCTCGGCGGTGAGGATGCCCTCGCAGTCCCGCAGCGGCCCGGCCAGCACCTCGCCCAGCGGGGACACGATCACGGAGCCGCCGTTGATCAGCACCGGCCCCATGGCCTCGGTGTGCAGCTCGGCCGGCACCCCGTCGCGGCGCAGGAACTGGTTGGCGCTCAGCACGAAGCACCGCCCCTCCAGGGCGATGTGCCGCATGCTGGCCTGCCACTGGTCGCGATCGTCCACGGTGGGCGCGCACCACAGGTCGACGCCCTTGGCGTACATGGTGGTGCGGAACAACGGCATGTAGTTCTCCCAGCAGATCGCCGACCCCAGTCGCGCGGCGCCGGTGTCGATCACCGGAAGGGTGGAGCCGTCGCCCTGGCCCCACAGGTAGCGCTCGGCGGCCGTCGGCATCAGCTTGCGGTGCAGGCCGAGGTAGCCGGTCGGCCCGAAGAACAGGGCCACGCAGTACAGCGTCGCGCCCCGGCGCTCGACCGCCCCGACCACGGCGTGGCAGCGCAGGTCACGGGTGAGAGCGGCCAGGGCGTCGACCTCGGGACCGGGGATCTCGATCGCCGCCGCGTGGTAGCGGCGGAACAGCTCGCGGCCGGCGTCGGTGCGGCGGCCGACCGTGATGTCGAAGTCGAGGCCCTTCGGGTAGCCGCCGAGGAACGCCTCCGGCAGCACCACGACGTCGGCGCGGGCCTCCCGGATGAGCCCCTCGGCGCGGGATAACGCCGCCGGCGTGTCGAACAGCGGTGCGGCGGACTGCACGACGGCGGCGGTCAGCTTGGCCATGACGCGACGCTACCCGTCGATCTACAGTCGAGGCCATGATCGATGTGCCGGACGCCTTCGCCCAGGCCACGGCGCTGCGTGAGGGCGACGCCGGCCGGTCGTGGCTGCTTTCGCTGCCGGCCATCGTCGACGAGCTGCTGCAACGCTGGTCATGCGTGCCGGCCGGATCGATCAAGCACGGCGCCGTCGGGATCGTGCTGCCGGTGCGCCGCGGCGACCTGGCCGCCGTGATCAAGGTGTCCTTTCCGCATCCCGGCAACGTCGACCAGCCCGCCGCGTTCGCCGCCTGGCAGGGCCGTGGCGCCGTCCGCCTGCACGAGCGTGACGACGCGCGGTTCGCGATGCTGCTGGAGCGGGCCGGGCCCGGCACCCTGGCCGAGGTGGCCGACGACGACCGGGCCGTCGGCATTCTGGGCGAATTGTCCCGGCGATTGGCCGTCCCCGCGCCGCCCGGGCTGCCGCGGATCCGGGACGAGGTCGCGTGCTGGGAGGCGGAGATACTCGCGGCCGGGACGCTGCCGCCACGCGTCGTGGACGCCGCCGTCGCCGCCCTGCGCGAGCTCGACCACCCCGAAACCGTTGTGCACGGGGATCTGCACGACACCAACATGCTGACCGCCGAGCGTGAACCGTGGCTGGCCATCGATCCCAAGGGCCTGGTCGGCGATCCCGCCTACGACGCCTTCACGGTGATCCACAGTCCCCGCCTACTGCTCACATCCGGCCACCTGCGCGCGTTGGACATCTTCTGTGAGGCCGCCGGCATCGATCGGGAGCGGGCGCGGCGCTGGGCGCTGGTCCGCGCTGTCCGATCGGTGCTGTGGGATCGGCGGCACGGACCGTCCTGGCTGGTCGAGGCCGGTGACCGTCTCATCGCAACACTGCTCGACTGAGCGCGCGGCGCGCACCCTACTACTGGTGAGCAGTTCTCGCGCGACTTGCACGAAGACCCTTGCCTCCGTGGTCTAGACCTCGGATACTCGCTGATACCGCCGCCACGGGACCGATCATGAGGGAGCATCGTAAAAGCGATCTGAGAGGTGATCGACTGTGACGCCTTCCCTGCGGCGCTCACGACCACTGCCCGTGCTGGCCGCGCTGTTCGCCATCGCGCTCGCGATGTCGGGAAACGCTGCCGCGGCAGCGTCATCCCAGGCCGGACCGTCCTTCACGGACGACTTCGATGGGCCGGCCGGCTCCGGGGTGGACACCGGCAAGTGGCACTTCGAGACCGGCGACAACGTCAACAACCACGAGCGCGAGTGGTACACGTCCGGCACCGACAACGCGGCCCTTGACGGCAACGGAAACCTCGTCATCACCGCCAAAAAGGAAAATCCCGGCAACTACCAGTGCTGGTACGGGTCGTGTGAGTACACCTCGGCCCGGCTGTCCACGGCCGGCCAGTTCACCCAGGCCTACGGCCACGTCGAGGCCCGCATGAAAATCCCGCGCGGCCAGGGCATGTGGCCCGCGTTCTGGATGCTCGGCGACAACATCGGCAGCGCCGGCTGGCCGCAGTGCGGCGAGATCGACATCATGGAGAACGTCGGCAACGAGCCCAACACCGTGCACGGCACCATCCACGGCCCCGGCTACTCCGGCTCCGCCGGCGTCGGCGCCGCCTACAACGGCCCCGTGTTCGCCGACGACTTCCACACGTACGCCATCGACTGGTCGCCCAACCAGATCAAGTGGTCGGTCGACGGCACCGTGTACGAGACCCGCACGCCGGCCGACGTCAACGGCAACCAGTGGGTGTTCGACCACCCCTTCTACATCATTTTCAACCTCGCCGTCGGCGGCTACTGGCCCGGCGACCCGGACGGCAGCACGTCCTTCCCGCAGCAGCTCGTCGTCGACTACGTGCACGTGACGACCGGCTGACCTGTCGTTCGGCTCCTGTTGATCCCTGCCTCCTGGAGAACATCCATGCCCCGCAAGCGTTCCCTGCTCGCCGGCGCGCTGGCGTTGGGCCTGGTCGGCCTCGCCGTGCCGGCCGCCCACGCCTCGCCCCACGCCCTACCCGCCCATTTCGCCGCGCCGTACCTGGAACTCAGCGACTCCAGCGCCGGTCTGCTGGCCGAGGACATGCAGGCCAGCGGCGTCAGCCACTACACGCTGGCGTTCCTCATCCCGCAGAACGGCTGCACCCCGCAGTGGGAGGCCGGCGGCACGCCCGTCGGCGCCTACGCCTCGGAGATCAAGGCGTTGCAGGACAAGGGCGGCGACGTGATCATCTCCTTCGGTGGCGCCCAGGGCGGTGAGCTGGCCCAGACCTGCACCTCCGTGTCCGACCTGACCGCCGCCTACGCCAACGTCGTCAAGACCTACGGTGTCAACCGCCTCGACTTCGACATCGAGGGCGACGTGCTCGGCGACTCCGCCGCCAACGAGCGTCGCAACCAGGCCCTGGCCGCCCTGCAGCAGCAGAATCCCGGCGTCCAGGTCGACTACACCCTCGCCGTCGCGCCCGACGGCCTGCCCGGCCAGGAGATGGGCGTGTTGCAGGACGCCAAGGCCAAGGGCGTCGACGTCAGCGCCGTCGACATCATGGCCATGGACTTCGGCGACGGCGAGAACGCCTTGAACGACGCCCTTTCCGCGTCCAAGGCCGCCAGCGGCCAGCTCGCCGGGCTGTACGGCATTTCCGGCTCCGAGGCGTACGGGCGGCTCGGTGTCACGCCCATCGCCGGCAAGAACGACGACAACGAGACCTTCAGCCAGGACGACGCCGGTCAGCTGGAGGAGTTCGCTTCGTCCAACGGCGTGCAGCTGTTGGCCTTCTGGGAGGTCGCCAGCTACGACAAGGCCACCGGCTACGCCTACTCGAAGATCTTCAACAAGATCGGCGGTGGTGCGTCGTGAAGATGCTCTTTCCTTTGGTCGCAGCGCTTTCGGTGTTGGCTTTGACCGCCGCCCCCGCCCATGCCGTCACCGCCGCCGAGTTCGCCCCTTACGTCGACATGACGGCCAGTGATTCCCAGTTGGACACCGCCATCACCCAGCATGGTGTTCGGTCCTTCACCGCAGCCTTCGTCATCGGGTCCGGCTGTGACCAGATCTGGGGCGACACCCTGCCCGTGGGCAACGACCCCGCCACCGACGCCGCCATCAGCAAGGCCAAGTCCGAGGGCTCGTCCGTGATCATCGCCTCCGGCGGCGCCGCCGGCGTGCCGCTCGCGTGGACCTGCACCGACCAGGGAAGGATCGAGGATGGCTACCAGAAGATCATCAGCTCCTACGGCGTGACCTCCCTCGACTTCGACATCGAGGGCGCCGCCATCGCCGACTCCGCTGCCGCCGCCCGACACATGGCCGCCGTCAAGTCCCTCAAGGCCCGCAACCCCGGCCTCACCTTCTCCCTCACCCTGCCCGTCCTGCCCACCGGCCTCACCGCCGACGGCGTCAACCTCATCAAGGCCGCCCATTCCGCCGGCGTCAAGGTCGACAACGTCAACATCATGGCCATGGACTACTACGCCGGTTCCCAGGACATGGGCTCCGCCGCCATCCAGGCCGCCCAGCACACCCTGTCCCAGCTCCAGTCCGTCGACTCCGGCTACAGCTACGCCAACCTCGGCATCACCCCCATGGTCGGCACCAACGACGACAACTCCACCTTCTCGTTGGCCGACGCCCAGGCCGTGAAATCCTGGGCCTCCTCCAACGGCGTCGGCCGCTTGGCCTTCTGGTCCATCAACCGCGACCGCTCATGCTCTGCGTTTGCTCCCCAGGCCTCCCCCTCCTGCAGCGGCGTGAGCCAAAGCCCCTTGGCCTACGCCGACGCCTTCAAGTAACCCCCGGATCGCCGCCCGCGGCCACATCGCCGCGAGGCAGCCCGATCGCTCAACCAAGATCGCCGAACAACGAAGCCCCCGAATCAATCCAAGCACACGAACCTGACAACCCCTCCACTTCGAAGATCAACCCGATCCGGACCCGAGGAACTGTCAGACCACCGTGCTTGGATTGATTCGGGGGCTGCTCATTTCGAGCATGCTCGTCCCCGACACCCCGACACCCCGACACCCCGACACCCCGACACCCCGACACGCCTGGCACGCCTGGCACGCCTGGCACCCCGACACGCCTGGCACCCCGACAGCCTTGTAGCCCGGCAGTCCGACAACCCGAACATTTGCACCGCCGCCTCTGCCGCACCCTCTCCACTCCGTCATGTCCCGCTGCCCCTGCCGCCGCCCACTCCGCAACCTCCATCCACACCCCCGGCTCCCGGCCCCAATCTCCTGGGCCCATCCGCCGCCACTCGAACCCGCATCTTGTGTGCCAGGGGCCGCGCGGCACTCCCGGGCTATCTCACCTTTCACTCCGCGCCCCCGGATCCCGGGTTATCGCTCCATGCACCCTCTGTTCCGCGTCATCGCCTCATTTAGGCTCGGTACCCTCGCCTTTGCGGCCGCAATCCGTCACCTCGTCCGATCCGGGATGCCCTATCGCCCCTCCCACAGTCCGGCCGTCGTATTTCCGCTGGCGGGGCGCGTCACCTGCGGCGATGCTGTAGGTGTGCACGAGGACGTGGAGAGCTGCCTGCGGGCGGTGCGGGCCAAGGACGCGCGGTTCGACGGGTGGTTCTACGCGGCGGTGATCACGACGGGCATCTACTGCCGGCCGAGTTGTCCGGTCACACCGCCGAAGGCGGCGAACATGCGGTTCTTTCCGAGCGCGGCGGCGGCGCAGCAGGAGGGGTTTCGGGCGTGCCGGAGGTGCCGGCCGGACGCGAGTCCGGGGTCGCCGCAGTGGAACGAGCGGGCGGACCTGGTGGCGAGGGCGATCCGGTTGATCGCGGACGGGGTGGTCGACCGGGACGGGGTGCCGGGCCTGGCGGCGAGGCTGGGTTACAGCGTGCGGCAGATCCAACGGCAGCTGCTGGCGGAGCTGGGCGCGGGGCCGCTGGCGATCGCCCGGGCACAAAGGGCGCAGACGGCGCGCCTGCTGATTGAGACGACGCCGGTGCCGCTGGGGGATGTCGCATTCGCGGCGGGGTTCGCCAGCGTGCGCACGTTCAACGACACGGTCCGCGAGATCTTCGCCGTGACGCCGAGCGAACTGCGACTACGGGCCCGCAACCATCAGCAGTCGGCGGCGCCCTCGACGCTGACCCTGCGACTGCCGTTCCGCCAGCCGCTCGATGCCGACAACCTGCTCGCACGACTCAAGGCCGAGATGTTGCCTGGCGTGGAGGAATGGCGGGGTGGCGCGTATCGGCGGACGCTCGGACTGCCGCACGGCCACGGTATCGTGGCAGTGCGGCCTATGTCGGAGCACGTCGAATGCCGGCTCACCCTGACCGATCTCCGCGACCTGTCCACGGCGATCACCCGCTGCCGGTGGCTGCTCGACCTGGATGCCGATCCGGTCGCGGTTGACGAGGTGCTGCGGGCCGATCCCGTGCTGACATCGTTGGTGGACAAGAACCCTGGACGCCGAGTGTCACGGACCGTGTGCGCGGACGAGTTCGCCGTGCGGGCCATGGCCGGGGCGGGTGCCGAGGCCTTGGTCGCCTATGGCGCCCCCGTGACGGATCCGACCGGCGGCCTTACGCATGTGTTTCCCGACGCAGAAACGTTGGCAGAGCTGGGACTCCCCGTCGTCGATGTTCTCGTGCGGGCGTTGGCGGCCAGCGAAGTCGATCTCGGTGTGGGCAGTGACTGGATCCGAGTACGTGAGCAGCTATCGGAATTGGGAATTGACGCCGTGACCGTGGAGACGATCGCCAAGCGAGCCCTCGGCGATCCCGACGCCTTCAGCGTCGCCGATCCCGTGATCCGACGCGGTGCCAGGAAGCTCGGCATAACCGCGCTGGCCGAACATTCCGCCGCGTGGCGGCCCTGGCGGGCCTATGCTTGTCAGTACCTGGCATGAGGAAATCTGACGTCGTATTTCTGCCAGCTCGCGCCACACGACCACGCCATGCTCTTCGGAGAGTCATTCGAGAGCAAGGAGCAGGTCGATGGCCCAGGTCCGTCCCTTCCGGAGCGTCACCAGCGAGGCGCAGCTCGCCGATCTGCACGAGCGGCTCGCCCGTACCCGATTCGCGCCGGCACTGTCCGGGCAGGACTGGACGCACGGCACGCCGCCGGGCTACCTCGCCGAGTTGGTCGACTACTGGCGCACCAAGTTCGACTGGCCGGCCGCCGAGCGGCGGCTCAACGAGATGCCGCAGTTCCTCGCCTCGATCGACGACGCCACGATCCACTTCGTCCAGGCCAAGGGCGTCGGCCCACGCCCGTTGCCGCTGCTGTTCTCACACGGTTGGCCCGGCTCGTTCTACGAGGTGCACAAGATCATCGGCCCGTTGACCGATCCGGCCTCGCACGGCGGTGACCCGGTCGATGCCTTCGACGTCATCGCGCCCAGCCTGCCCGGTTTCGGCTTCTCCCCGCATCCCGGCACCCCCGGCATCAACCCCACTGCCATTGCCGCCCTGTTCCACCGGCTCATGACCGAGGTGCTCGGCTACTCCCGTTACGCCGCGCAGGGCGGCGATTTCGGCGCCCAGGTCACCAGCCGCCTCGGCCGTGACCACGGCTCCGACGTCGTCGGCATCCACCTGAACCTCATGGGTGCGACGCCGGTGATCAACTCCGCCCCGCTCACCCCCGCCGAGCAGGACTTCCTGGCCCAGGCCGAGAAGTTCTTCTCCGAGCAGGGCGCGTACGCCCAGATCCAGGGCACTCGGCCGTCCACTCTCGGCGCCGCGCTCGCCGACTCACCGGCCGGCCTCGCCTCGTGGATCGTCGAGAAGTTCCGGGCCTGGAGCGACTCCGGTGGCGACGTCGAGTCCGTGTTCAGCAAGGACGAGCTGCTCACCGACATCACTCTGTACTGGCTGACCAACACCATCACCAGCTCGGCCCGGCTGTACTACGAGACCATGCACACCGAGGGCATGATCGGCCGGCACACCCCCGGCTACGTCTCCGTGCCCACCGGCTTCGCCTCCTTCGCCCACGACAACTTCACGCCCCCGCGCTCGTGGGTCGAGCGCGCATACAACCTCCAGCGCTTCACCGAGTTTCCGCACGGCGGCCATTTCGCCGCCCTGGAACGCCCCGAGGACCTGGTGACGGAGATCCGCGAGTTCTTCCGCCCCCTACGCTGATTCGCCGGCACCGGCATGTCTGGGCGGTCGGGACCTGCTCGGTGACAACGGCTGCCGCGGGCAGACTCGTCCGGCCGTGCTTCCTGATCTCGGCGGCCGAAAAATGCAGCCCCCGGTTCAATCCAACCAGTTCAACCTGAAACCCCCTTCGGCTCCAAGATCAACCAAGTCGGGAACCGGGGAGGTGTCAGACCATCATGCTTGGATTGATTCGGGGGCTGCTCAATTCGATCAAGCCCGCGAACTGTCAGTGCTGTTCGCCGGGCTGGATTCGGGGGCTGCTCATTCGGATCATGTTCCACGACAGTGCCGGCAACTCGGCCGTCAGCTCGCCGTCCACGACGGAGGCGCCCTCGATCCGTCGAGGAAGCACGCGGTCGGGCTCGGCGACGGTGTTGGTCAGGGAATGGTCGTCCGACGACAGCACGACGTGCTCCACCACCGACAATCCGGGCAGGGCGCGGACGTTCGCGGTCAACGCCAGCGAATCCTCGACCGATCGGTTCACGGCGAACAGCACGACCTCATCCCCGTCCTGAGTGGCCACGGCCTCCAACAGCGGCACGTCGCCGAAGCGGGCGGTGTCGTAACGCGGCGAATCGGGCTCGACCCGCAGCACCCGCCCGCGAGCGTGGCGCGCGGCATGGGCGAACGGGAAGAAGATGGTCTGCCGGCACGAGCCGCCGCCGGGCTCGGTGAGAATCGGCGCGATGACGTTGGCCAGCTGCGCCTGGCAGGCCACGCCGACCCGATCGGCATGGCGCAGCAAGGTGATCAGCAGCGAGCCGACCACCACGGCGTCGGCCACGTGGTAGTTGTCCTCGATCAGCCGCGGCACCCGCTCCGCGGCGAGGTTCTTCTCGCCGACGAAACGACTCGTGTACCAGACGTTCCACTCGTCGAACGAAAGGCGGATCTGCTTGCGGTTGCGCAGCTTCGCGCCGATGTGGTCACAGGTCGCCACCACGGCGTCGATGAACCGGTCCATGTCCACCGCGCTGGCCAGGAAGCTGCCGAGGTCGCCATCGTGCTCCTCGTAGTAGGCGTGCAGTGAGATGTAGTCGACGTTCTCGTACGTGTGCTCAAGGACGGTCGCCTCCCACGCCCCGAACGTCGGCATCCCGCTGTTCGAACTCCCGCACGCCACCAGCTCGATGCTCGGATCGACCATACGCATCGCCTTGGCGGTCTCGTTGGCGAGCCGGCCGTATTCGTGCGCGGTCTTGTGCCCGGTCTGCCACGGCCCGTCCAACTCGTTTCCGAGACACCACAGGGAAATCCCGTGCGGATCAGGATGCCCGTGCTTGGCCCGCAGGTCGGAAAGCGCGGTACCGCCGGGAAAATTGCAGTACTCGACCAGATCCGCAGCCTCCCGAACGCCGCGGGTGCCCAGGTTCACGGCCATCATCGGGGCCACGCCCGTCTTGCGTGACCACGTCATGAACTCGTTCAGCCCGAACTCGTTCGTCTCGATCTGCCGCCACGCCAGGTCGAACCGGCTCGGCCGCTCGCCACGCGGCCCCACCCCGTCCTCCCAGCGATAGCCGGAGACGAAGTTCCCGCCGGGATAGCGGACCACCGTCACGCCCAGCTCCCGCACCAGGTCCAGCACGTCGGTGCGGAAGCCGTCCTCGTCGGCGGCCGGATGCCCCGGCTCGTAGACGCCGGTGTACACGCAGCGGCCCATGTGCTCCACGAACGAGCCGAACAGCCGTGGGTCCACCTCGCCGACGGCGAAGCCGGGGTCGAGCGTCAGTCGTGCCTGTCGCACCGTGTCGTCATCCTTTGATCGCGGTCACCAGCTGCCGCTGGAACGCCAGGAACAGGGCCACCAGAGGCAGCCCGCCCAGCAGTGCGGCGGCCAGCACCTGGGCGTACCGGACTCCATACGAACTCTGCACGGTCGCCAGCCCCACCGGGAACGTCATCAGGTGCGGGTCGCTGACGGCCACGAACGGCCACAGGAAATTGTTCCACGTCGTGACGAAGGTGAAGATGGCCACCGCGGCCAGCGCCGGCCGGGCCAACGGCAGCATCAGGCTCCAGTACACCCTCAGCCGCCCCGCTCCGTCGATCACCGCCGCCTCCTCCAGTTCCCTGGGCACGCCGTCGAAGAACCTCTTCAACACGTACACCATCGCGGGCAACACCACTTGCGGAAGGACCAGGGCCCAGTACGTGTCGGCGAGGCCGAGGCCGACGATCTCCGCGAACAGCGGCACGATCAGCACCTGCGGCGGCACCATGATGCCGGCGACCAGCAGGGCCAGCACGAGCGAGCGGCCGCGGAACCGGGTTCGGGACAGGCCGTAGGCGGCGAGACTGGTCACGGCCACGGTCAGCACCGTGACCGCGACGCCGACCAGCAGGCTGTTGCCCAGCCAGGCCAGCACCTGGCCGTCGGCGAAGACCGGGCCGAACGCGTCCAGGCTCATGCCCGACACGAACCAGCTCACGGGAATCCGCGTGGTCTCCGACTCCGGCTTCAACGCCGTGTCCAGCGCCCACGCCAGCGGCGCCAGCCAGATCACCGCCAGCACGGCGGCCACGACCCTCATCGCTTGGACCCCCTTGCCGCGGTGAGCCGGAAGTGCACCAGGGCGATCGCGGCGATCAGCGCGAAGAACACGTACGAGATGGCCGAGGCGTAGCCGACGCGGAAGCGGGTGAAGCCGCTTTCGTAGATGTACTGGACGATGCTGCGCACGCCCGGGATGCCGCCCTGGCCGCTGAGCAGGTAGACCTGGTCGAACACCTTGAGCGAGGCCAGGATCTGCAACACGATCACCAGTTGGTGGGTGCGGGACAGCAGCGGCAGCGTGATCCGGCGCAGCTGCTGGAACGGGGTCGCGCCGTCCAGCGCCGAGGCCTCGTAGAGCTGGCGGGGGATCTCCCGCAGCGCCGCCAGGTAGAGCAGGAAACCGAATCCGGCGGTCCACCACACCGTCGTGATCACGATCGAGGTCATCGCCATGCCGTCGGTGGACAGCCAGCCGACCTCGCCCAGCCCCAGCCGGGTCAGCAGGTCGTTGATCAGGCCGAATCCCGGCTGGTAGAGCCAGTTCCAGATCAGCACGACCACCGACACCGGCAGCAGGTACGGCGCGAAGAACGCCAGCCGGTACAGCCAGCGCTCCGGCACGGCGCGGTCGGCCAGCAGCGCCATGGCCAGCCCGACCAGCACGATCACCGGTGTGCTGGTCACCGTGAAGATCAGCGTGTGCCAGAGCGAGCTCCACACGGCCGGGTCCTGGAACAGCTCGCCGTAGTTGGCCGCGCCGACGAACCCGGCGTGCCCCGTGATGCCCTCGTCGGTGACGCTCGCGCCGAGCCCGATCACCATCGGCACCACCAGGAACGCGACGTAGAGCACCAGGAACGGCGCCACGAACCAGAATCCCGACCGCTTCATGCCGGCCTCGGCGTGTTCTGGAGGCGTACCAAGGTCGCCTTGAGTTCATCCAGCGCACCATCTGGCGATGTCGTGCCGCCCAACACGGCCCCGATCGTCGCGCCGGCCGCGCTCTGCAGATCCGAGGCCGCCCCGGCGAACCACTCGGGCGGATCCAGCTCGACCTGCGCCGCGGCGGACCGGTAGTCGGCCTGCGGCACCAGATTCAGATACTCCTGCGAGGTGGCGACCGGCTGGTAGGCCGGAATGTGCCCGCCACGGGCCCAGGTCAGGCTCTGGCCGATGAGCTCCGCCACGGCCGCGACCGTCTCGGCGGTGCGCTGTGGGTCCCTGCCCCGCTGGTGCGGCAGCACGAACGAATGCGAGTCGGCGTGCACCGCCGGGCGGTCGTAGACCTGCGGGAACGGCGCCACGTCGAACGGCGTGTGCTGCGTCTGGAATGTCGGCAGCTCCCATTCCCCGTTCCAGAAGAAGCCGGCCTGACCGCTGCCGAACAACGCCACCGCCGCGTTGTTGTCGGTGAACCTCGTCGTGGCGCCGATCTTGGCCAGTAATCGCAGGGCGGTCAGCGCCTTGGCGTCGTCGAGCAGGCCCTGTCCGTTCTGCTGGCGATACAGCGTCCAGAACAGCCGCCAGGGATTCACATCCCTCGCCGCCGCCAGCGCGAGCCCGGCCTTGTCGAACGCCGCCAGGAGCTGTTCGGGGCCGCGGATCGGCTTCAGCCGGCCGTTCTCCAGCAGGCCGGCCCTGGCACACAGTTCCGTGTTGTAGAAGAGCACCAACGGATGCGTGTCCAGCGGCACCGCGTAGGTCCGGCCGTCGTGGCGGGCGCGATTCCACACCGCCGGCGGGAACCGGTCCGGTGTGAGGCCGTGCGCCGCGAGCAGATCGTCGTCGAACGGGTCGAGCAGGCCCAGCGGCGCGAAGCCCGGCAGCCGTGACAGGTGCAGGATCGCCAGGTCCGGGGCGCGACCGCCGGCGGCCGCCATGGCCAGCTTCGTGTAGTACGGCGTGCCCCAGGCCAGCGTCACCGCGTCTAGGCGCGTGTCGATCGCGCCGACCATGTCCATCATGCGGCTGCCGTCGCCGCCGCTGAACAGGTTCCAGTAGCCCAGGCCCGACGGCCCCGAGCAGGCAGCTGTCGCCAGCGCCGCGCCGGCCAGCAGAAACGTGCGACGGTCCACCGGTGGCCTCCTCGGTTTTCAACGTTGGAAACCGGCTTGTCGCGAGGGTAGCCGTACAGTCGGGCAGCAGGGAAGATGACCTCGGCAGGAGGAGGTGCGGGTGGGCGCCAGCCTGAAGGACGTGGCCAAACTGGCTGGGGTCTCGGTCAAGACCGTCTCCAACGTGGTCAACGAGTACCAGCACGTCAGCGAGGCCACCCGCAGCCGCGTCCGCGAGGCCATCGACCAGCTCGGCTACCGGCCCAACCTCACCGCCCGGCACCTGCGCTACGGCCGGTCCGGCATCATCGGGCTGGCCCTGCCCGAGCTGGGCATCCCGTACTTCGCCGAACTGGCCGAGGAGGTCATCGGCGCCGCCGAACGCGAGTCCTGGTCGGTGCTCATCGACCAGACCGACGGCCGTGGCGACCGTGAACGCCTCACCTCCTCCGGGGCCCGGTCCCGGACCATCGACGGCCTGATCATCAGCCCGCTCGCCCTGGACGCCGAATTCCTGGCCGGCATGCGCGCCGACCTGCCGTTGGTGCTGCTGGGGGAGCAGGTCGGCCCCGGCGCCGCCGACCTGGTGGCGATCGACAACGTCGCCGCCGCCCGCGAGGCCACCCAGCATCTGCTCAGCCTCGGCCGCCGACGCATCGCCGCCATCGGCGACCAGCACGTGTCCGCCGCCGGCACCGCCAACGTGCGGCTGCAGGGCTACCGCGACGCGCTGGCCGCGGCCGGCATCGAGTACGACCACGAGCTGGTGGTGCCGGCCGAGTCCTACCACCGACCCGACGGCGCCGCCGCCATGCGCCTGCTGCTGTCCCTGGCCGAGCCGCCGGACGCCGTGTTCTGCTTCAACGACCTGCTGGCCCTCGGCGCCCTGCGCACCCTGCTGGCCGCAGGCCTGCGGGTGCCGGACGACGTCGCCATCGTCGGTGTCGACGACATCGAGGACGGCCGCTTCAGCACACCCACGCTGACCACCATCGCCCCGGACAAGGCCCAGATCGCCGAGGCGGCCGTGACCATGCTGCTGGAACGCGTCAACGGCCTCGACGCCCCACCCCGTGAGATCACCGCCCGCCACACCCTCCAGGTCCGCGAGAGCACGAACGCCGGCGGCTCACCCTGCCACGGACAGGCCCGCCACGCACCGGGCCCTCACTGCCCGATGTGATGATCCGGCCGCCCACATGGCGGGACACCGCCCGCCACCCTGGCTAGGGTGATCACCGTGCTTCGCGCGCTGCTCGCCCTGACGCTGGTCGCCGCCCTCGCCGGCTGTTCCGCGGGCTCGACCGCCTACTCGTCGCCGAGCGCCGACTCGATCGCCATCGGCTTCTCCGCCGCCCCCGCGAACCTGGACTTCACCCGCACGGACGGCGCCGCGATCCCGCAGGCCCTGCTGGACAACGTCTACCAGGGCCTGGTCCGCCTCGACGCCAACGGCGCGATCGTGCCGCAGCTGGCGACGTCCTGGACCGTCAGCCCGGACCGTCGCACCTACGACTTCCAGCTCCGACCCGGCGTGACGTTCACCGACGGCGAGCCGTTCACCGCCGACACGGTCAAGTTCAGCGTCGACCGCGTCCGCACCGCCTGGACCATCTCGCTGAAGTCGCAGATGGACGTGGTCGACTACGTCGAGGCCGTCGACCCGCTGCACGCCCGCGTGGTGCTGAAGCAGCCCAGCAATGGCTGGCTGTTCTCCATGGCCAGCCGTGTCGGCGCGATGTTCGCGCCGAACGGTGTGGGAAACCTGGCCACCACGCCGATCGGCACCGGCCCGTACCGGCTCGATCGCTTCAACCGCGGCGATTCCCTCGTGCTGAAGGCGAATCCGGGCTATTGGGGCCCGAAGCCCGCCTATGGCCGGGTCGTCCTGAAGTACTTCCAGGACCCGACCGCGCTGAACAACGCCCTGCTGAGCAATGGCATCGACGTGATCAGCTCCGTGCAGGCGCCCGACTCCCTCGCGCAGTTCGCCAGTGACGAGCGGTTCACCACGATCCAGGGCACGACCACCGCCGAGGTGGTCCTGTCCTTCAACAACGCCCAGGCGCCGCTGAACGACAAGCGCGTCCGCCAGGCCCTGACCTACGGCATCGACCGCAGGGCCCTGCTGGACACCGCGTGGGCGGGCAAGGGCCTGCTGATCGGCAGCATGGTCCCACCCTCGGACCCCTGGTACGAGGACCTCGCCGGCGTCTATCCGTACGACCCGGCCAAAGCCAGACAGCTCCTGGCCGACGCCGGCCAACAGCACCTCACGCTCAGACTGCGTATACCCAACCTCCCTTACGCCGTGGACTCCGCCCAGGTGATCCGCTCCCAGCTCGCCGCGATCGGCGTCACGGTGAGCATCGAGGAGCTGGACTTCCCCGCGGTCTGGCTGAAACAGGTGTTCACCGGCCACGACTTCGACATGTCGATCGTCGCCCACGTCGAGGCCCGCGACATCGTGACGTTCGGAAACCCCAAGTACTACTGGGGTTACACCAACCCGACCGTCACCCAGCTGCTGGCCGCCGCCGACACCGGCACGCCCGAGCAGCAGGTCGCCGACATGAAGCAGGTCGCGCGCACCATCAACGCCGACGCCGCCGCCGACTGGCTCTTCCTGCTGCCCAACCTGATCGTGGCCAAGAAGGGCATCACCGGCCTACCGCCCAACCAGGTCGGCGAGGCGTTCGACCTGTCCGCCCTGGGGCGATCGTGACGGGGCCGATCGTGACGGGGCCGATCGTGACGGAGCTGATCGTGACGGGGGGAAAGTCATGATGGTGATCCTCCGCCGGGCCGGCATCTTCCTGCTCACATTGGCAATCGCCTCCATCGTCGTGTTCGCGTTCATGGCTGTGCTGCCCGGCGATCCCGCGCAGGTGGCCCTGGGGGTCAATGCCACGCCCGAGCTTCTCGCCCAGACCCGGCACGCCTTCGGCATCGACCGGCCGTTGCCGGTGCAGTACCTCGACTGGATCGGCGGCCTGTTCACCGGCGACTTCGGTCGCTCCTACGTCACGGGCGACGCGATCGGCCCCCAGCTGCTCGACCGGTTCGAGGTGACGCTGTGGCTGGTCGGCGCGGCGACGGTGGTGGCGGTGGTGGTCGCCGTCCCACTCGGCACGCTCGCCGCGGCCAAGCACCGCACGGCGTCCGGCACGGTCGTGTCCGGCCTCAGCCAGCTCGGCGCCGCGATCCCCGCGTTCCTGGCCGGCATAGTCCTGGTCGAGATATTCGCTGTGTCGCTGCGGATCCTCCCATCCGGTGGGTGGACACCCCCGGACGCTGATCCGGTGGCGTTCCTGAAAGGCCTTGTCCTGCCGGCGCTGTCGCTCGGCCTCGTGCAGGCGGCGGTGCTGACCCGGTACGTCCGCTCGGCCGTGCTGGACGTCCTAGGCGAGGACTACCTCCGCACCGCGAGGGCGAAGGGCCTCAGGCCCACACGGGCCCTGCTATGGCACGGGCTTCGCAACGCGGCGGTGCCCGTCGTGACGGTGCTCGGCCTGCAACTGGCGACGCTGCTGATCGGGGCCGTGGTGGTGGAACGGGTGTTCGTCATCCCCGGCCTCGGCAGCATGCTGCTGGACGCCGTCGGCGGTCGCGACCTGATCGTCGTGCAGGACGTGGTGATGGTGCTGGTGGCGGCGGTGCTGGTGGTCAACCTCCTCGTCGATGTGCTCTACACGGTCGTGGACCCGAGGCTGCGGAGGGCGCGGTGAGGAACCTCGTGATCGGGGCGGTGCTGGTCGGTCTCATCGTGCTGGCGACGCTGATCTCCTTTCTGTGGACGCCGTTCGACCCGACCCAGGTCGACGCGGCGCTTCGGCTACAGGGCCCGAGCGGTGCCCACTGGCTCGGCACGGACCGCTTCGGTCGCGATCTCGTCAGTCAGCTCATGGTCGGCGCGCGGACCACGCTGTACGTCGGCGTCGTCGCGGTCGGTGTGGCCGCGGTCATCGGCACGCCGCTCGGCGTGTTCGCGGCGGCCGGCCCGCGCTGGCTGGGCGAGATCGTGTTGCGGGCCAACGACATCGTGCTCGCGTTCCCGGCACTGCTGCTGGCGATCATGTTCGGGGCGGCGTTCGGGGCCAGCACCCTGACCGCCATGGTCGCCATCGGCATCGCCACCGTGCCGTCGTTCGCGCGCCTGGCCCGTGGCTCCGCCCTGCAGGTGTTGAACACGGAGTACGTGCTGGCTGCGCGATCGGCCGGCCGCACCGGCCTGGCGATCTCGGTGCGGCACGTGCTGCCGAACATCGCCGGCCTGATCATCGTGCAGTGCTCGGTGTCGTTCGGCATCGCGGTGCTGGCCGAGGCGGCGCTGTCCTACCTCGGTCTCGGCACGCAGCCGCCGACGCCGTCCTGGGGTCGCATGTTGCAGGAGTCCCAGGAACTCCTGGCCGTGCAACCGAGGCTGCTGATCGTGCCGGGGGTGGCGATCGCCCTGGCGGTGCTGGGTTTCACGCTCCTCGGCGACGGCCTGCGCGATCGCTTCGACCCCAGGTTGGAGGGCCACCGTGCTCGAGGTTGACGGTCTGTGCGTCGCGGCAGGCGAGCTGCCTCTGGTCAGCGATGTCTCCTTCACGGTCGGCAGTGGCGAACGGGTCGGTCTGATCGGTGAGTCGGGCTCGGGCAAGTCGCTGACCGCGTCGGCGGTGTTCGGTCTGCTGCCCGACGACGTCACGGCGGCGGGCTCGGTCCGGCTCGACGGCGTGGCGGAAGACCTTGTGGGGGCATCGGAAAACCTCCTCTCCAGGTTGCGTGGCTCGCGGCTGGCCATGGTGTTCCAGGAGCCGATGACGGCGTTGAACCCGTCTATGCGTGTCGTCGACCAGGTCGCGGAAGCCCGGTTGATCCACCGCACGGCAGGCGATCGCGCCGCCGCGCACCGGGATGCCCTGCGGCTGCTGGAGCAGGTGCGCCTGCGGGATGTCGCTGAACTGGGAAATGCCTATCCGCACCAACTTTCCGGCGGGCAACGGCAACGCGTGCTGTTGGCCATCGCTCTCGCCAATGACCCGGACGTGCTCATCTGCGACGAGCCTACCACCGCGCTCGACGTCACGGTCCAGGCTCAGCTTCTCGACCTGATTGTCAAGGGAGTCAAGGAAAGGGACGCTTCGCTGCTGTTCATCACGCACGATCTCGCCGTGGTGGCAACGGTTTGCGAGCGCGTGCTGGTGATGTACGGCGGGCGGATCGTCGAGTCCGGACCGGTCGTCGAGGTCCTGACCTCGCCGAAACACCGCTACACCAAGGGGTTGCTCGACGCTTCCGATCTGGAGGCCGTCGACGAGCGTGGGCGCCTGCACGCCATCGCCGGCGTGGTTCCGGCCGCCGGACAGTTCCCCAGCGGCTGCGTGTTCCGCAACCGCTGCCCGCGCGCCGACGACCAATGTCGCGTGCAGCCGCCCTGGTTCGGCGAACCGACCGCCGGGCACGCGTGCTGGCACCCGGTCGGAGGCGACGAATGATCAAGGTGGAGAACCTCAGCCGCGTCTACCGGCGGTCGCGGACGTCGCCGTTGCGGCCTCGGGCCGAGGTGCACGCGCTTCGTGACGTCTCGTTCGAGATCGAATCGGGCCGGCGCTTCGGCATCGTAGGCGAGTCGGGCTCGGGAAAGTCGACGCTGGTCCGGCTGATCGCCGGCCTCGACCAGCCGACCGCCGGGGCCGTCACGTTCGACGGCCAGCGCGTCGACGGCCGGTCCGAACGACGCCTGTCGTTCCTCCGGCGCGATCTCCAGGTCGTGTTCCAGGATCCGATGGGTTCGCTCGATCCGCGCATGCGGGTACGGGACATCATCGCCGAACCGCTTGTCGCGCAGCGGATTGCCGGTCAGGAGGAACGCGTTGCCGAGCTGCTGGCGGCCGTGGGGCTGCCGGCGGATGCCGGTCGGAGGTTCCCGCACCAGTTCTCCGGCGGCCAGCGGCAACGCATTTCCCTGGCCCGGGCCCTGGCCC
Source organism: Kutzneria sp. NPDC051319 (assembly GCF_040682195.1). Lineage (NCBI taxonomy): Bacteria > Bacillati > Actinomycetota > Actinomycetes > Pseudonocardiales > Pseudonocardiaceae > Kutzneria > Kutzneria sp. NPDC051319. The sequence continues at coordinate 29,394 of NZ_JBFBAM010000029.1, read as the reverse complement.
CCAAGCCTCGTGTCCTCGTGGCCGACGAGCCCGTGAGCGCGCTGGACGTGTCCGTGCGGGCGCAGATCCTGAACCTGTTGTCAGACCTGGTCGAGCAGTTCGCGCTGACGCTGGTCTTCGTCTCCCACGACCTGTCCGTGGTCCGGCACGTCTGCGACACGGTGGCCGTTCTGCGCTCCGGTGAACTGGTCGAAATCGGTGATGTGGAACAGGTTTACCGCGAGCCGCGGCATCCGTACACGCGGCAGCTCGTGCAGGCGGCGCCGACGCTGCGGGGCGCGCTGTCCGGCGTCACGGCGGCGGATCTCATCACCGAACGAAGGCGGCCTTGATTGCGGCGGCGCCAGCAGATACCGCTTTCGTACCGGCCGACCATGAGGTGCCGGCGGGCAGTTCCGTCATGATCGCCACGGCGTAGGGCATCGTCGGACCCAGGCCGACCATGCCGGTGGTGTCGAGCACCGTCGTCGACATCAGCAGCATCCAGCCCTGTTTGATCTCCCACGAGGCGCCCGGCAGGCCGTCCGGGATGCCGAAGTACTGCTGGAACCCGTCGGCCGCGGTGGCTGCGGCCCCGCTCATGCCGGCCGTCAGCACGTCCTGCGCCGGCGCGGGAATTTCGTCCTGGATGAACTCGTAGGTCGTGACGACGTCCTGCGCGGACATCGTCGCCTCGCCCCACTGCGCAGGGTCCTCGGGCGGCTGCGTGCCGGTGAGCCCGATCAGCGAGGCCATCCGGGTGACGATCGAGTTGCCGCCGTCCTGGTCCCACAGCGCGTTGGCGATGTCGTCGTCGCTGTAGGAGATCATCTGCTCCAGCCGCGCGGCCGTCGCGGCGTCGGGCTGCCAGTTCTGGCTGTGCAGCAGGTCGATGGCGATCAGCAGCTTCACCACGGACGCGGTGTACATCGGCTCGGCCGCGTTGTAACTGGCCACGGGCTGGTCGCTGTCGGTGTCGACCGCCAGCACGCCCACGGTCGTGCCCGGGACGACGCTGTTGACGGCCTTGTCCACGAGCTGGCCGACGGCCTCCGGCGGCACCGCCGGGGTGGTCGGCGCGGGAGTGGTCGTGGTTGTCGTGGTCGTTGCTGTGGTGGTCGTCGTCGTGGGCGGCGGCAGGGTCACGCGCTCGGCGGCCAGCGACGCGGTGACCGGGGTTGACGCCAGCAGCGCGGTGCCCACCGCGACGCTCGCCGCGAGGAGGACCAAGGTGGCCGGAAGACGTCTCATGCCTGGTCGAACGGGGTGTTGCCGCGGTTCATCCCCGTCGATCGGGAACCGACAGAGTCATTTCACGAAGCTCTTAGGAACGGCTCCGGGCGGTGACCGGCGGGCTACCGGACCGGGATTGTCAGACGTGTCTGCCATGGTGTTCGCATGGACGAAATGATCCGGGGAACCGCCGCCGGAGTGCCGTTCCTCGCCCGACCACCGGAACATCCGACGGCCGCCACGCCGCTGTTGGTCGGCTGGCATCTGATGGATCCGCCCCGCAGCGAGGCGGCGATGGCGGCCGCGCTGCCGATGGCCGACGTGCCGGCCTGGCGGGTCTACCTGCGACTGCCCGAGTACGGCGAGCAGCGCGAGGTCACTCGCCGCGCCGCCGAGGACTACGTGCTCAAGCTCATCGATCCCGTGGTCAGCACCGCGTCCGGCGAGTTCCCGGCCGCGTTGGGCCAACTGCGATCTCAATTGGAAACTGATGGGCCGCTCGGCTTGTTCGGTGGTTCCGCCGGCGGCGCAGTGGTCTTGCAGGTGCTCACCGAGCAGGACGTGCCGGTGGTCGCGGCCGCCTTGGTCAATCCGGTGGCGCAACTGGAACCGGTCACCGACGGGGTGGCGAAGTGGTTCGGCACGCCCTATCCGTGGTGCGACGAGTCGCGGGCCGTCGCGGCGCGCCTGGACTTCGTCGCGCGGGCCGACGAGCTCGCCAAGCGGCACCCCGAACTGGCTTTGCTGCTCGTCCGCGGTGAGAAGGACGAGCCCGAGTTCCGGGAGCCGCTCGGCCGGCTCGCCACCGCGTTACGCGCCGAACTGATCGACATTCCCGCCATGGAACACGCCCTGGCCGCGGAGCCGGGCGTCGCGCCGGCGCCGCAGAACGAGGACGCCCGCCGCGTGGACGAGGCGTTCAGCGACTGGTTCCGCCACTACTTGAAACCCCCGTTGCTGTAGAGCAGCTGGCCGTTGATCCAGCCGCCCTTCGGCGAGCAGAGGAACGTCACCAGGTTCGCGGAGTCCTGTGGCGTGCCGACCCGGCCGAGCGGCGTGTCCCGGGCGACCTCGCTCAGCTGTTTCGGTGTCATCCAGCCGGTGTCGTTGGGGCCGGGATTGATCACGTTGGCCGTGACGCCCAGGTGCGCCAGCTCGCGGGCGGCGGCGAGGGTGATCCGGTCCAGTGCGCCCTTGCTGGCGCCGTAGGGCATGTTTCCGACGGTGTGGTCGCTGGTGAAGGCCAGAATGCGCCCGCTGCCGTGCTCGCCGCGGAACCGCTGCCCGAACTCCTTGATCAGCAGCCAGGTCGCCCTGGCATTGACCGCGAAATGGAGGTCGAAGCTATCGACTGAACTGTCCAGCAGCCCCGAGTCGACCGACTCCGCGTGGCACAGCACCAGGGCGGTGACGCCGCCCAGCTCGCGTTCGACCTCGTCGAACAGCCGGGCCGGGACGGCCGGATCGCTCAGGTCGGCCTCGACTACCGCCGTCCGCGCCCCCAGGGCCGTCATCCGTTCGGTCAGTTCCGTCTGCGCGTCCCGGTCGGCGCCCCACGGCATCTTCTCGTCGTAGGGACGCCAGTGGCTGATCGCGACGTCCTAGCCGGCTCCGGCCAGGTCGGCGGCCACGGTCGCGCCTATCCCAATCGTGCGGCCGACCCCCGTCACCAGCACCGTTCCCAGTTTCGCCATGTGGCCAATCTGGATCACGGGACGGCTCCTGGCGACCGGTTTTCCGCGGGTCAAACCTGAGGATGATCTCAGCGCGCCCGACGCGAGACCGGGGTTTGACGCGAGCGCAGCGGGGGACCGGGCACCATGGTCGCCATGACCACGTTCCACGACCTTCGGGTCTTCCTCGGGGCCGTCCGCCGCCAGCCGGCCGCCGTCGGCGCGATCGCCCCCAGCGGACCAGCCCTCGCCGGCCTGCTGGCCACCGTGGTGCCCAGCATCGGCGCGCCGACCGTGGTGGAACTGGGACCGGGCACCGGCTCGGCGACGAAGGCCGTGCAGCGCCGCATCCCGGCCGGCGGGCGGCACCTGGCCGTGGAGCTCGACGGCACCCTGGTCGAGCACCTGCGGACCACCTATCCGCGGCTGGACGTGGTGCACGGGGATGCCTCCGAGCTGGGCAAGCTGCTCGCCGACCGCGGTGTCGAGCAGGTCGACGCCGTGATCAGCGGCCTGCCCTGGGCGTTGTTCCCGCCGGACCTGCAGCGCGCCATCCTGCGCCAGGTCGGCACGGTGCTGACGCCCGCGGGCGCGTTCACCACGTTCGCGTATGTGCACGCGCTGGGCATGCGGCAGGCCCGCGAGTTCCGCGCGCTGCTCGACCGCAGCTTCGACGAGGTGATCGTGTCCCGTGTGGTGTGGGCCAACGTGCCGCCTGCGATCAGTTACGTCTGCCGCCGGCCGACCATGGGCGACGATGCTGGCTGATCTGCTCGTCGGCCTGCCCGGCCCGCTGCTCGTGCTGGCCATCGGCCTGCTCGTGGTGGCGGAGGCGGCCCTTGTCATCGGCGTCGTGCTGCCCGGCTCCAGTGCCCTGCTGACGTTGGGCGTCTTCACCCACGGCGGTCTCGTGGCGCTGCCGGTGGCGCTCGCCGTCGGCACGGTCGCGGCGGTGGCGGGCAGCAACCTGTCCTTCGCCGCCGGTCGCTACCGGCCCGAGGCGCTCAGCAGCCGGTGGCTCACGGGCGCCAAGGGACAGCGGGCGCGAACGGTGCTGAGCCGGTTCGGCGGCTCAGCGGTGCTGGTCGGGCAGTGGGTGGTCGGGGCGCGGACGCTCACGCCCCGGTTCGCCGCCGCTGCCGGGCTGCCGTACCGGCGGTTCCTGCCGTGGAACCTGCCGTCGTCGGCTGTCTGGGGCCTGGTGTGGGTGGCCGTCGGCTACGGCGCCAGCGAGGCGTACGAGCGGTGGTCCTGGCTGGCGGTCGTGGTCGCCGTCGTGCTGGTCGGCGGCCTGCTACTGCTCGGCCGCCGCGCGCTCGACCGCATCGATGCCCTTGAGCAGGCCTGACCGGGTCTGCTCCGCACAGAACGCCGCCCGGGCGGCGTTGCGTGCCAGCTCCGCCAGCTCGGACCGGCCCAGGCCGAACACCTCGTGGGCCAGCAGGTACTCGCGGTTCAGGTTCGTGCCGAACATGCCCGGGTCGTCGGTGTTCAGCGTGACCGTCACGCCCGCGTCCAGCAGCCGGGGCAGTGGGTGCTCGGCCAGTGACGACACCGCCTTCGTACAGACGTTGGAGGTCAGCGACACCTCCAGCGGGATCCCCGTCTCGGCCAGGTGCTTGAGGAGCCGGTCGTCGTCCACCGCGCTGACGCCGTGCCCGATCCGCTCCGCGCCGAGATCCTCCAGCGCCGCCCAGATCTCTTCCGGGCCGGTGGTCTCGCCCGCGTGCGGAAGGCTGCGCAGGCCGGCCGCCCTGGCCTCCTGGAACGCCGCCTTGAAGCCGGCGCGGGGGTACGGCGTCTCCAGCCCCGCCAGCCCGAGGCCGACCGTGCCCTCCGGCCGCTGGTCGAGCACGTACTCCAGGGTGCTGTAGCCCTCGCGGAGGTCCGATGGCATCGGCACGTCGAAGATCCACGCCAGCTCGACGCCGTGCTCCGCGAGCGCCCTGCGCCGGCCGTCCACCAGTGCCTCGGACAACGCCTCCGGCCCGGTTCCGTAGGGGAAGTGCGCGATCGCCGACACGGTCACCTCGGCGTACCGCACGTTGTTGGCCGCGAGGTCACGGGCCAGGCCCAGCAGCATCGTCTGCACGTCGTCGGGCGTCGTCACCAGCTTGTTCACGGCGCTGTAGACGTTGATGAAGTGTGGGAAGTCCGTGAACTCGTAGTACCGCGCCAGCTCAGCGCGATCCTTGGGCACAAGGGTCCGCGAGTGCCGGCGCGACAGCTCCAACACCGTGTCCAGCGACGCCGCCCCGACGAGGTGGACGTGCAGTTCGGCCTTCGGCAGGGCCGCGATGAACTCCTCGATGCCCACTCAGTCCTTCACCAGGCCCGTCTTGTAGGCGTAGGCCACCGCCTGCGCGCGGTCACGCAGGTTGGCCTTCGCGAACAGGTGGTTCACGTGCGTCTTCACCGTCGCCTCGCTGACCACCAGCTTGCGGGCGATCTCCGTGTTCGACATGCCCGCCGCGATCAACTTCAGCACGTCGATCTCCCTCGGCGTCAGCCCGTCCGCCGGCTCCGGGGCCGGCCTGCTCGGCTGGCCGCCGCCCGTCGCGGCCTCCACCAGCCGCTGCTGCACCTCGCCGTCCACCGTGGACTGACCCGCCGCGGCCGCGTGCAACGCCCTCGCGATCGCCTCCGCGTCGGCGTCCTTCGTCAGGAATCCCCTGGCTCCCGCGCGCAACGCTGACAACACACTGTCGTCGTCGGTGTACGTCGTCAGCACCACGACTTCGGTTTCCGGGTACTGCTCCCGCACGCGTCGCGTGGCCTCGACGCCGTCACACCGAGGCATCCTCAGGTCCACCAGCAACACGTCCGGCCGCTGCTCGGCCACCAGCGCCACCGCCTGCTCACCGTCGGCCGCGGCCCCCACGACTTCCACGCCTGGCAGCAGCTTCAGCAACGTCGCCAGCCCCTCACGGACCACCGTCTGGTCGTCCGCCAGCACCACCCGCAGGTCGCTCACGCCGGCATCACCAGTCGCACGCGCCACCCGTCCTTCATGGGCCCCGTCTCCAGTTCTCCGCCGATCAGCTCGGCGCGCTCCCGCATCCCCACCAGACCGTAGCCGCCGCTCGTCGCCTGTGCGGGCGGCTTGCCCGGGTGATCGGTGACGGTCAGTACCGTGCGCCCGTCCTCGAAGTCCAGCACCGCGTCCACGGGTGCTCCCGGCGCGTGCTTGCGGGCGTTGGTGAGCGCCTCCTGCGCCGTGCGGTACAGCGCCGAGGCAGCTTCCGCCGGCAGGTCGCGCGGCTCGCCGTTGACGACCAGTTCCGCGGGCGCGCCGGACTCTAGCCGAAATGCCGTGACCAGGTCGGCGATCGCCCGTGCGTCCGGCACTTTGTCGTCACGCAGCGCCGCGACGGCCCGCCGCGCCTCCGTGAGACCGTCCGCGGCCAGCTTCTGCGCCTTGGTCACCTGGTCGATGACCTCCTGCGACGCGTTGTCCCGTTGCAGCATCAGGCGCGTGCCCTGCAGCGTCAGCGACAGGCCCGCCAGCGAGTGCGCCAGCACGTCGTGAACCTCACGCGCGATCCGTGCACGCTCGGCCAGCGCGGCCGCTCGGGCGTGTTCCTCGATCACCTGCTGCCGCCGCGCCACCAGCAGCTCCGCCTGCTCCAGGCGTTCCTCACGGCCCTGGCGGTTGGCCGTGAGGAGGACCAGAGCCAGCACACCGAGCGCGATGCCCAGCGCGGCCAGCCATTGGAAGTCCCTGAGCAGCTGCGGAATCGCCGCGCCGACCATCGACAGGCCGATCACGATGTAGCTCAGCGGCCCGGGACCGCGGTAGCGGACCGCCAGCCGCGCCGTCCAGAACGGCAGCGCGTAGACCACGCCGTTCGGATGCAGCAGCAGGATCCCGCTCGACGCCAACGTGATGGCGATCAGGCCGGCCTGCGACACGAGCGGCGACCGCAGCGCCGACCAGGAGAACGGCAGCAGCATCACGTTGCCGGCGATGACGACCAGGCTCAGCGCGATCAACCACGGCAGCTCCTGCGCCACGACCGGCGTGCCGGCCAGCACCCACTTCTGGGGCAGGAACAGCGTCAGCGCGAACAGCGACGGCATCACGCGGACCAGCGACAGGGCTCCGTACCTCCGGCCCGGGAGTACGAAGCCCTGATCGTCGAACATGGTCGTCATCATCGCAGGTTCTAGCGGCGGGGCACGGCCGTCGCGAGCGGCAGCCGCCGCTGCTGCGCCCGGAAGTAGATCATCGCGTTCTGGGCGGCGATGGTGATGCCGAACAGCATCAGCGCCGAGGCCGCGGTGAGGGCGCCCTCGATGCCGAGCGCGTGCCCGAGGAAACCGGCGCCGACGCGCACCGCGATCGTCGCCAGCCACAACACGATCGTCACCGGCGTGCCCTTCTGGAACAGGTTGCCGTCACGCATGCTGAGGCGGGCGGTGGCGCCGCGGGCCAGGCCCAGCCCCACCACGACCGCCGCGTCGACCAGGAAGAACAGGATCTCGCTCGGCCGGGCGGCGCCGACCGTGGCGACCGCCCCGCCCAGCCCGATGACGATCAGGATGGCGGGCATCAGCACCAGCGACTTCGCGGTGACGAACGACCCCGTCAGCTGCTTGCCCAGCACCCGCAGCACCACCAGCGCGCCGACCAGGACCAACACCAGCGTGGACATGTGCTCTCTCCTCGATCTCCCACGTGCCGCTCCGGCACGGGTCCAAGACTCGTCCCGGGCGGCGCGGGTTTCTTCGGTCCACAGGTGGGAACCGGGTTGAATGCGCTATCAACCCAGGGGTGGATACGGGAGGTGCGATGGCGTACGAGCGGTTGAGGGTCGCGGCCTACGCGGTCTGCGTGCGTGACGGCGCGGTGCTGCTGGCCAGGTGGGTCGGGCCCGAGGGCAAGCTGTGGACGCTGCCCGGCGGCGGCATCGACCACGGCGAGGACCCGTTCGATGCCGTGCAGCGCGAGGTCGCCGAGGAGACCGGGTACCGGGCGGAGGTGCAGAGCCTGCTCGGCGTGCACACCATGCGCCGCCGGTACGCCCGCCGGTTCGGCGGCGAGACGGACTTCCACGCGTTGCGCGTCGTCTACGAGGCCCGCATCGTCGGCGGCGAGCTGCGCGACGAGATCGACGGCTCGACCGACAAGGCGGCCTGGATCCCGCTGTCGGAGGTGGCCTCACTGGAGCGCGTCGACCTGGTCGACACCGGCCTTGAGCTGCACAGGTCCCGTCCGTCCACCGGTCACCTCGGCGTATAGCACACCGGCAGGGCCCCGATCGGCCCGAAAAGCCTTGCAAAACCGCGCCTGTGGACAATCCGAGTTGTCCACATCTTGATCTTCGTCGCCTTTGTCGCGTTCCCCCACGCGAGCAAGGTGGCCACATGGACACCGCCGCACGCCCCAACCCGGCCCGATCCGACCGGGACCGCATCGTCAAGCTCGCCGACGGCGGCTCGCTCATCGCCGCGATCCCGCCGATGCTGGGTTTCCACCCCCGGGACTCGCTCGTCGTGGTGGCCCTGCAGGACGATCTGATCACCGGCGTCGCACGGATGGATCTGGTGGCGCCGTCGATGCACGGCGCGCTCGCCACCGCCGTGACCAGAGCGACGCGGCAGTACGAGGCGCAGACCGCCGTGCTCGTCGTCGTGTGCGAACGGCCCGATCCACGGCACGACGAGCTCATGCAGCGCGCGGTCACTGCCCTGGCCGACATCTCCGTGCCCGTGCCGCATGTCCTGTGGGCGCCGTCCACCTCGGGCGGTGTGCCGTGGCGCTGCTACCTGCACCACGACTGCGAGGGCGAGGTGCCAGACAGCGCCGCCAGCGAACTCGCCGCCGAGGTGGCCGCCTCCGGCCTCGTGACCTACGACCGCCGCGAGGATCTGGATCAGCTGTTCCAACCGCCCGACACCAACCGCATGATCAAGCTCAGCAGCCTGATCGACACCACCATCCGCTCCGACCACACCACCAGTGCCGAGCACGTGCAGGTCATTCGCGACGCCGTCAAGTCCGACACCCTGCCCACCACCGACGAGGAGTTCGTCCGCCTCGCCATGGCGCTGTCCGACTACCGGGTGCGAGACCTGTGCCTGCACTACGCGCTCGACGGCCGAATCGCCCTCACCGCCGAGAGACTGTGGCTCGAACTCGCCCGGTGCCTGCCGCCTCCCGAACGCTCCGAAGCCGCCATCCTGGTCGCCGCGTGCGCCTATATGCGTGGTGACGGCGCGTTGGCCAACGTCGCCCTTGAGCAGGCCCGGTCCGCCCTGCCCGGGCACCAGCTCGCCGGTCTGCTCTGCGGCGCGCTGTCCTACGGCATGCCCAGGGCGCACGTGCGGCAGCTCCTGCACGACGCCGCCGTCGACGCGCGTATCGACATCGAAGCCGATTCCGACACCCCGGAGGGCCTCGACATGTCCCCTTGAGCCGTCCTCAGCCCCCTGCCGGTCGCGCGCACCGGCAGGCGCCGCCCCGGAGCCGCGCACGCCCGCGACTGTCGCAGCCAGGTCGCAGCGAACGACCCGGGGCCGGCCGGGACCCGTCCCCGCCAGACGGGTCCCGGCCCCTCACTCCTCGCCACCGTGCTCAGTGTCGAGCCAGCGGCCCGCAGATCGGTTCCACGCCATCGTGTCTCGTGACCGGGAAGTAGTGTGAACCGGTTCGGATGAGCGATCCTCGGATCACCCTGGCCGCTGGCCGTAATGCCATCTGTCGGTTGCTCCGCCGGCAGATGCGGTCCCGAACCTGCGGTGGTCGACGCCCCCCACATCGACTCGCCCCGTTTCGGGCCGGCGGGGATCCCGTGACGGTACGGATGCGGGATCCCCGCCACCACTTCCACCTGCTCGCGGGCTGTTTGCCGCTGGAGCGCGGTGAACACCCTCGGCGTTGCCTTCTGTCGGCCTGGTCAGCCGGCAGAGGAGATCCCGGACCACCCGCTGCCGGCTCCCCCCTTCGCCGGCGCGGTGGTCCGGGGACCGGTGGGGATCCCGTGCGTCAGTGGGAACGGGATCCCCACCGTGCGGATCCTTGTGACCACAGGACCGTCCTGGTCGGTGAGTGTGCTTTCGCCGGCGGGATCGGATCCGGAACACCGCCGGCGCGGCCCCTGCCCGTCGCGGCGTGCGGTGAGCCGGTGGACCGGGGTCCGTTCGCGGGTGACTGCGGGCCTCGGGCTCAGCTTCCCGGTCCGGCACCGTGGTCTCCTCCCCGTTCACGGCGTCGGGTCGGGACGGGCCGGGGCCCGTCCGATGGTGGACGGGCCCCGGGAACTTCATGGAAAGGTGGTGGTGCGTCAGGAGAACAGCTCGGCGACCTTGCGCACGGCAGTCACGTCACCCTGCACCAGCAGGGTGGTGATCACGGTCTCCTCCCAGGCCGGCAGCTCGTCGCGGATCTTGGCGGCGGGGCCGATCAGCGCCAGGTCCTCGACCATCCTGGTGGGCACGGCGGCGATCGCCGCCTTCTTGTCGCCGGCCAGGTACAGGTCCTGGATGCGGTCGCACTCGGCCTCGTAGCCGAGGCGGGCGATGGCGTCCCGATGGAAGTTGGCGCCCTTCGCGCCCATGCCGCCGATGTAGAGGGCGAGCATGGGGCGGATGAAGTCCGCGGCCTGCTCCACATCGTCGTGCACCAGCACCGGCACGCTCGCGGCGACCTCGAAGTCGTCGAGGGTGTGCCGGGCGCCGGGGCGGCCGAAGCCCTCGGCCAGTGCGGCGCGGAAGAAGCCGTCGACCTTGGGCGAGTAGAACAGCGGCAGCCAGCCGTCGGCGATCTCGGCGGCCAGCGCCACGTTCTTCGGGCCCTCCGCGGCCAGGAAGATCGGGATCTGGGGGCGCATCGGGTGCACGGTTGACTTGAGCGGCTTGCCGAGGCCGGTGCCGCCCGGGTACGGCAGCTGGAAGAACTCGCCCTGGTGCTCGACGGTCTCGCGGGCGACGACCTTGCGCACGATGTCGATGTACTCGCGGGTGCGGGCCAGCGGGCGCGGGTAGGGCTGGCCGTACCAGCCTTCCACGACCTGCGGGCCGGACGCGCCGAGGCCGAGCACGAAACGGCCGCCGGACAGGTGGTCCAGGGTGATCGCGGCCATGCCGGCGGCGGCCGGGGTGCGGGCCGACATCTGCATGATGTTGGTGGCCAGTTTGATGTTCTTGGTCGCCGCGCCCCACCAGGCAAGCGGGGTGAGCGCGTCGGAGCCGTAGGCCTCGGCGGTCCACACCGAGTCGAAACCGAGGCGGTCGGCCTCGATCACGGCCTCGGCGACGCCCGCCGGCGGTCCGGACGACCAGTACCCGGTGTGGTAGCCCAGCTTCACTGCTGACCTCCTGCCTGCGGGGCCGGCACGACGCCGTCGGCGACGAGGCCGGCGAACACGGCTTCGCTGAGCGCCATGGCGGCGGACTGCGGCCGCACCATCACGGTAAACGTGGCGATCCTGCCCTCGTCGTCGAACTGCAGCATGTCGACGCCGTGGATCTGCTTGTCGCCGACCCGGGCGCGGAACACCAGCACGCACGAGTCCGCGTCACCGTCGAGGTCGCCGGTCAGCTCGCCGACGTAGCGGAAGTCCTCGAACGTGCGCATCAGCACCGCGAACAGGGCGCCGACGGTGGCGATGCCCTCGAACGGGCGGAACTTCACCGGGCTGTGGAAGACGATGTCGTCGCGGAACAGGCCGACGATCGTGGCGTGGTCGCCCTGCTCGACCGCCGCGCGCAGTCGGGCGACCGCCCGCGTCGTCGGCGTGCCCGCGGTCGCGGAGTCGGCGGCCTGGGTCTCGACCGCTGGGGTGGTGGACACGGTGGGGCCTCCCTGAGCGCCGTCCATAGTCATAAAATTGACTAGTCGCAGTCTTGCGTAGGGTGGCCGCGCCGGTCAAGGATCGGAGCGACCGGATCGGAGCGCCGGAAGGGGTTGGCCGCCCGGGTGAGATACCGCCCTGGCTTCGGCAGAGCCGCCCTCGGCAGAGCCAGCCTGGCTGGGACGGCTTGGTCGGGATGGCCCGGTTGGGATGGCCCGGTTGGGATGGCTTGGCAGGGATGGCCCGGTCGGGAGGGCTCAGTCGGGTGGCGTGTGTGGGCGGGAGACGGGAGGGTGGCCGATGGCGTTGCGGCACGCGGTGCTGGCCGTGCTGCTCGGGGGCGAGTTCAGCGGCTATCAGCTGGCCAAGGTGTTCGACACCGGGGTGGCCAACTTCTGGTACGCCTCGCCGCAGCAGTTGTACGGCGAGCTCGCCAAGTTGGAGCGGGCCGGGCTGGTCGACGGGGAGTTGGTGATCCAGCTCGATCGGCCCAACAAGCGCGTCTACACCGTCACGGAGGCGGGGGTGGCCGAGCTGGTGCGCTTCGCCGAGGCGGAGGCCAAGCCGGCGGTGATTCGGGATGACCTGTTGGTGAAGGTGCACGCCGTGGATCGGACCGATGCCGATGCGGTCGTGGCCCGGCTGGAGGAACGCGCGGTGCAGGCGGCGGCCAAGGCGGAGCTGTTCGACGGCACCCTGCGGGCCCTGCGCGGAGACCTGGACGAGGACACCTTCCTCGCAACGGGGGAACGTATCGGCCCCTATCTGACCTGCCTGCGGGGGCGGCGGTTCGAGCAGGAGAACGTGGACTGGTGCCGCCGCAGCGCCGGGCTGATCCGGGCCCGTTGGGGTGCGGAGATGCGGGACCCCGGCGTGAGTTAGTCGCTGGGTTGTGTTCGGCTGCCGGGCTGCGGCCGGGGCCTGGGATGGCGCGGCGCTGAGGGTGGGTTCAGCCGTTGGGGTGCGGTGAGGGGCAGGGTGGCGTGGGCCTGTGGTTGGGAAGCACCAAGGCCCGCCGGGGGATGGGCCGGCGGGCCTTGGGACTGCTGGGTTTCCGAGTGAACCGACCCGGGCGGATCAGCCGGGGACAGGTCAGATGAGGGCGGGGCGTTCCCACTTCTCGCCGAGGACGTGCTCGGCGAGGAAGGCCAGCACGGTCTCGTACCAGACCTTGGAGTTGCCGGGCGTGAGGATCCAGTGGTTCTCGGTGGGGTAGTACAGGAACTTCGAGGGCACGCCGTGGCGGACGAGGTCGAAGTACAGCCGGATGCCCTCGCCGATGGGGACGCGGTAGTCCTTGTCGCCGTGGATGACCAGCATGGGCGTGCTGATGTCGGCGACGCGCAGGTGGGGCGAGTTGGCCAGGATGCGCTCGGTGGAGCGCAGGGGGTCGGTCATCTCCCGCATCCAGTAGTAGGACGCGTCGGTGACGCCGGTGAAGGCTTCGAGGTTCCACAGGGAGGCGTGGGTGACGATGGCGTCGAAGCGATCGGTCTGGGTGGCTACCCAGTTGGCCATGTAGCCGCCGAAGGAGCCGCCCATGGCGGCGGTGCGGCCCTCGTCGATGTCGGGGCGCTCGACGGTGACGTCGGTGATGGCCATGAGGTCGGTGAAGGGAGCGGCGCCCCAGGCGCCCCACCCGGCCTGGATCATGTCGCGGCCGTAGCCGGTGGACAGGGCGGGGTCGGGCATCAGGACGGCGTAGCCCCGGGCGACCAGGAGCCACGGGTTCCAACGCCAGGACCAGCCGTTGTTGCTCATCATGGGCCCGCCGTGGATCCACAGCGTCAACGGCGCGGGGGAGTCGGCGGAGGCGCCGGCGGGCAGGGCGAGCCAGGCCCGGACGGTGCGGCCGTCGGAGACGGTGGTCTCGACCTCGGTGAGGGTGCCGGGCAGCGAGTCGACGACGCCGGGAGCAGGCAGGGCGACGGGGTCCTGCTCGACGGCGACGGGGTCGAGCCGAACGGGCTGAGCGGGGTGGGCGATGGAGTCCCGCAGCGCGTACACGGCGGAGCCGTCGGCAGCGACGCAGACCTCGCTGTAGTGGCCCTCGCCGGTGAGCCGGGTGACCTCGCCGGACGCCAGGTCGACGCGCCACACGGGACGCGGGCCGAGCCGGTCGCCGGTGAAGTACACGGACTGCCCGTCGGGCGAGACGACGGGACTCTCGCTCCAGTCGGGGAAGTCGGCCACGAGCTGCCGCACGGCGCCGTCGGCCAGGGTGACGAGCACGATCTCGTAGTGCGGGCACTCCTGCTCGGTGGACTCGGTGGCCCGCATGGCGACGACGCCGGAGGAGTCGGGCAGCCAGACGGCGCCGAAGAAGCCGTAGGCGGGACCGTCGCCGAGGCTGCGGTCGGCGGCGAGCTCGCGGTCGCCCGTGCCGTCGGCGCGCACGACGCGAAGCGTGTCGCGCCGGCCGTAGGCGGCGGAGAGCGCCTCGTCGGCGTTGTAGGCGATCCACTGGCCGTCGGGGCTGACGGCGGCGCCCGAGACGGGGGACGGCACGTCCCGGGTGAGTTCGACGACCTCGGTGACCCGCTCGTCGCCGGTGATGGCGGCGGCGGAGACGATCCGCGGCTTGTCGGGCCCGAGGTCGTGGTCCCAGTAACGGACGGGGTAGGACTCGTGCAGGATCGCGGTCACGCCGGCGTCCTCGCGGGCCTTGCGGCGCTCCTTGTCCTCGTCGCCGACGCCGGCGCCGTGCAGGGCGGCGGTGGTGATGGCCAGGGTGCCGGCGTCACGGGCGACGGACACGGCGGAGACGCCGCCACGCGGGGCGTACACCTGCCGGGCCTCGCCGACGGGCGGCAGCAGCCACAGCGCGGAGGCCTCCTTCTCGTCGCCGGGCTTGGACTCGGCGTCGGTGCGGGAGGTCACGAACAGCACGGAGCCGTCGGGCGTGAACACGGGCGAGGACTCGCCCTTGGCGGCGCGGGTGAGGCGGCGGGCCGGGCGGGAGCCGGCCGGGTCGACCTCCCACAGCGCGGACTGCCACGTCTTGCCGTCCGGCGCGACCTCGGCGACGGTGGCCACGAGCCGCGTGCCGTCCGGGGACAGCGCGAGCGAGCCGATCCGCGGCAGCTTGGCCACGGCGTCCAGATCGGTGAAGTCGGTCATGGTCATTCCCCCCGCCCGGCGCTGGCGAACGTCCACGCGTCGCCGACGATCGACGTCAGGTCCTCGTGCTTGGGCTGCCAGCCCAGCTCCTGCCGGGCCCGCTCGCTGGACGCGACCAGCACGGCCGGGTCGCCGGCGCGGCGCGGGGCCACCTCGGCGGGGATCGCGTGGCCGGTCACCTGGCGGCAGGTGTCGATGACCTGCTTCACCGAGAAGCCGAAGCCGCTGCCCAGGTTGTAGATGTTGTGCCGGCCGGGCTTGGCGTTCTCCATGGCCAGCAGGTGCGCCTCGGCCAGGTCCAGCACGTGGATGTAGTCACGGACGCAGGTGCCGTCCTCGGTGGGCCAGTCGTCGCCGTACATCTGGACCTTCTCGCGCTGGCCGAGGGCGACCTGGAGCACGATGGGGATCAGGTGCGTCTCCACGGTGTGCCGCTCGCCGAGCTGCTGCACGCCCGGGGCCACGTAGGCGCCGGCCACGTTGAAGTAGCGCAGGCTCACGCCGGCCAGGCCGTGGGCGGCGGCGAACGAGGTGATGGCGAAGTCGATGGCCAGCTTGGTGGCGCCGTAGGTGTTGGTGGGACGGGTCGGCGCCGTCTCGACGATCGGCACCTGCTCGGGCTCGCCGTAGGTGGCGGCGGTGGAGGAGAACACCAGCCGCTGGGTGCCGTTGTCCCGCATCGCCTCGAGCAGCCGCAGCGAGGTGACGACGTTGCCGTTCCAGTACTTGGCCGGGTCCTGCATGGACTCGCCGACCAGCGACTTGGCCGCGCAGTGCAGCACGCCGTCGAAGCCCTCGGCCAGCAGCGGCCCGGCCACCTCGGCGATATCGCCCTCGACGAAGCGCGCCCCCTCGGGGACGGCGTCCGCGTGCCCGGTGGACAGGTCGTCCACCACCACAACCTCGTGGCCGGCCTCGACCAGCCGCGCGGCGCTCACGCTTCCGACATAGCCAGCTCCGCCGGTGACGACCAGCTTCACGCGTTTCCGCCTCTCGATTCAACGTGCATGGAGTGATCTTGGTGCAGGGGGCCGGGTTCGGATCCGGCCTGGGGCAACTGTGCAGCGGGGCGTGTGGGGTCCGGGTTCGGTTCGGCCGAAGGCCGGGCAGAACCGGGCCGATCGACGGGGGCTCGGTCGGGAAATCCGGGACCGGCCCGAGACGCGAGGCTCGGGCCGGCACGGAGACCGGATTCGGCGCCGGGACCGGGACGCTGTGGATTTGGAGGGGCGGGTTACTCGTCGCGGCCGGCGCCGGGGGAGGGGACGCCGACGAAGAGACGGGGCGGGGTGAGGGAGTGGGCGGCGTAGGCGTCCAGGACGGCCTGCTCGACGGCGGGGCGGGAGGAGGCATGGACCAAGGCGATGGCGGAGCCGCCGAAGCCGCCGCCGATCATGCGGGCGCCGAGGGCGCCGGCGGAGAGGGCGGCGTCGACGGCGACGTCGAGCTCCAGGCAGGAGACCTGGTAGTCGTCGCGGAGGCTGAGGTGCGAGGCCGTGAGCTCGGGACCGATCTGGTCGAGGCGGCCGGACTTGAGCTTGCCGACGACGGACAGGACGCGGGCGTTCTCGGTGACGACGTGGCGGACCAGCGGCTTGAGCTCGGTGGGGAGGGCGTCCAGGGCGGCGTCGAGATCGGTGATCTCCCGTAGGGACGGGAGGCCCAACAGCGAAGCGGCCTGCTCGCAGCCGCGGCGGCGCTCGCCGTAGCCGGAGTCGACGAGGGCGTGCTTGGCCCGGGTGTCGATGACGAGCACCTCGAGACCGGCGGCCTCGGCGTCGAAGGGGACCTGCTCGGACTCGCCGGAGCGAACATCGAGGAACAGGACGTGGCCGGCGACGCAGCACAGGGACGCGGTCTGGTCGAGCAGGCCGGTCATGGCGCCGACGAAGTCGTTCTCGGTGCGCTGCACGAGCCGGGCGATCTCGGGCCGGGTGGGGGTGCCGGGCTGGTCGACCTCACGGCCGGCGAGGCCGAGCAGCGCGAGGGCGGTGGCGCACTCCAGGGCGTGGGACGAGGAGAGGCCGGCGCCGGTGGGCACGTTGCCGGAGACGACGAGGTCGGCGCCGGAGAGGTCGATGCCGTGCTCACGAAGCGACCACGCCACGCCGGCGGGGTAGGCGGCCCAACCGGACACGTCGCCGGGCGCCACGGAGGCGATGACGACGGGGTCGGCGGCCTGGAGCTGCCCGTCGTCGCCGAGGGTGGCGACGGTCAGCACGCCGTCGGTGCGGGGGGAGGCGGCGACCGCGGCCCGGTGGGGCAGGGCGAAGGGCGCCACGAAGCCGTTGTTGTAGTCGGTGTGCTCGCCGATGAGGTTGACGCGGCCGGGCGCGGACCACACCCCCGCGGGGGCGTGGCCGTGCAGCTCGGTGAACGCCTTGGCGGCCTTCTGGACGACGGGGGTCTGGGGGCCCGGCCCCCAGGTGTTACCGGGGCGGGCGCTCTGGTTCGCGCTTTCCGTGAACACACCTCGGCCGGCGTTCGACCCGCTCACCGTGCGGTGACCAGGACGGCGTGGGCGACGGAGGCGTCGATCTTGGCCACGGCGCCGAGGCCGTGCACCTCCACCACCGCGGCGGCGGCGGGGCCGCCCTGCACCTGCACGGTGTTGCCCGGGATCAGGCCGACCGTCTTCAACTCCGCCATCAGCTCCTCGTCGATCTGCACGTGCTCGGCGATGCGCCGGACCTCGACCTGTCCGCCGCCGCGCCGGGCGACCTCGTCCACCCGGACCAGCCCGGGCTCGGGGGAGGGGGCGGGCTTGCCGCCCTCGCCCAGCTTGTCCAAACCGGGAATGGGGTTGCCGTAGGGCGAGGTGGTGGGGTGCCCGAGCAGCGCCACCAGCTTGCGCTCGACGGCCTCGCTCATGACGTGTTCCCAACGGCAGGCCTCGGCGTGCACCTGCTCCCACTCGAGCCCGATCACGTCGACGAGCAGCCGCTCGGCCAGCCGGTGCTTGCGCATGACGGCGATGGCCAGCTCACGGCCGGCGTCGGTGAGTTCGAGGTGGCGGTCGCCGGCGACGACGAGCAGGCCGTCGCGCTCCATGCGGGCCACGGTCTGGCTGACCGTGGGGCCGCTCTGGGCCAGGCGCTCGGCGATGCGGGCGCGCAGCGGGACCACGCCCTCTTCCTCGAGCTCGTAGATGGTGCGGAGGTACATCTCGGTGGTGTCGATGAGGTCGTTCACCAAGACTCCAATCGGCGGAGGCTGCGGCCTGCAGGCCGGGCAGGAGCCGATCCGATGGTAACTGGCCGCCGGGGCGGCCGGGACTGTCGGTGGCTGTGGTCGATGCGCTTGGGACAGCCGGCCGGGCGGCGTCGCGAACTGGTCATCGGGGCCGCCTCCGTTCCGCTTCTCCGGCGTGGGCGCGCCCCCGTGTCTCCGGGGTCGCGAGGTCGCCACAGTCGTTCCCGCACGTGTGACGTCAATATTAGTGGGTGCCACCGACAGGCACGGCGGCATATCCGGCGCGTCACCTCGCGGTGGCCCACGGCGACCGGGCAGGATGCGGTCGTGCGCGCCTTGATCTCCACTGCCGAACTGGCCGGGCTCGACCGGACGCCCGTGCTGCTGGACGTGCGCTGGCGGCTGGCCGGCCCGCCGGCCGTCGAGGACTACCGGGCCGGGCACCTGCCGGGCGCCGTGTTCGTGGATCTGGACCGCGACCTGGCGGCCGAGCCGGGTGCGGGCGGCCGTCATCCGCTGCCGACCCCGGAGCTGCTCCAGGCGGCGCTGCGGGCCGCGGGCGTGCGGCGAAATCACCCGGTCGTGGCGTACGACGCGGGCGACGGCTCCACGGCGGCGCGGGCGTGGTGGCTGCTGCGATGGGCCGGCCACGAGCAGGTGGCGGTGCTGGACGGCGGCTACGCGGCCTGGACGGCGGAGGGCCGCCCGGTCAGCACCGAGACGCCGAGCCCGGAGGCGGGCGACATCGAGGTCGACCCGGGCCATATGCCGGTGCTGGACGCCGACGAGGCGGCGGAGCTGGCCCGCACGGGTGTGCTGCTGGACGCCCGCGCGCCGGAGCGGTACCGCGGCGACGTGGAGCCGATCGACCCGAGGGCCGGGCACATCCCGGGCGCGGTGAACGCCCCGTTCGCCGGCCACCTCGATCAGGACGGCCGCTGGCACACGCCGGCGGAGCTGGCCGACCGGTTCGTCCGCCTCGGCGTCAAGGAAGGCCAGGTCGGCGCCTACTGCGGGTCGGGCGTGACGGCGTCCTCGGTGGTGCTGGCGCTGGAGGTGGCGGGCCTCGGCGCGGCGCCGCTGTACGCCGGGTCGTGGTCGCACTGGTGCGTGGACCCCGAGCGCCCGGTGGAAACAGTGTCTTTGGCGCCGCCTTCGGCGTCGCGGCTCGGCCGCTCCTGACCGGTCTGTGCTTTTGCCGCGCGTTCCGCGCGGGGGCTCGGCCGCTCGTGACCGGTGCCTTCCCTGGCCGGATTTAACCCGCCGCGTTGGCTTGGGTGGTGGGTCGGGTCGGGTGGCGGCGGGTGAAATCCGGCGACGGTCCAGGCACCGGCGCGGCCGAGCGGTCTCTCAGCCGACGGTAGAAACAGGTTGACCCGTGCCGCACCATGAAGATGTGAGCGGCCACAAGCGATTTCGATACCCCTCGGTATCCCGGGGGCGTTGAGTCGCGCGTTCTGACGGGGGAGCCGAGGGGGCTCGCGGCCACCAACCCCAGCTCACGTCGGGACCTGCCATGAAGCTCATGACCGCTGACCAGGTGCGTGCGGCGCTGTCCGTGCGCGACCTCACCGACCCCAACCACGGCCCGCACGCGATGCAGCTGCTGCTCGACGAGATCGAGCGGGCGGTCGCGGACTGGGCCGGAATTCCCGTGCGAAGGCATCGCGGCAGTCCCGTGGTGCCGACGGCGGACAACTACGACCGCCTCGGCTACCCGGCCGACGCGGTGGCCCGGAACGCCCGCTATTCCCGTTACCTGAGGCCGGATCTGATGCTGCGGGCGCACACGACGGCGATGGTGCCGCCGCTGTTGGACGGCCTCGACGGCGAGGCGCTGCTGAGCTGCCCGGGCATGTGCTACCGCCGTGACGCCATCGACCGCCAGCATGTCGGCCAGCCGCACCAACTGGATCTCTGGCTGGCCCGGGAAGGCCTGGCGGACAAGGATTTCCACGACATGGCCCAGGTGGTCGTGACAGCGGCGATCCCGGGCGCCCACGCCGAGCTGACGCCGTCCGACCATCCCTACACCGTGCGGGGCAAGGAGATCCGGGTGGACGGCATGGAGGTCGGCGAAGGTGGACCGGCCCGTCCGGATCTGTGCCACGGCCTGGCGATGGGACTGGGTCTGGACCGGCTTCTCATGCTGCGCAAGGGAATCGACGACATCCGCCTGCTGCGCTCGACCGAGCCCAGGATCGCCGGGCAGTTGCTGGACCTGAAGCCGTACCGAAAGGTGTCCATGCAACCGCCGATCCGCCGGGACCTGTCGGTGGCGGTGCCGCCGGACATGGACGCGGAGGAGCTGGGCGCGGCGGTGCGGGAGGCACTGGGCCCGGACGCGCACATCGTGGAGGAGATCCAGGTGCTGTCCGAGACGGCGGGCGAACTCCTGCCGCCGGTCGCCCGGGACCGGCTGGGGCTGCGCGCGGGCGAGAAGAACGTGCTGCTCCGCGTGGTGCTGCGGGACCTGGAGCGGACGCTGACCGACGCCCGTGCCAACGCGCTACGGGACACCGTGCACCGGGCGGTGCACGGCGACCGCTGAGGGTGCGCCGCCGATGGTGTGCCGGTGGGCCACGGCCAGGCCCACCGGCACCATCAGCGGACTACTCCTCCTGGCCTGACTCGCTCCGTTCGCGGAGGGCCAGCGGCGCGCCCGCCAGGTCCTCCTCGTTGCAGAGCAGCTTGACGTCGTAGTACGGCGCGCTGGGCGTGTCGTCGTAGTCCAGGTGGATGGCGATGACGTCGATCGGCTCGCCGAGCCACTGCTGAGCCTGGCGCAGCCAGGACGCGGCCCGCTCCAGTGCCGTTGGAAGGTCGTCGTCCCGGAACTCGACGGGACGGTAGGGGACCCCTTGCACCTGGTCCTTCTGATTGTTCGGGCGGGGCAGGTCGACACCGACTCCGGAGTCATCGAGATCCAGGCGGATCAGTTCCTCACTCACCCCTCAAGAGTCCACCAGTCAGGCATACCCGGGCAACCCCGGCGCGTTACGCCTACCTTGTGGTCATGGGCAAGCTTGCCGGGGTCGTGTGGGACGACACGCTGCTGGGCTACGACATGGGGGCCGAGCATCCGCTCAATCCGATCCGCCTTGACCTGACGATGGGGCTGGCGCGGGCGCTGGGCGTGCTGGAGGGCGTGACGCCGGTGAAGCCGGCCGGAGCCACCGAGGAAGAGGTCTTACGGGTTCACTCGGCCGAGTACATGGCGGCGGTGAGGGCCGCGCCGACCTCGCCGGTGGACGTGGGGCACGGCCTGGGCACACCGGACAACCCGGTGTTCGCGGGCATGCACGAGGCGGCCAGCCTGGTGCTGGGATCGTCGCTGGCGGCCGCTGAGCTGCTGTTGTCGGGCGAGACCGACCGCGTGGTCAACATCGGCGGCGGGCTGCACCACGCGATGCGCGACGAGGCCGCCGGTTTTTGCGTGTACAACGACTGCGTGGGGGCGATCGACCGGCTGCTGGACCGCGGCGTCGAGCGGGTGGCCTACGTCGACACGGACGTGCACCACGGCGACGGCGTGCAGGCGGCGTTCTACGACGACCCGCGCGTGCTGACGATCTCCCTGCACCAGCACCCGGCGACGCTGTTTCCCGGGACCGGTTACGCCCGTGAGCTGGGCGCCGGCGACGCGTACGGCACGTCCGTGAACCTGCCGCTGCCCCCGGGCACCACGGACGAGCACTGGCTGCGCGCGTTCCACGCGGTCGTGCCGTCGCTGCTGCGTGCGTTCCGGCCGCAGGTGCTGGTGACGCAGTGCGGCGTGGACACGCACCGGGACGACCCGCTGGCCCATCTCGGGTTGACGGTGGACGGCCACCGCGCGATCTACCAGGCGCTGCGGGAGCTGGCCGTCGAGCACGGCGGCCGCTGGCTGGCCGTGGGCGGTGGCGGTTACCAGCTGCGGCGCGTGGTGCCGCGCTCCTGGACGCACCTGCTGGCCACGGCGCTGGACCGCGACATCCCCGTGAAGACCGAGCTGCCGGGCGACTGGGCGCAGCGGCTGGGCGTGCCGGACATGACCGACGGCGGCGGCACGGGGTTCCAGCGCTGGTCCGGCGGTGGCGGCGACCCGGTGGACATGGCGGTGCTCGGCACGCGTCGCGCGGTGTTCCCGCTGTTCGGGCTCGACCCCGACGATCCGAGAGACTGACGCCGTGGACCCGTACGACTACCCGAGGCACTGGGAAGCCGATGTCGTGCTGTCCGACGGCGGCACCGTCCACCTGAGACCGATCACCCCGGACGACGCGGACCGGCTGCTGGCCTTCCACGGCCGGCTGTCCGAGCGCACGCGCTACTTCCGCTACTTCGGGCCGTATCCGCGGATGCCGCAGCGGGACCTGGAGAGGTTCAGCACGGTCGACCACAGCGACCGCGTGGCGTTCGTGGCCATGCTGGGCCACGACATCGTCGCCGTGGGCCGCTACGACCGCCTGCACGACGGCGAGTCGGCCGAGGTGGCGTTCGTGGTGGAGGACCCGCACCAGGGCCGGGGGCTGGGCTCGATCCTGCTGGAGCACCTGGCCGCGGCGGCGCGGGAGAGCGGCCTGACCCGGTTCGTGGCCGAGGTGCTGGCGGAGAACGGCCAGATGGTGCGCGTGTTCCGTGACGCCGGCTACCAGATCGCGCGGTCGTTCGAGGAGGGCACGCTGCACCTGGAGTTCGCGCTGGACCCGACCGCGCAGTCGGTGGCGGTGGCGCGGTCCCGTGAGCAGGCGGCGGAGGCGCGCAGCGTGCGCAACCTGCTCACGCCGCGCTCGGTGGCGTTGATCGGGGCGTCCACGGACCACGCCAAGATCGGGCACGCGGTGTTGACGAACCTGCTGGTGGCCGACTTCGCCGGACCGGTGTACCCGGTCAACCCGGAGCACCGGTCGGTGCGCGGGGTGCGGGCCTACGCGTCGGTGCTGGACATTCCCGACGACGTCGACCTGGCGGTGGTGGCGATTCCCGCCGCCGGCATCGAGGACGTGCTGGACGCCTGTCTGGCCAAAGGCGTGAAGGCGCTGTTGGTGGTGTCGACGGTGGTGGACCGTGACGCGGAGCGGCGCCTCGTGTCGCAGGCCCGCGCGCACGGGATGCGCGTGGTGGGGCCGAACGCGCTCGGTGTCGTGAACACCGATCCCGAGGTGCGGTTGAACGCCACGCTGGCGCCGAAGCTGCCGGGCCGCGGCCGCACGGGGTTCTTCTGCCAGTCCGGCGCGCTGGGCATCGCGATTCTGGCCACGGCCGCCGAGCGCGGCCTCGGGCTGTCGACGTTCGTGTCGGCCGGCAACCGCGCGGACGTCTCGGGCAACGACCTGTTGCAGTACTGGGCGGACGATCCGGCGACCGATGTCGTGCTGCTGTATCTGGAGTCCTTCGGCAACCCGCGCAAGTTCGCCCGGCTGGCCCGGAGGTTGGGGCGCCACAAGCCGATCGTGGCCGTGAAGACGGGGCGGCACGCCGTGAACCCGGGCATGGCCGGCTTCGCTGTGCCGGTGGACGAGGCCAGCGTGCAGTCCCTGTTCGAACAGACGGGCGTGATCCGCGTCGAGTCGCTGGGGCAGCTGTTCGACACGGCCTTGCTGTTGGCCCACCAGCCGCTGCCGGCGGGGCCGCGGGTGGCGGTCGTCGGCAACTCGAACGCCATCGGGCTGTTGGCCGCGGATGCGTTGCTGTCGCAGGGTTTGGAGCTGGCGCGAGAGCCGGTGGACGTCGGCGCGCACGCGGGGCCGGAGGAGTTCGCGGAGGCGGTCCGGTCGACCGCGCAGTGCACGGACGTGGACGCGCTGGTGGTCGTGTTCGTGCCGCCGATCGCCATGCCGGCTGCCGTGTACGCCAAGGCCTTGCGTGAGGCTGTCACGGGAAAGCCCGTGGTGACAACGTTTCTGGCCGTCGAGGGCGTGCCGGACGAGCTGGCGGTGCCCGGTCCGGACGGGTCGCCGTCACGCGGCTCCGTGCCGTCCTACCCGAGTCCGGAGCGGGCGGTGTCGGCGCTGGCCCGCGCGACCCGGTACGCGCAGTGGCGGTCCCGGCCGCGCGGCGAGTTCGTGCGGCCCGAGGGCATCGACACCGAGCGGGCGCGGGAGCTGGTGCTGAAGACGTCCACCGACGAGGACGTCGTGGCTTTGCTGGCCTGCTACGGCATAGAGGTCGTGCCGTTCCGAACCGTGTCCACTGTGGACGATGCGATCGCGGCCTGCGAGGAGCTGGGCTTCCCGGTGGTGCTGAAATCCACCAGCGAGCAGCTCCGGCACCGCACGGACTTCCTTGGCCTGCGGCTGGATCTGGGCAGCGCCGACGCGGTCCGCTCGGCCTACCAGGACCTGGTCGAGGTCTCCGGGTCGGCCGAGATGTACGTGCAGCGCATGGCCCCCAAGGGCGTGTCCTGCCAGCTGGGCCTGCAGGACGACCCGTCCTTCGGCACGCTGGTCAGCTTCGGCCTCGGCGGCGTGGTCAGCGATCTGCTCGGCGACCGCGCCTACCGGGCCGTGCCGATGACCGATGAGGACGCCGCCGCGCTGGTCCGCGCCCCGAAGGCGGCGCCGCTGCTGGCCGGCTACCGCGGCGGCAGCCTGGCCGACCTGGCCGCGCTGGAGGACCTAGCGCTGCGGCTGTCGGCGCTGGCCGAGGACCTGCCGGAGGTGCGGCGGCTCGTGCTGGAGCCGGTGCTGGCCTCGGCAGCGGGGGCGTTCGTCAGCTCCGCGCGGATCACCGTCGGCGAACCGCCGTCGCAACCGGACACCGGCCCCCGCCGCCTCCGGTCGCTGATCAAGGATTAGTCGCGAACCGCACCGGTTTCACGAAGACCGCCGCGCGTCGGTCCTCGGCCATCACGCGGTCGTACTCGTCCAGGTCGTCGTGCCGGCCGCCGGCCGCGTGGTAGACGTCCCGCAGCAGCTGCCGCAGGTCCGTGACGCCGGCCAGCTCGTCGTCGGGGCCGGCGATCTCGGTCGGCCCGGACACCGAGATCCACTCCCAGCCGGCGCGGAACACCAGCGTCGCCTCGCCGTTGGCCCGCAGGTTGGCCAGCTTGGCCGTGTTGCCGCGGGACACGAACGCCACCGTCTGCTCGCCGGTGACCGGATGCGGGAACACCGCCGCGTTGAGCACCGCGACGCTCGGCTTTCCGTTGGCGCGCACGGTGACCAGCACCGCCAGCCAGTTCTCGCGACTGGCCAGCTCGGTGACCCGGCGCAACCCATCGTTTGTCTCCACACCGGTCACTCTAAGCTCGCAGCGTGCCCACGCCGTCACATCGCGCAGGGGAACCGGTCCGCGCCGGCATCCCGGAGCACGGCCGTGTGCCCCGCTACTACGCGGTCAAGACCCTGCTGCTGGGCCTGATCGAGGAGCTGGGCGAGGGCGTGGCGCTGCCGTCCGAGCGTGAGCTGGCCGAGCGGTTCGAGGTCTCGCGGGTGACGTTCCGGCAGGCGGTGAGCGAGCTCGTGCTGGAGGGGCGGCTGGTGCGCCGGCAGGGCTCCGGCACGTTCGTGGCGCCGCCGAAGCTGATGCAGCCGCTGGCCCTGGTCAGCTACACCGAGGGCATGCGCAGCCAGGGCGTGGAGCCCAGCCGCTACCTGGTCACCGCCGAGCACATGGCCGCAGACGACCGGCTCGCCGCGGACCTGGCCATCCAGCCGGGCGACCCGGCCCTGCACATCGAGCGGGTGCTGCTGGCCGATTCGGAGCGTGTCGGGCTGGAATCGACCTATCTGTCGACTCGTCGCTTTCCCGATCTGCTGTCCGCCTTCGACCCGGCCACATCGTTGTACGCGTATTTGACACACCAGGTCGGTATTGTGCTGGCGCACGCTGAGGAACGGGTGGAGACGGTGCTGGCCACCCCGCGGGAAGCGCTGCTCATCGGCACCAATCCGGCGGTGCCGATGCTGCTGCTGCACCGGCTGACCAGGGACGACGCCGGCGTGCCGGTGGAGCGCGTCCGTTCTCTGTATCGCGGTGACCGTTTCAGCTTCATCACGCAGCTGAATCTGTGACGTCGTTTCCCTGAGGTCGTGGCCAGGACCATAGGGAGAGTTGTGAGCAGAACAAGGACTTCGTCGCCGACCGCACGGGGACGGCGTGTGCCCAAGAACTGGAGGCCGGTCGGCCGGCCGGCGATCGCGGCGTCGGCGCTCATCGCGCTGGTGCTCGTGACCGATGTGCTGGAGACCGTCGCCGACGTGGCCGGCGCGGCCGCGATGGACGACGTGATGCTGTGGACCAACACCGGCTTCTTCGTGCTGGCCGCCGTCGCCTTCATCGGGTGGCTGTGGCGGGTCCGGGCCAATGCCGAATTGTTGGTCGGCCCGCACGGGCAGAGGCTGACCCGTGAGTGGGTCATCGCCGGCTGGATCTGCCCGGTGGTCAACCTCTGGTTCCCGTACCGGGTGGTGGTCGACGTGTGGCGGGCCAGTTCTCCCGACCGCGCCGACGTCCGCGACGGGCTGGTCGTGTGGTGGTGGCTGGCGTTCGTGGTGTCGTGGCTGTTCACCCGGTTCATCACGTTGGCCGGCATTGTCGACACGGTGCCACTGATCGCCGCCTGTCTGCTCGACCTGGTGTCCGGGGCGCTGGCGCTGCTGGTCGTGCGCCGCATCACCGAATGGCAGTCGCCGACCCGCGGATAACCGCTTGATCCGTGACCTTCCGTCGGTACTGTCCCCTCCGGGTCGGGGTGTGGAATACCCGGAGGGGGAAGTTGTGGAGTCGAACCACGGTGTGCCGCTGGGCGCGCCGATGTCCGCCGAGCACCGGAGCGGCCATAGCGGTTGGCAGCCGATCGGCGGCCTGGGCATCGCCGCGTCGGTGCTGATCGGTCTGGTGGCGCTGCTGGGGTCGGTGCGCACCGTCGCCCAGTTGGTCGGGAAGATCGAGCTCGCGCTGCTGTACGAGGTGCTCTACATCCTCGTCCTGGTGGCCGCCGCGGCGGTGTTCATCGTGTGGGTGCGGCGGGCCCGAGCCAACATGCATCTCGTCGCCGGCAAGCGGATGGATCGGCGGCGGGGCAGCGGCAACCGGTACCTCTGGGCCACGCGGTACGTCAGCGACGTGTGGCGGGCCAGCGGGCCGGCCGGCGCGAAAGGCGAGGGACTGGTGCTGGCCTGGTGGCTGACCTGGCTGGCCAGCAGGGTCGTCCCGGCGATCGACCGGGGCGTCGCCGACCGGTACCCGGTGGCCATCCTGTCCGTCCTGCTGGAGGCCGCGGCCGCGGTGATGGCGGTGCTGATCATCCGCAAGATCAGCCAATGGCAGGCCGTTCCTCGCTTCTGACGACGACGTCGCGGGATCTGGGCCGGCGGCTGGGCATTCCGCCGTGCCGCGGAACATTCGTCCAAGCCGGCGGCGCATCTCGGCGGCGACAGTGCGCGCATGACTGTTTCCGACGACAGCAGGAGCGCCCTGCGGATTCTCGTCTCCGGCGCGGGCGTCGCCGGTCCGGTGTTGGCGTACTGGCTCACCCGGCACGGGTTCTCCGTCACCGTCGTCGAGCGCGCGCCCGCGCTGCGCAGGACCGGCGGCCACGCGGTCGACCTGTACCGGCCCGCGATGGAGATCTCGGCCAGGATGGGTGTGCTGCCGCGCATCGAGGAGCGGGCCACCGGCACGAACCGGATGACCATTCACCGGGAGGGCACGCGGCGTCCGGTGCGGGTGGATCTCTCGAAGGTCTTCCGCGCCGCATCCGACCGGCACGTCGAGGTCATGCGCGACGACCTGAGCGAGATCTACCACGACGCCACGAGCGATGACGTCGAGTACATCTTCGGCGACTCGGTCACCGCGATCTCACCCGACGGCGAGGTGCGGTTCGGCAACACCGAGCCGCGCCGCTTCGACCTCGTCGTCGGCGCGGACGGGTTGCACTCCACCGTGCGCCGCCTCGTCTTCGGCGAGGAGTCCCGCTTCGGCGACTTCATCGGGGCCTACCTCGGGGTGCTGAGCCTGCCGAACGCCGCCGGCCTCGACGGCGAGCTGGTCATGCACGTCGGCGTCGGCCGCACCGCCGGCATGTACGGCGCACGGCACCTCGGCGATGCTCGGGCGTTGTTCCTGTTCCGCAGCGAGCGTGAGCTGGACTACCATCACCACGACGTGCCTGCGCAGAAGGCGTTGCTGCGCAATGCTTTCGACGGCCTTCACCCCGACGTGGACCGGTGGCTGGACGAACTCGACCGCACTCCGGCGTTCTACTTCGACTCGGTCACCCAGCTCCACATGGACACCTGGTCGCGGGGCCGGGTGACGCTCGTCGGCGACGCGGGGTACTGCCCCGGCCCGGCCGTCGGCGGGAGCACGTGCGAGGCAGCCACGCGGCCGCGTTGAGTGCGGCGAAAACCCTGATTCCCAAGTCCCGCCTCGGCGTGTCCGGGCTGGCCCAGGGCGCGCGCCTGGTCTCCGCCCTGCCCGCCGGCCTCGGCCGCGTCCTCCTGCGGCTCACCACCAAGAGCGGACGCGTCCACGAGGCCATGACCGTCGACGACTACCGGTCCGCAATACTTAAGGCTTGACTTGAGTGTTGATGGGGACGATACTCAAGTATGTGCTTAACCATGAGCTGGACCGGGTGTTCCAGGCCCTGGCCGACCCCACCAGACGGGGCCTGGTCGACCGCCTGACCCGCGGCCCCGCCTCGGTGAGCGAGCTGGCGGCGCCGCTGCCGATCACGCTCGCCGCGGTGGTGCAGCACCTCCAGGCGCTGGAGGCGTGCGGGCTGGTCCGCACGGAGAAGGTCGGCCGGGTGCGGACCTGCCGCATCGACCCGGCGGGCCTGCGGACGGCCGAGGACTGGCTGCACGAGCGCCGCACGGCCTGGGAGCACAAGCTCGACCGGCTCGCCGATGTGTTGGAAGAAGAGGAGAAGTCATGACCGTCAAGCACTCGACGTTCACCATCGACCGGACCTACCCGCAGCCGCCGGCCAAGGTCTTCGCCGCCTTTGCCGACCCGGCGACGAAAGCCAGCTGGCTGATGGCTCCGGGCCACCACCACGAGCTGGACTTCCGGGTCGGTGGCACGGAGATCGCCAGCGGCGGGCAGTTGCGGTTCGAGGCCACCTACCGGGACATCGTCGACGGCGAGCGGATCGTCTACGTGGCCACGCTGCACGACGGGGACAAGCTGTCCACGGTCTCGCAGACCACGGTCGAGTTCGTGGCCGAGGGCGAGGGAACCCGGCTGGTGCTGGCCGAGCAGGGTACGTACCTGGACGACATGGAACAGCCGGAATGGCGCGAGCAGGGCGTCAATTCGCAGCTCGACACGCTGGCGAAGGTGCTGGCCGAGTGAGGCCGGCGTGGCCGTCCACAGTGGACGGGGCCGCCGGCCGGGGGGCCGTGCGGGAAAAAGGGGGTGCGGACGCACAGCCCCTGGTGGGCGGTGGGGGGGGCGGGGCGGGCCCC
>NZ_JBFBAM010000028.1:0-107605 GCF_040682195.1 Kutzneria sp. NPDC051319 | reverse complement strand
CCCGCCCTCGCGCGGGCGCCGGCCCCCGGCCTGGAGGGGACGGCTATCAGCACTTCCCGGGTGACGGTGTTCGCACCGCGAATCGACGCCGTGTTACAGAAACATGTCGGATCGGGTGTTTTCCGCCTCGAAAAGGACACGGTAGGCGTGGCCGATCCGGTGTTGATGGACGAGGTGCTCGGCGCCCGTTCCGCCACCGAATTCGAACGGCCGACGTTCAAGCCGCTCACGGGCCGGTCGATACCTCGCGGCGAGGCGTCCGCGCTGATGCAGGCGGTAGGACAGGACGTTCGCGTCGCATTGCGCACACCGATGGAGGAACGGGTCGACTTCTCGGGACAATGGCCCCAGGTCGGCCACTACTACTTGCGTGATCTGGTGTTCGGCGGCGATCCGCGGCGGATGACCGCGATGGTGCACCGCAGCCTGGAGCTGACGCCCAAGCTGACCTGGGCCGTCGTTGCCGCCGGCGCGGGGCTGCCCGGCTGGCCCTCGGTCGACACGGGCTCCGCCCTCGCCCGTCGCACCGCCGCCGCGTCGACCTATGAGGACCGCCGCCGCGCGCTCGGCCTCTACCGACGCGTCGCCGCGCCCATCTGCTTCACTGTCGCCGCCATGGTCACCGGCGCGCTCTGGCTCGGCTCGCCGTTCGACGACGAGGTGTCCAACGAGCACATCCTGCTGGAGACGTTGCGGCTGCTGCCGGTGTCGTGGAACCTGCTGCGCCGCGCCTCCCCCGAGTTCACCGCCCTGGACGACCGGTTCGGCGCGGCCGACGACCTCCTGCTGCTGCCGCTGCTCTCGCACCGTGATCCGGCGTTGTGGGAGGCCCCGGCCGAGTTCCGCCCGCAGCGCTGGCGGGACCTCGACCCCGACACCCACCCCGGCTACCTGCCGTTCGGCCACAGCAACGAACGCTGCTGGGGCCGGCACATGGTGATGCCGCTGGCGTCCCGCATGCTCGACCTGCTGCGCCGCGACGGATACGTCGTCTCGGCGCAGCAGACCAAGGCCCACGTGCCGCTGGCCGGGTTGCTGGAGGTGGTCGACGTGCGAGTCCGCCGCTAGCGCGACGGCAGCACCTCGACCTCAGCGGCCCGCACCCGATCCTGGTCGTTGACCAGCTCCAGGCCGACGACCAGGTCGTCCTCGACGGTGAACACGAACAGGCCCATGACCTGGCCCTTGTACATCCACACCGCGCCGACGTTGCCGTCGATGAGGGCGGGCAGCGCGCCACGGGCCTTGCCGGAGAACGCCGTCGCGACGGTGCGGGCCCCGGACATGCGGGCCGACAGCAGCGGCGCGCCCTTGTCCTGGTTGGCGATCGATCCGGCCACGGTCGTCTCGTCGGCGCGCAGCTCGACCTCGGGGTCGAGCAGCTCCAGCAGGGCGTCGAAGTTGCCGTCACGCGAAGCCGCGAGGAAGGCGTCGACCACACGGCGCTGGCGGCCCACGTCCGAGTCGGGCCGGTCCGCGCCCTGGACCCGCCGCCGCGCCCGGCTGGCCAGCTGCCGGGTCGCCGCCGGCGTGCGGCCGACGATCGGGGCGATCTCGTCGAACGGCACCGCGAACAGGTCGTGCAGCACGAACGCCAGCCGCTCGGCCGGGGCCAGGGTCTCCAGCACCACCAGCAGCGCGGGGCCGACCGAGTCGGCCAGCAGCGCCTCCTGCTCGGGGCCGGCCACCGCCGCGTCTGGTGCCTCGTCGATGGGGTCCTCGCGCCGTGACTTGCGGGACCGGAGCATGTCCAGGCACACCCGGGCGGTGACCGTGGTCAGCCAGCCGCCGAGGTTCTCCACCTCGCTGGTGTCCGTGCGGGACAGTCGCAGCCACGACTCCTGCACCGCGTCCTCGGCGTCGCTGGTCGAGCCGAGCATGCGGTAGGCCACCGCCCGCAGGTGGTCGCGATTGGCCTCGAACTCTCCGGCCAGCAGTTCTTCGTTCACCGTCACATCCTCCGTCCGCGCTCCGTCATAGCAGTGACGGGCCGGAGGCGCCCGATGTGACCGAGGAGGAAGCCATGCTGTCGACCATCCTGTTCCCCGTGAAGGACGTGGAGAAGGCCAAGGCCGTCTACACCGCGCTGCTGGGCGTCGCCCCGAGCGTCGAATCGCCGTACTACGTGGGCTACGACACCGACGGCCAGCACGTCGGGCTGGTGCCCAACGGCAGCACCAACGGGCCCGCCTGCTACCGGCACGTGGACGACATGGAGAAGGGCCTGGCCGCGCTGGTGGAGGCCGGCGCCTCGATCGCACAGGAGCCCAAGGAGGTCGGCAACGGCCGCACCGTCGCCAGCGTGCTCGACGCCGACGGCAACGAGGTCGGCCTCATTCAGGACCGGCACTGACCGTGACGACCAGGCCGTCCCCGACGCGGTCGACCCGGCACGACGTGAGGTCCTCGACCACCGCGTCCGCCGTGAGCTCGGCCGCGTCGTGGGAGGTCGCTACGGCCAGCGTGCGGGCGCCCGCGTCGTGGCCGGCCCGCAGCCCGGCGGGCGCGTCCTCGACGACGAGGCAGTCCTCGATGTCGTAGCCCAGCGCCGCGGCCGCCTTGAGGTAGCCCTCGGGATCGGGCTTGCCGGCGCTCACGTCGTCGGCCGCGACCAGCACCTCCGGCACCGGCAGCCCCGCGGCGGCCAGGCGGGCCCGCATCAGCTCCTGCGAGCCGGAAGTCACCGCCGCCCAACGCCCTTGCGGCAGCGCCGGCAGGAGGGTCTTGGTCGCCGGCAGCGCCACCACGTCGTCGAGGTCGTTGAGCTCCATCCAGGCCAGTTCCGCCACCGCGGCGTCCCGTTCGGCCGGCGGCAGCAGGTCGGCGATCGTGTCCTCGCTGCGCCGGCCGTGGCACACCCGGAGGATCTTTTCCGCGTCCAGGCCCCGCTCGGCCGCGAACGCCCGCCAGGTCCGCTCCACCACGCCGGTGGAGTCGACCAGCGTGCCGTCGATGTCGAACAGGATCGCCTGGACGTGGAAGGTTGTCACGCCCAAGGACCCACGCCGCCGATGCGCTCGATCTTGTACCGCACGATGAACCCGGGCCGCCGCTCCACCGGGAACGTCGCCTCCGGGCCGATGTACACCTTCGCCAGCCGGTCGAGCAGGTCCCAGGCGTTGTCCGTCGGCTCCACCACCGCCCGCGCCCGCAGCACCGCGTTCTCGTCCAGGAACGTGCCCGGCACCCTCGGCGCGTCGAACGACAGCACCACCCTCGGGTCCCGCTCCATGTTCCGGATCTTCACCCCGGTGTGCTGGTGCCCGCTGACCAGGTCGTGGCCGTCCAGCCCGATCCAGATCACCGACACCTGCGGGCTGCCGTCCGCGTTCACGGTGCTCAGGTGGGCCATCGGCCCGCTCTCGACCAGGGCGCGCAGCGACGCGGGAAGCATGATCGTTTCAGACACTCCGCCACCGTACCAACCGCCCCGCCCCGCCACCCGGGAAACGGACCCTGCCCCGAACCGGCTTTCGCCCTGACGCCGGGCGGGACTCGCGGGGGTCTGACCGCACCCCGTGACATGGTCGGTACGTTCGGCGCATGACGACCCTCGCGCGGCACCCGGCGTTCGTGCGGCTGTGGTTGTCGGGGCTGTTCGCGGAGACCGCGGAGTGGATGCTCCAGGTGGCGCTGCCGGTGTACGTCTACCGGGCGACCGGCTCGGCGGGATCGACGGCGCTGGTGATGGTGACGGGCATCCTGCCGATGCTGCTGGTGAGCCCGGCGGCCGGGGTGATCGCGGACCGGTTCGACCGGCGGCGGGTGCTGGTCGTGGTGTGCCTGGCGCAGGCGGTGGTGTCGGTGCCGCTGCTGGCGGCGGGCGGGCACCAGGCGCTGATCTACGTGGTGATGGCGGCCCAGTCGGCGCTGGCGTCGCTGTTCGAGCCGACCCGCAACGCCCTGGTGCCGGCGCTGGTGGGGGCGGAGCGGCTGGCGTCGGCCAACGGGCTGATGGGCTTCAACAGCAGCATTTCCCGCCTGGCCGGAAGTTCGCTCGGCGGGCTGGTGCTCGGGGTGTGGGGCCTGGGCTGGGTGATCGTCGGCTACCTGGCGGCGCTGGTCATCGCCGCCCTGCTGCTGGTCCCCCGGTTCGGCGTGCACGTGGAGCCGTCCGGCGGCGAGGCGGGCTCGTGGCTGGACGGCGTCAGGGCGTTTCGGGATCCCTCGCTGCGGGCCACGGCCGTGACGTTGGGGCTGATCGCGCTGGGGCAGGGCATGTTCCTGGTCCTGTTCGTGGTGTTCGTGACGGGCCCGCTGCGCGGCGGGGACGCGGATGTCGGTCTGCTGCGTGGAATCCAGGCCGTCGGCGGGGTCGGGGCCGGGTTGCTGATCGCGGCCGTGGCCAACCGGGTCAGCGCGGTGCGGATGATGGGTCTGGGCATTCTCACGCTGGGCCTGTGCTCGGCGCTGATCTGGAACCTGCCCAGCGTGACCACGGAGTTTTGGCTCTACGTGGTGCTTTTCGCCCTAGTCGGGGCCCCGGCCGTGGTGGCGAGCTCGTCCGCGCTGACCGCAGTACAGCTGCGGGTGCCGGATGAACAGGCCGGGCGGGTGCTGGCCACCGTGTACGCCGGCTTCGCCGGGCTGAACACCGTCGGCACCTTGGTCGCCGGTTTCCTGGTCGGCACGGTCGGTCTGGACGTGCTGCTGGACGTGCAGGCGGGAATGCTGGTGCTGGCCGGGATCGCGGCGTTGCTCAGGAGGAAGTAGCCAGCCAGCCGCGGTGCAGGGCCGGGGCCAGCTCGTGGGCGGCGGAGTTGCGGACGTTGTCCTCGTCGTGCAGGTAGCCCTCGGTCGTGGCCAGCACGGAGTGGCCTAGGTCGCGCTGCACCTGCCGCGGCGGCACGCCCCGTTCGACGGCGTGGGTGGCGTAGGAGTGGCGGGCCGAGTGGGGGTGGATCGCGTCGCGCAGCGGGCCCAGGTGGGTGGCGATGAACTCCGCGTCCGGGGTGGCCAGCAGGTCCCGCATCCACTGCTGCCTGGACGACGTCTCGGTGAACGCCTTGCACAGCCTCGTCAGCACGGCCTGGAGATGCGAGTTGTGGACGCGTTTTCCGGCGCTGGTGATGAAGATCGGCCGGGTGCCGTTGCCGACCTGGCCCAGCAGAGCCGGCACCGCGGGCTCGACCCGGACGCGCAGGTAGTCCTCCAGCGCGTCGGCCACGGGCGGCGCGAGCGCCACTTCCCGGTCCTTGCCGCCTTTGCCGTGCACGCGCAGGATCCCGATGTCGTGGGCGGCCGCCCGCCGGTAGTCGTCGAGGTTCACGCCGGTGAGCTCGTCGGCCCGGATGCCGGTGCCGATCAGGATCTCGACCATGGCCCGGTCCCGCAGCCCGTCCCGGCGGTGGTCCTTGAGCAGGTAAGCCGCCATCAGCAGCGCCCGGCAGGCCTGGAACGACCAGCGTTTGGTCGTCGACGGCGTGCCGGACGGCTTGTTCAGGTGCTGGGCCCGGCGGTCCACAAGGGACACCGGGTTCTGCGTGGCGAGGCCTTCGCGCAGCAGGTACTTGGCGTAGAAGGCCGAGACGGCCGACAGCATCCGGCCGCGGGTGGCGTCGCTGTAGCCGGCCTCGGCCAGCTCGTCCAGCCAGCGCTCCACGTGCTCCACCCGGACCTCGGCGAACCGCATTCCGTTGCTGGAGCACCAGTTCAGCCACTCCAGCCCGGTCGGCCGGGCCCGTTTGCGGCCGCGACGGCGGCTCGGATCGGGCGCGACGTAGCCCGGCACCCAGTCCAGGGGAATGCCCAGATCCGTAGCGTAGGCCAGGCGTGTGTTGACGGAGGTGTAGATCCGCAGGAACTCCCGCAGCCGCTCACGGGCGGTCTTGTCCTCGCCGACCAGCGCCAGCGTCACGCGCGACTCCCCTCGTCTTGATCAAGGGAAAGTCTGCCACGTCGGCGGTCATCGGGGGCGCGAGCCATCCCCCTCCACTTTCAACTTATAGCGGACAGGGGGTCTTGCGGCAAGGCCCCCTCCATGCCGCAGAATGGCCGGCCGACGTCAGGACCAGCCGAAACAGGGGGAACTTTTGTACGACGTGATCATCGTCGGGGCCGGGCCCGCCGGCCTGGCGCTGGCCGGCGAACTGCGGCTGCACGACGTGGACGTGGTCGTGCTGGAGCGCGACACGGAACCGACGAAGGTGGTCCGCGCGCTGGGCATGCACGCCCGCTCCATCGAGCTGATGGACCAGCGCGGCCTGCTGGACCGGTTCCTCGAGGTCGGCACGAAGCACCCGGTCGGGGGATTTTTCGCCGGCATCCAGAAGCCCGTGCCGGAGCGGTTGGACACCGCGCACAACTTCGTCCTCGGCCTCCAGCAGCCGGTGATCGACCGCCTGCTGGAGGAGCGAGCCGTCGAGGTCGGGACCGAGATCCGGCGTGGCGCCGAGGTTGTCGGGCTTGAGCAGGACGAGGACGGGGTGACCGTCACGCTGGCCGACGGCGCCCAGCTGCGTTCGCGGTACGCCGTGGGCTGCGACGGCGGCCGCAGCACCGTGCGGAAGCTGCTGGGCATCGGCTTTCCCGGCGAGCCCTCCACCGTGGACACGCTCGTCGGCGAGATGGAGGTGACGATGCCTCAGGATGAGCTGACCGCCGTGATGATGAGGGTCCGGGAGACCCAGAAGCGCTTCGGCATCGGGCCGGTCGGCAACGAGGGGCTGTACCGGGCGGTGGTGCCGGCGGCGGGCGTGGCCGAGGATCGCGGCACCCCGCCGACGTTCGAGGAGTTCCGGCAGCAGCTGTCGGCCACCGCCGGCACCGACTTCGGCGCGCACTCGCCACGGTGGCTGTCCCGGTTCGGCGACGCCACCCGTCAGGCCGAGCGGTACCGGGAGGGGCGGGTGTTCTTGGCCGGCGACGCCGCGCACGTCCACCCGCCGATGGGCGGCCAGGGCCTCAACTTGGGCGTGCAGGACGCCTTCAACCTGGGCTGGAAGCTCGCCGCCGCCCTCGCCGGCTGGGCGCCGGCGGATCTGCTGGACACCTACCAGACCGAGCGCCATCCCGTCGGCGACGACGTCCTCAACAACACCCGGGCGCAGATGCAGCTGGTCGCCACCGAGCCCGGTCCGCAGGCCGTGCGCCGGCTGTTCGCGGAGCTGATGGACTTCGAGGAGGTCCGCCGGCACCTCATCTCGAAGATCATGGGCATCGCCATCCGCTACGACTTCGGCGACCCGCATCCCCTGGTGGGACGCCGACTTCGCGACATCGCCCTCAAGCGGGGCCGGCTGTTCGACCTCCAGCACGCCGGCCGTGGGCTGCTGCTCGACCAGACCGGGCGGCTGTCCGTGGCGGGGTGGGCGGATCGGGTCGACCACGTCGTCGACGTGAGCGAGGAGCTGGAGGTGCCCGCCGTGCTGCTCCGCCCCGACGGGCACGTGGCGTGGGTCGGCGAGGACCAGTCTTCGCTGCTCGACCACCTGCCCCGCTGGTTCGGGGCCGCGACCAGCTGATTCCGCCCTGTCGTCTGCCGCCAGGACCGGGCGGCAGACGACAGGTTCTATGGCACGACCAGCGCGTAGTCGGCCTCGGTCGCGGGCGTTTCGACGTTGACCGCCGTGGCTGTCGCCTGAGCGGGCGGGGCGGGTATTCCGTGATGTGCCGTGCGGGAGGGCGGCTGCGCGGGAAGAGGAGGCGCCTGTCTGTCTCACGGCGCCGGCACCGCGCCGATCTGCTGCATGAGCCCGAGGAGATCGGGCTGACCACGCTCTTTGACGATGCGTCTGTCGGCCAGGTAGGAGAAGTTCATGGCCTGGACCGCGATCTTGTTGCCGGTGGTGATGCCCTCCTCCAGCGTCCACCGGACGTCGGGGAATGCGCTGCGCACCATCGCGATGATCTCTGCCTGCGTGGTGGCGTTCGAAGCGAAGGGCAGGGCCATGACGACCGTAACATCGGATCGATGTAAACCTCGTTTCGATATGCCATCCTGAAGGGGTGCTGGAACTCTCCATACTCGGCTTCCTGGCCGCAGGCCCCCTTCCCGGACATGAGCTGCGCCGCCGCATCACGCACCTCACCGGATACAGCCGACCGGTCAGCGACGGCACCCTCTACCCGGCGATCAACCGCCTGACCGAGGCCGGACTGATTCAGCGGCGACCCGCGCCGGATGCAGGAGGCGGCCGGTATGTGCTGAACCTGACCGACGCGGGCCGCGAGGACATGCTCCGGCGGCTGCGCGAGCCGGCCGAGCACGAACTCACCGACTTACCCCGCTGGTTCACGATCCTGGCCTTCCTCTCCCTGCTCCCGGACGTGGCCGACCAGCACGCGGTGCTCCGCCGCCGGCTCGCCTTCCTGGAGGAATCGGCGAGCTTCTTCTACGACGGAGAGACGCCGCTGCGCGCCGAGGAGGTCGCCGACCCCTACCGGCGCGGCATGCTGCTCATCGCCCGCGCCACCAGCCAGGCCGAACGCACCTGGATCCGCGAGTCCCTCGGCCAGGACGTCCCCCGGCCCGGCCGCACGCTCGACGCATCGGTGAGCTGACAGACAACGAAAGGCGCCCCCCATGCTTGCTTCCTGGTACGACGCACAAGGTCCGGCCACCGAGGTACTGCAGGTCGGTGAACTGCCCGACCCCGCCCCCGGCCCCGGAGAGGTCCGCGTCCGCGTCACTGTCTCGGGAGTGAACCCCGGCGACACCAAGAAGCGCACTGGCTGGACCGGTTCCGGCATGCCCTACCCGCGGGTGATCCCGCACAGCGACGCAGCCGGCGTCATCGACGCGGTCGGCGACGGCGTGGACGCGCGCCGCAGCGGGCAGCGCGTGTGGGTGTACGGCGCCCAGTCCTACCGGGCCTTCGGTACCGCCGCCCAGTACACCGTCGTGCCTGCCGGCCTCGCCGTCCCGCTGCCCGATCATCTCTCCGACGATCTCGGCGCGAGCCTGGGCATCCCCGGCATCACCGCGCACCGCAGCGTGTTCACCGACGGCCCCATCGATGGCAAGGTCGTCCTGGTCAACGGTGTCCTGGGTGGGGTGGGTTCGCTGGCCGCCCAGCTCGCCGCCTGGGGTGGGGCCACCGTCATCGGCACCGTCCGCCGCGCAGCCGACCTGGGCCGGGTCGATCCGGCGGTCATCTCCCACGCCGTCGCCCTCGACGCCGCCGACCCGGCCGCTGAGATCCGCGCGTACGCCCCCGCCGGTGTGGACCGGATCATCGAGGTGTCCCTGTCCGACAACGCCGACCTCGACAACGCCGTCGCCGCCAACGGCGCGATCATCGTCGCCTACGCCACCCGGGCCGACCGCACCGAAATCCCCTTCTGGACCCTGCTGTTCAACAACATCACCCTGCGCCTGATCGGCAGCGACGACTTCCCCACCGACGCCAAACTCCAGGCCGCCCGCCACCTGACCTCCGCGGCTGCCGTCGGCGCGCTTACCGTCGAGATCGGTGACCGCTACCCGCTCGCCGACATCGCCAAGGCGCACGACCGCGTCGACGCCGGCGGCCGCGGCCGCGTTCTGATCGACATCCCCCGATAAGGCCCCGGGGAGCCGCCCTAGCAGTAGCCGCTGCCGTCTGTCGCCCCTGACGCGTCTCAGCCCTCCGCACCGTCATCATC
Source organism: Kutzneria sp. NPDC051319 (assembly GCF_040682195.1). Classification (NCBI taxonomy): domain Bacteria; kingdom Bacillati; phylum Actinomycetota; class Actinomycetes; order Pseudonocardiales; family Pseudonocardiaceae; genus Kutzneria; species Kutzneria sp. NPDC051319. The sequence continues at coordinate 98,020 of NZ_JBFBAM010000028.1, read as the reverse complement.
GTCATCGAGGTCGACCGGGTCCGGGTCGTCCAGAGGGACTACCGCGTTCAGCACTGGCCCAGCGAGCCGAGCCAGTCCTCCATCCCATCCCGGTACGCCTGGTGAATGGTGCCCTTCTTGCCGTGGCAGATGTCGCGGACGAGCTTGTGGCGGGACTCCTCCACCAGCAGGTGCAGGATCTTGACGCTCCGCCGGCACTAGGCGAACGCTGCCCCCAGAGGGGGTCGGATTGCCCTCGCGTCCGACATCCGCAGCAAGTCGTACGCCCTGACCTGGTTGGTGACCAGGGAGCCGCCCCCGGAAGGCCCATCCCGTCCGCGCGCCTCCCGATGGCGTCGGCACGGGCCCTGTCGATTCGTCACCGTGACGATCGCGGGCCTAGTGATCCTCTTCGCCCCACCCGTAGCACCTCATGTGATCGTCATATCAATAATCTCACTTATCCATATGACTCTGTTCACTCCGCCTGATCACCAGTTAGGGTTTAGTAAGCCAAACCCACCGGTTTTGGTTCTGAAACCTATTGCTGTAGGGTATCCGGGTGAGCGTTGACGCTGGTGAACGGCCCCTCTCCCCTCCGGTGCGCCGTGGGGGACGCGATGAGCGACGCGAGGCGACTCTGCGGGCGCTGACGGCGGGCATGGGGGTGGCGCACTGCGCGTACTGCGGGCGGGTGCTGCCGGAGTTGTCGCCGCGTGGAGGGAGGCCGACGCCCTACTGCGCGGCGGACCCGAAGCGGTACGGGAACTGGGGGGCCAAGGTGATCACCTGCGCGATGCTCGACGAGCAGCGCGAGATCTGGGTGCACCTGTACGGGCCGGACCAGTCGATCACGCCAATGGATCTCGGGGCGCTGGACGGGAGTCTGACCACGGTCCTGGCGGCGTTGGATCCGCTGCGCTCGGTGGTCGGGGAACTGAGTAGCCGCATCACCGGTGAGGCGGCGGATGCCTTGGCCGCCAAGGAAACCGCCGAGGACCAGCAGCGGGAGGCCCGGGCCGAGACCGAACGGGCCGTCGCCGAGCGGGACCGCGCCCTGGCCGAGGCCTCCGAGGCCCGCCAGCAGACCGCCGACGCCATCGCCGCCCGCGAGGCCGCCGAACGCGTCGCCGCCGACGCCCTCACCGCCCGCGACCAAGCGCTGGCCGATCAGCGCGCCGCCGAGCAGGTCCGTGACGACGCCGTCCGCACCAAGCAGGAGGCCTTGGACAAGGTCGCCCAGGCCCAGGACCGCGTCGCCGACCTCCAGCAGGTCCTCGAACGCGAACGCCAGGAGTCCGCCCAGCAGCGCGAGCAGCTCCGCGTCGACCACCTGCGGGCGCTACAGGACCTCCAGGCCTCGCTGGCCCAGCGCCACGACGAACGCCTCCAGGCCCAGGCGGCCGAGCTCCGCCAACAGGCCCAGTCGGCAACCACCGCCGCCGAGGCCCGGATCGACGCCCTCACCACGCAGTTGGCCGCCGCCAGCCAGACCTATGCGCAGTCCCTGGCGCCCCTGCACGAGCAGATCGCCGCGCTACGCCAGGAGCTCGCCGGTGAGAAGGCGAAAACCCAGGAGGCGAGGCAGCGTTGGGACCAACTCCGGGCGGATCTTCGCGCCGAGATCGCCGAGGAGGACGAGGCCGGGTTCCGTGAGCGGGTACGGCTGGCGGTCACCGATCACGAGGCCTGAGTTTCGCCCCGCCACCGAAACAGCGCCAACGGAATCCCCGTGCCGGTGAGGCTGCTGACGATGGGCTCGCCGCCGGCGCTCTTATAGGTCACATCGGCGACATGGTCGTTGGACAGATACACCATCTCCACCGGGAAGTTCGCGCTCCGGCTTCGGCGAGACAGCTCGCGGCCGAGGTACTGCGCGAAGCTGACATGGCTGCCCGTGCCTTCGCCACCGATCTTCACGCCGAGTGCCTGTCTGACCTCGGGGTGGTCGCGGTCGACCTTGATCGCCAGCTGATAGGCGGTGAGGTAGGCCAGACCCGAGCCGTTCGGTGCCGGCTTCGCCTCGCGGAGCGCAGCGGACACACAGTTCAGGATCTCGGCGTTCTCCCAGATGCTCTCTTCCACGACCCACAGTCGGCCGATCCGCTGAGTCCGTTACCTCACGGGGTCGGCGCTGAACACGCGGGCGACCAGTTCGCGGCGGCTCCGCACGCCGGTCTTGGCGAAGATGGACTTGAGGTGCTGCTGCACGGTGTCGGGGAGATGAACAGCCGCGCGGCGATGTCCTTGGTCGGCAGGCCCTGGTAGACGAGGTCGGCGAGTTCGCGTTCACGGGGCGTGAGGCCGTAGGCGGCGGGCCGGCCCGGTCACCGACTCGACGCGTCGGCAACGGCGACCCACTGGTCGGCGGGAGGCGATTCTGGCCGGCAACATCGCGTTCCTCGGCTATGCCAAGGGGTTACGGCACGAGATCCGTCGGGAGTGGACGGTCGGGGACACGACGGTCGCGGAGACCGATGTGACCTACACGCGCCGGGACGACAAGCGGGTGACCGTCCCGACGGTGTCGATCTGGCGGGTCGGTGGGGGTGGCCTGATCACCGACTTCCGGGTGTTCTACGACCCGGCGCCGGTGTTCGCGCCGTAGGCAACTCGCTCGCGGCCCGGCGGCGGGCGTGGCAGGGTCGGCGGGTGCGCTACGAGTCGATCACCCGCCCGGACGGGGCGTTCCAGCAGGCGTTGACCGCGCCACAGGTCGTGGCGGTGTGCCGGCGGGGGTTCGGGCGGGAGCCGGTGTCCGCGGTGGAGCTCGGCGGCGGCTCGTTCAACACGACCTACCGGGTGGATCTCGGCGGGGAGACCGTGATCCTGCGGGTGGCGCCGGCGCGGTCGTACCGGATCGAGCGGGACTTCATGCGGCACGAGCACGCGTCGCTGCCGTTCTTCGCGCCCATCGCCGACCTGATGCCGCGCACCCTGTTCGTCGACTTCACGCATGATCTCGTGCCGAGGGACTACACGTTCCAGACGATGCTGGGCGGTGTGTCCGGTGCGGAGGGGTTCCGGGCGCTGACCGACAAACCGGGGTTCTTCCGGCAGGTGGGCGAGATCGTGCGGGTCGTGCACGAGGTGCGCGGCGAGCGGTTCGGCCGCCCTGCCGGCCCGACGCACGCAACGTGGAGCGAAGCGGTGCTGTCCACTGTGGACGACACCGTCGCCGACATCCGCGATGCCGGGCTGGACGACTCCGACATGCGGGAGGTCGGTGTCCTGGCCGCGAAGAACGCGGCCGTGCTGGACGGGGTCACCGAGCCCCGGCTGCTGCACGGCGACCTGTGGGTACCGAACGTGCGGCTGGACGGGGAGCGGATCGTCGGGGTGTTCGACCACGACCGGGCGTCGTGGGGCGATCCGGCGGCGGACTGGAGCGTCTACGAGGCGGGGCGCAAGCCCGGCACCGCCCGGGACGCGTTCTGGGACACCTACGGCCGCCCGTCGACGTCGCCGGGCGCGGTGTGGCGCTCGGCGCTGTACCGGGCGGTTCACCTCGGCGCGGTGCGGATCGAGCGGCACCGGCTCGGGCTGGCCGACACCATCCCGGCCAACTACGAGGACATGGCTCGGGTGTTGGCGGAGCTGCGTTAGAGCGGGTTTCGGTGTGACGCTGGGCGGGACTCGCGGGGGTGGGTCAGTGTTCGGGGCGTTCGCCGGTGGAGCCGTCGGCCTGTTCGCGCATGAGGTCGAGGTGTCCGAGGTGGCGGGCGGTCTCCTCGATCATGTGCAGCAGGATCCAGCGCAGGCTCCTGGCGCGGTGGACGGCCTGGTCGTCGAGGGACTCGGCGGCGAGGATGACCTCGTCGGAGCGCTTGGTCTCGGCGGCGTAGTCGGCCAGCAGTTGGGCCAGGGTGAGGTCGGGGGCCGGCTTGAAGTCGGCGTCGGGATCCTCGGTGTCGTCGAACATGGGGGGCGCCTGGTCGGCGAAGGCCCAGCGGAACCAGCCGCGTTCGCAGCTGCTCAGGTGCAGCACGATGCCGTGGGCGGTGAGGCCGGTGGGGGTGCCGATCGCGCGCAGGGCGTCGTCGGGTGCGTCCTGGAGCTTCCACTGCACCAGGTCCCGCTGTCGTTGCAGGAACTCCAGCAGTGACTCACGTTCGATGTCGCTCATGGCCGTGCACGCTACGGCGATCGGCCCACGGCCACGACCGAGTTTTCGGTTTTCAGCCCAGGAAGCGCAGGAACTCGTTGCTGACCATGACCAGGCCCAGCAGCAGGGCCAGGCCGGACAGCAGCAGGCCGATGACGGCGGTGGTGGTGCCGCGGCGGTGCCCGGACAGGCACATGATCGACAGCACGATTCCGCCGATCGCGAAGGGGAACGGCAGATAGTGCCGGAGGTTGGCCTCGTAGATCGGCAGCAGCCACACGACGCAGCCGAACATGCCCACCAGCAGCGCGATCACGGCGAGCCCGCTGCCACCCGGCTGGGCGGCCGGCGGCTGCGGTGGCGCCCAGGGCTGCTGGTGCTGCGCCGTCGGATCGAACCGGGGGTCCGGTGTGGTCGGTTCGGACGGCGGACCGTACGTCATGTGGACCCCCTCGCAGTGGCATTCCGAGCAGGGCACACCGTACTGGTCGGTGCGGCCGGGCTGATCTCCTCACCCGTGACTCGTCGTGGGGGTGAGGAGATCAGCCCGCCAGATCAGGCCGAGCGGGAGGTCTCTTCCCAGTCCGACCAGGTCTTGACCCGGTCGGCGTAGACGCTCTGCGCGATGTCGAACGCGGTGCCGGACAGCAGCAGCCGCTTGGGCGGGTTCTCGGCGTCGATGGCCGCGAACACCGCGGCGGTGGTGTCGTCCGGGCCGGGCGCGGTGGTGGCCATGGCCGCGCGGCGCGAGGCCTGGGCGTCCCGCATCGCCTGGTAGGCCGGGTGCGGCTCGGAGCGCACGGCCGAGGCGCCGCTCCAGTCGGTGGCGTAGCCGCCGGGCTCGATCAGGGTGGTCTTGATGCCGAAGCCACCGACCTCCTGGGCCAGGGCCTCGGTGAAGCCCTCCAGCGCCCACTTGGAGGCGTTGTAGATGCCGACGGTCGGGAACGCGGCGACGCCCCCGATGCTGGAGATCTGCACGATGTGGCCGGAGCCCTGCTCGCGCATCAGCGGGATCGCGGCCTGCGTGATCCACAGCGCGCCGAACAGGTTGGTATCGAACTGGGCACGCGCCTCGGCCTCGGTGACCTCCTCGATGAAGCCGAAGTGGCCGTAGCCGGCGTTGTTGACCACCACGTCGAGGCGGCCGAAGTGGGCGTGGGCCTGCTGCACGGCGGCGAAGTCGGCGTCGCGGTCGGTCACGTCGAGCTGGATCGGCAGCAGGGCGTCGCCGTAGGTCTCGGCGAGGTCCTTGAGCGTCGAGGTGTCACGGGCGGTGGCGGCGACCTTGTCGCCGCGCTGCAGGGCGGCGATGGTCCAGCTGCGGCCGAAGCCGCGGGAGGCGCCGGTGATGAACCAGGTCTTGCTCATGGGGTTTGTCCTTAGCGGTCAGGCGAATCCGTTGCTGGCCCGCGCGAAGCAGTCGCGGGTGATGTCGAGCAGTCGGTCGAAGCCGTCGTCCGGCGACCACAGGGCGTAGGCCGTGCCGACCACGGCCTGGGCGGTGTTGAGCATGAGGGTGGCCTCGAGCTCGCGGCCGGGCTCGGTGCGCTCGGCCACCCAGGCGTGCAGCTCGATGCCGAACTGCTCGCCGTGGTCGCGGACCGACTCCTTGAGCTTGGGGTAGGTGGCCTTGAGCCGTTTCTGCACGGCCAGGCTGTCCGAGAACGTGCCCATGTAGCCGAGGAACACGTTCTGCAGCGCCGTCCACAGCGGCTCGTCGTCGCGGTGGTCGCGCAGTAGCGCCCGCCACACCGACGGCGCCTCCGGGTCGGGGTCGAGCACGATCGCTTCCTTGCTGGGGAAGTAGTTGAACATCGTGCTGCGGGACACCTCGGCCGCGGCCGCGATGTCCTCCACGCTCACCGCGTCGTAGCCGCGCTCCTCGATCAGCCGGAACGCGGCCGCGCGGATGTTCCTCCAGGTCTGCAGCTTCTTGCGTTCCCGCAGCCCCTGGTGCTCGGTGTCGGCCACGTCCCCAACCTACGAGCAATTTGGACTCAGTGCAAGTTTGATCGGCGTGTAAGTTTGTCGGATGCTGGTGGTGCTGCGGGGGAACTCCGGGTCGGGCAAGTCGGCGGTCGCTCGGGCGGTGCGGGAGCGGGTCGAGCGGGTGGCGCTGGTGCAGCAGGACGTGGTCCGCCGGCACGTGCTGGGCGAGGGCGACGTGGCCGGCGGCGTGAACATCGGGCTGTTGGAGGCGATGGCGCGGTATGCGCTTTCCCACCGCTATGCCGTGATCCTGGAAGGCATCCTGAACGCCGCTCGCTACGGGGACATGCTGCGGCGACTGGCCCTCGACCACCCGGCGGCCTTCTTCTACCTCGACGTGTCGTTCGAGGAGACCGCCCGCCGGCACGGCACCCGCCCGGAGGCCGCAAAATTCACCGTCGAAGCCATGCGCCGCTGGTACCGGACGCGGGCCCTGCTCGGGTATCCCGTGGAGCGGATCATCCCCGAGTCGAGCTCCCTGACCGCCACCGCCGACCTCCTGCCGGCCGCACTGGTGGTGTGAAAGCGCCCTTCCTACACCCCGAGTAGAGGAAAGCCCCCTTCCAAACGTCAGATGGGGGCGGGCGTCAGGGGTGGGGGAGGTAGGGGGTGAGGTCGTCGGGGGCGGTGGCGGCGTCGAAGTCGGCCGGGGTGGCGGCGGTGTTGTCGTAGTCGACGGCGATGCGCCAGTGGCCGTAGATCTTGCGGGCGAAGGTGTGGAAGTGGCCGTGGAGGATCTTCCGGTCGCCGTCGGCGCGGGTGGCGGTGAGGCGGTAGACGCCGCGCTCGCTGGCCAGCTCGCCGTCGGTGATGCGTTCGGTGAAGCGGAACTCGATGGCCACACTGCTGCCGCGGGCGTCCATGTCGGCCCGCCAGGAGCGGCCGGCGGCGGCGTACTCGTCGAAGCCCTGCACGGTTTTCGCGGGGCCGCCGGCGCGGATGAGCTCCGGGTGGTGCAGGGCGAGAAACGCCTCGGTGTCGCCGGCAGCGTAGGAGTCGCGGTAGGGCTGCCAGATGTCGGCGTTGAGCTCGGTCAGGAACCGCGCGGTGGGACCGACATGAACCATGGTCAGCCGGTCACCCGCCTGGTGGTCGTCGACGAAACCGTTGCGGCGGTACAGGTCCCGGGCGCGGGTGTTGGTCGTGACGACCTCCAGCCGCACGGTCCGCTCCCCCGCCCAGTCGACCAGGGCGTCGATGAGGGACTCGCCGACGTTCTGGCCGCGGGCGAACGGCGCGACCCACATCGAGATCAGCTGCGCGGCGCCGTCGGGGTCGTCGAGGGCGCCGACCATGCCGGCGGGCTTGTCGTCGAGCTCGGCGACAAGGTGCAGGGCGCCGGCGGCGAGTCGCTCACGCCAGCGCGCCTCGTCGGCGTCCCGCCACTGCTCCAGGGTCGCCCCGAACGCGTCCGGGGCGTCGGCGAGCGCGGCCAGCCGCAGCTCACGCCAGGTGGCCCAGTCGTCGGCGCCCACGGCGCGCACGGAGATCATGCCGGCAACCCTAGCCGGATCGGCCAGCGGTTTTCCTCAGTTCACGGGCTCGAGGACGAACACCGGAATGAGGCGATCCGTCTTCTTGGTGTACTCGGCGTAGTCCGGCCAGACCTGGACGGCGCGGTCCCACCACAGCTCGCGCTCGGCGCCTTCGAGCTCGCGGGCGCGGTAGTCCTTCTTGACGGTCTTGTCCTGCACCTCGACCAGCGGGTTGGCCTTGAAGTTGTGGTACCAGACCGGGTGCTTGGGCGCGCCGCCGTAGGAGGCGACCGCGGCGTACACGCCGTCGTGCTCGACGCGCATGACCGGGCTCTTGCGCAGCTTGCCCGACTTGGCGCCGACCGAGGTGACCACGATGATCGGCACGCCGCGCAGCTCGGTGCCTTCGGCACCGCCGGTCTGCTCGACCTTCTCGACCTGCTCGCGCACCCAGTCCTGGGCGCTGGCCTCGTACTCGCCCTGCAAAGGCATGACTTCTGCTCCATCGTGTGAGGGGGTGACCCGAAAGGAATCGGCACTGCAACCTTGCTCCGTTCACCTGCCGGGCGTCAAGTGACTCACTTGTCGCCCGGCAGGTGAAAGTGGGATGCTGGCCGGGTGAGTCCAGGAGTCAGGGCCGAGCAGGCCCGCCGCACGCGGGCCGGCATCCAGCACGTCGCGCTGACGCTGTTCGCCGCGCGGGGTTACGACGCCACCTCGTTGCAGGACATCGCCGACGAGCTCGGGCTGACCAAAGCCGCCGTGTACTACCACTTTCCCTCGAAGTTGGAGCTGTTGCAGTCCATCTGCGAGCCCGTGTACGAGGGCGTGACGGCGATCATCGAGCAGGCCGCCGCCCAGACCACCCGGTCGGGTCGCATCGACGCCGTGGCCGAGGGCTTCGCCGACCTGACCGTCTCCCGGCGCGCCACCATCAGCGTGTTGGCGGCGGATCCGGTGATGCACGGGCGGATGAAGGCCGCGAGCCAGATGTCCGACCTGCTCGACCGGCTCGCCCGCGTGGTCTACGGCGACTGCCCCTCGCCCGATCAGCTGTTCGCGGTGCGGGCCATCGCCGTGCTCAGCGACACCATCTCCACCCTGCCGGCCCTGGACGACGTCGAGGCCCGGGAAGTGTTGTCCCGCGCCGTGAAAAGGCTACTGCCCCGCCGCTGACCCACCCGACTTTTTTGCCACATGCGCTTCCTGTGTGGCACCTGGGCGCAAATGGGAAGCGCATGTGGCACAAAGCCGGGGTGGCCGGTCAGTGGGTGGGTAGGGTCCAGTGGGGCGGGCGGGTGAGGGTGGCGGGGATGCGGGTGGCCTGGTCGCCGCGGGCGGCGTTGACCTGGGACTGGGTGAGGAACAGGGCGTCGGTGAGGTCCGCGCCGCGCAGGTCGGTGTCGCGGAAGTCGGCGCCGATGACGTCGGCCAGCCGCAGGTCGGCCTGGCGGAGGTCGGCGGCGATCAGGTAGGCGCCGCGCAGGTTGGCGCCGGCGAGCACCGCGCCCTTGAGCTTGGCGCCCATGAGGTCGGCCCCGCGCCGGTCGGCCTTGCGGCCCTTGACGGTGGCGCGGGTCAGTTCGCTGGCCCGCAACAGAAGTTCGTTGACCTTCTCGCGGTGGGCGGGGACGTCGACGGCGAGCAGAGTGTCCGGTTCGGACAGTGTGACCTTCTCGACCTCGGTGTAGGCGGCGGAGATGCGATCGTGCAGGGGGCGGGCGGCCGGCAGCGCACGGGCCTCGGCGAGATACCAGAGCAGCTCCTGCAGCTGGAGCATGATCATGAAGCCGCTGAACATGCGCTGCCGGCCGTCCTCGCCGGCGTCACGCCACCCCTGGCCGCCGAAGGTGACCTGCGAGACCTTCTGGCCGGCGCCGAAGCAGTCGAACACGGTGCAGCCGGGGAATCCCTTGGCGCGCAGGTCGGTGTGGATGCCGCAGCCGTGGTCGGCGAGCAGGTTGCGGCAGGGCGTGCCGGCGCTCTTCGTGATGGCGAAGTCGCTGGAGGCGGTGAAGGGCAGCGCGACGCAGCACAGGGCGAAGCAGTTGGAGCAGTCGGCGCGCAGATCGTCGGTCACGCCCCCTAGTCAACCCCACGCCCGGCGGCCGCGGCTCAGAGGTACTCGCTGAGCCGGTAGACGACCGAGGTCAGGGCGGTGATACGGCCGGCCGAAGCCTCCCATGACGTGTCGACGGGCTCCAGCGTCAGCACGACCATGATCTTGTCGTCGTGGGGGCCGACGGTGCCGGTGGTGTGCGTGGCGCGGCGCGTGAGATCGAGCCCGTCGCCGGCGGTGGCTTTGGCGGTCAGCTGCTCGCCGGAGCCGACCTGGGCCGACGAGTGGGCGGCCGAGCCGGGGGTGGGCGGCACGGGGTTGGCAGGGCTGCACACCTTGTCGGGTGCGGGGTTGGCGCCGAAGCCGGACCAGCCCTGCTTGGCCGCCCACGGCCGGTTCACGGCGCCGGGGATGCCGAAGGACTGGTCGAAGCCGTCGTTGCCGCACCTGGTGGACTGCCGCAGGTTGCCCATGATGAAGTCGCGCACGCCCGGCTCGGCCCTGGTCAGGATGTAGTCGTAGATCTTGACGACGTCGGCCGCGCTGATGGCGGTGTAGCCCCAGATGCCGCGGTTGACCGGGGGCGCGGTGTCGGTGAGGCCGATCTTGGCGACCATGCGCCGCACGATGGTCTCCCAGCCGTCCTTGACCCACAGGTAGCTGGCGGCGTCGTCGTCGCTGGAGCGCAGCATGGGCTGCAGCTGCGCCAGGTCCTCCGGCGGCACGTCGACGCCGTTGGCCTCGAGGTAGTCCAGGGCTATGAGCAGCTTCACCACGGACGCGGAGCGGAACTGCTGGTGGGCGTTGAGCTGGAGGTCGGCGGAGCGGGTGTGTCTGTCGTAGACCATGATCCCGGCGGTGATGCTGTCGGGCACGGTGAGGGTCTGCGCCACGGCGGGGCCGGTGGCGGCGGCGGCGGCGCTCAGGCTGGCGGCAAGTGTGCTGGCCAGGGCCGGGATTGTCCTCATGGCACGGAATCTAGGACCCACCACAGTGGACTTGAGCGGTCGTCGGCCCTTTCCTGCCTCAACTGTCGGGAATTCACTCGGCGACGATCGTGAGCACGGGCAGGGCGGCGTTGCCGCGGTCGCGGGCGGTGGCGCTGATCACGTCGGCCTGGGTGACGACGAGGCGGCGGATGTCGTTGGGTAGCACGGACATCCGCTCATGGTCGTCCACGTAGTCCAGGCAGGCGGCGATCTCCCAGTCGGCGTCCTGCATGCCGTCGGCGACGACGGTGTGCGAGTCCTGCACGGTCCACCCGGCTTCGGCCAGCGCGCGGTACACGTCGTCGCGTCCGAAGACCGTGCGGACGTTGCCCTGGCCGCGCGAGCCGGCGGCCTCGATCTGGCCCTGGGTGAGCACGGCCAGCAGGTGCGGCGTCTGTTCGACCGCCGTCGGCCGCAGGTCCCATTCGGAGAAGCACAGCCGCCGGGCCCAGGGGCGGACGCGGGCAAGGGTGTCGCGGAGCTGCTCGTACGAGGCGAAGTACCAGGAGCACTGGGACAGCACGACGCAGTCGAAGGCGCCCTCGGGGAAGTCGGCCGTCAGCACGTCGGTGGTGAAGCGGATCTCGATGCGGCGGCCGAGGTCGGTGGCCAGCAGGTGCTCGGCCGACTGGCCGAGGGTGACCGGGGCGCCGTAGGACGGGTCGGCGATGTCGATGCCGAGCACGTGCCCGTCCGGGCCGACGGCGTCGGCCAGCACGGCGGTCATGTCGCCCTGGCCGCAGCCGATCTCCAGCACCGACGCGCCCGGCTCGATCCCCCACGTCTCGGCCAGCGCCATCCGGAAGCGGGTCTGCACGACCTGGCCCGCCAGGTCGGCGGCGCCGGTGGCCATGAGCGCGGCGATCGACTCGGCACGATCCACCGCATCGGATTCCGCGGGGTCGGATTGTGCGGCGTCAGCTTGTGCGGGGTCGGATCCCAGGGGGTCAGCTTCCATGGGGTCGGACGCTATCCAGGCCGAGCCCGCGCAGCACAGCGAATATGCCGGGCAGTGGGTCGCAGTCGGGCATGGGCATGGCGATCTGGGGCAGGATCACCCCTTCGGTGCGCTGGGCACGGGCCCGATCAGGTAGGCGAGGGTCTCGGGGACCTCGCGTGTGGTGACGCTGCGGTGCAGGAGTTCGAGGTCCGCACCGTGGGTCTTGAGGTGGGCCAAGAGCGGCTTGTAGCGGTCGGAGCGGCCGCGAAGGAGCTCGGTGGTCAGGCGGAGTTCCAACCGCACGCAGTCGATGCCGTCCACGGTGACGTAGTGCTGCCACGGCCCCGGACCCTGGCACTCCCAGCCGTCGTCGAGGCACGGTGTCTCCACGGTGCTGACGGAGAACTCGACGCCGTCGATGAGGTGAGCGGCGAAGTACTGGTGGGAGGCCGGCAGCCAGCGCGGCTCGGCGATGCACGGGAACCCGGCCAGCGCGTGGGCGATGGCGTCGACGTCGCGGCGGTGTTGGACGAGGAGGTCGATGTCCCCCACCGGCAGGTCGACTCCCTGTAGGCAGGCCGCGGCCGTGCCGACCAGGCGGTGCCGGACGCCGCCGAGGTAGGTGAAGGCGGTGCGGAGCACCGCCTTCAGGTCGTCGCGGTCCCGCACCGGTCGAGTCTGCATGGTCACAAGCATGCCGGCGGGGTCTGACAGTTTTGATCCCGCTTTGATCCCGCGCCGTCAGGGCAGCGCCGCCTCCACGGCGTCGGCCGCGGCCCGGGCGCCGCCGGCTGCGCGGAGGTCGGCGGCCATGGCGGCGAGGTTGGCGCGGATGTCCTGGTCGCCGGCCACTTCCGTCACGGTGACGGCCAGGTCGTCGAGGTCGGTGAGGATCCGGCCGAGGCCGAGTTCCTCGACCCGTTGGGCGTTGGCGGCCTGTTCGGGGGTCTGCGGGTAGGTGATCATCGGGACCTGGCGGGCGAGGGACTCCATGACGGAGTTCATGCCGGCGTGGGTGAGGAACGCGGCCGCGTACTTGAGGACGTTCTGTTGGGGGAAGTAGGGCCGGACCTCGAAGTTGACGGGGATGGCGCCGAGCTTGACGGGGTCGACGCGGTCGCCGAGGGCCATGGCGACGTGCCACTCGGTGCCGGCGAAGGCCCGCACGACGGCGTGGAAGAAGTCCGGGCGGTTGTTGACGACGGTGCCCAGCGACACCAGCAGCACCCGCCGCCCGGCCGGGGGCCGCCAGTCCTCGTGCTGGTCGGCCAGGGTCGGGCCGACGAACGCGTAGGAGTCGTCGAAGGTGTCGCCGGCGATCTGGAAGCGGCGCGGCAGGAACACGATCTGCCGTTTCGCGACCGGCGGGTCGACCGGGATGCCGAGGTCGGCGGCGAGCTTCGCCCGCGCGGCGACGTACTCGGTCGGGTCGAAGTCGGCGGGGATGAGCAGCTTCATCAGGTCGAACGAGTCGTTGCTGGCATGGGTGGGGACCGTGACCACGGTCGGCACCCCGAGCCGGTGGGCCAGCGCCGGCGCGTACGGGGTGAGCACGTCGTAGCAGAGCAGGTCGGGCGGATCCTCGCGGAACACCTTCTCCAGCACGGGCACCACCATCCGGCACGTCTCGACCCCGGCCAGCAGCATCTCGTTGAGGCTGCCCGTGGGCCGCACCGACCCCGACCGTGACGACAGGGCGGTGGCGCCGGCGGCGGTGATGGCCTCGGCGTGGTCGGCGCCGGCGGAGTAGGTGACGCGATGCCCGCGCCGCACGAGCTCGGCCACCAGCGGCAGGGTCGGGTTGACGTGCCCGGCCGCCGGCAGCACGACGAAGGCGATGTGGGCCATGTCAGCGCACCGCCGTGCGGGAGGCGACGAGCTGCTCGATGGCGTCGGCGCCGGCCGGTGGGCCGCCGGCGTTGCGGATGTGCTCGGCCATCGCGGCGAGGTTGACGGGAATGTCCTCGTCCGCGGCCACCTCCTCGACCGTGCGGCGCAGCTCGTCGGGGTCGGTGTCCCGGCTGATGTCGAGCAGCCGGCCCATGCCGAGTTCCTGCACGCGGCGGCCGTTGGCCGACTGCTCGGCGATCTGCGGGAAGGACACGATGGGCACCTGCCGCATGATGGCCTCCATGGTGGAGCCCATGCCGCTGTGGGAGAGGAACACGTCGGCGTGGCGCAGCACCGCGGGCTGCGGGAAGAAGGCCCGGACGTCGAAGTTGGCCGGGATCTCCCCCAGCCCGGCGATGTCGACCTGGTCGCCGACGGCCATCGCCACGTGCCAGTCGCTGCCGCCGAAGGCCTTGATCACGGTGGTGAAGAAGTCGGCGCGGTCGTTGACGACGGTCCCGAGCGCCACGAACAGCACCCGCCGGCCGGCCGGCGGCTGCCACTCGTCCGGGTTGTCGCGGTTGCCGAAGGAGGGGCCGATGAAGCGGAACTCGTCGCCGAACACCTCGCCCCGGATCTGGAACTCGCGCGGCAGCAGCACGAGGTTGAGCTCGGCGGTCTTGGCCGGGCCGGCCACGGTCTCCACCGGCACGCCGAAGTCGGCGGCCAGCCGGCGCATCTCGGTGAGGAACTGCTGGAACGTCGGGTGCGACGGGTCGAAGTCCGGCGGCACCAGGACCTGGGCGATGTCGAACTTGTCGTTGCCGGCGAAGTTCGGGTACGTCGTGGCCGACGGCAGCCCGAACTTGCTGGCGATCATCGAGCCGAGCACCGTGACGGCGTCGTGGACGATCACGTCGGGCCGGTCGGCGGTGATCCAGTCGGCCACGGCCGGCAGCACGTGCTTGGTGGAGCGGATGCTGGCCACGAGCATGTCGGCCAGCTCGCCGGTCTTCTGCCCGCCCTTGCTGGCGGCGACCTTGCCGGGCGACCAGTCCAGCGCCACCAGCTGCGCGCCGGATGCGGCGATCATGTCGGCGAAGGCGGGCGAGGTGGCGTAGCTGACCCGGTGGCCGCGCCGGGTCAGCTCCTGCACCAGCGGCAGCGTCGGATAGACGTGGCCGGGCGCGGGCGCGGTGATGAACGCGATGTGCATGTGGTGTCCCCCAGACGGTTACTCCGATTCTGTCGGGGGACGCCAGCTGCCGTCGACCGGTATACCGGCGGCCGCGGCGATGCGGTTGCGGGATTCGAGGAGGCGAGCCCGCAGCGCCGGCAGGTCGACGCCGACCAGCGCGCCGTCGCGTTTGACCACGTGGCCGGCCACGATGACCGTGTCGACCAGGCCGGGATGGCCGGCGGCGACGAGGGTGCCGGCGGGGTTGTTGAACGGGAACACGCTCGGGTCGTCGGCCCGCAGCAGGATTACGTCGGCGTCCTTGCCGGGGGTGAGGCTGCCCGTTCGGGTGGAAAGTCCGCACGCTCGGGCGCCGTCGACGGTGGCGAATTCCAGCACGTCGCGCGACGCGAGGCCGCCGTCCAGGCCGCGCTGCACGACGAGGGCGGTGCGCATGGTGGCGAACATGTCGCCGCCGGCGGACGGGCAGTCGTCGATGGAGAACGTCGGCCGCAGCCCGGCGGCCAGCATGCGGCCGGTCATGGGCCAGCCGAAGCCCATCCTCAGCTCCACGTCCGGACTGACCGACACCGAGCAGCCGGCGTCGGCCAGCATCCGCAGCTCGTCGTCCTCGATTCCGTTGGCGTGCACGAAGGTCATGCTGTCTAGGAGCAGCCCGTGCTCGCGGTAGGCGTCGACCGGGCGGCTGCCGCGAGCGCCGCCGGATCCGATGTGGACACTGGAGCGGAGCCCGAATTCGGCGGCCAGCTTCAGATCCGCGGCGACGATGTCCATTGTGGTCAGTTGGGCGCCGCGCAGCCCCAACGCCATGGTCACCAGGCCGTCGTCGACGCGGTCACGGACCCGCCGCAGCTCGGCCGCGTCGACCGGGACGGTGACGTTTCCCTCGCAGTAGCAGAAGACTGAGCGGGCCGGCGCGTCCCGCAGCGCCTGGACGGCGGCGTCGACGTGCGCGGGGCTCTGCGCGCAGTGGAACCAGTCCAGCATCGTGGTCACGCCCGAGTGCAGGGCCTCCAGCCGCCCGAGCAGGTTGCCGAGATAGACGTCGTCGGGCGTGTAGTGGGGTTTGAGCGTGCCGTGCATGGCGGCCCGGTACTCGGCGAACGTCCAGTCCGCGCCGATGCCGCGGAACGCCGTCTGCCAGGTGTGGCGGTGGGTGTCGACGAAGCCGGGCAGCACGATCCGGTCGGTCGCGTCGATCACCTCGGCGTCGGGGGCGTCGACGCGCGCCGCGATCTCGGTGATCACGCCGTCGGTGATGAGCACGTCGCCACGCGTGAGATCGCCGACGGCCGGGTCCATGCTGACAACGACGCCACCGGTGATGAGTGTCCTCATCGGCTCAGGGCCTCCACGAACGCCTTCGGGTTGTCCAGCATCATGTTGTGCCCGCCGTCCGGGATCACCGTCACGGTGACGCCGGCCTCGACCAGCGCCTGGTGGTCGGGCAGCGGGTCGCTGTTCTGGCCGAGCAGGAACGTGCGTGGGATAGTCAGCGCGCACAGGCTGTGCAGGAACCATCGGTCCCGCTCGCCGGCCAGCGACACCGCGCTGCGGTGCATCGCCGCCGCGTCGGCCTGCCTCGCGGTGGCCGCCCACTCGGTGCCGATCACCGACAGGATCCGGCCGTGCATGGTCTGCACGTACTCCTCCTCCCGGTAGCGCGCAATGCGGGCACTCAGCGCACGCGGTTCGGCCGGACGGAGGTTCGGCTCGGCCAGCACGAGCTCCCCGACCAGCCCGGGGTGACGCTCCGCAAGCACGATGGCGACCGCCCCGCCCATGCTGTGCGCGACCACCCGCACGCCGTCCAGATCCACGGCCCGTAGCAGCGTGGCGACCGTGTCGGCGTGGTCCTCCATGGTGTAGCCGAAGCCGGCCGGCCGGTCGCTCAGGCCGAACCCGAGCAGGTCCACCAGCAGCGACCGGCGGCCCGTCGCCGCCGCGACCTGCCCGAAGTAGGCCGGTGACGACGAGCCGAGGCCGTGCAGGTAGACGGTCGGCGGCTGCGCCCCGGGCAGCTCCACCCACCGCATGCGGGCCCCGTCCGGACCCACCTCCAGGTGACGCACAGTGATCCCCCTCCGGGTAAACAACATTTTAACTGTCAACGAACGCCGATCACTGCAAGGGATTCCCCTATTACGTACCGTGTTCGACTCTCGGCAGGATCGATCTCGTTCCCGATGTCCGATCCGTCCGATCCGGCCAGCGCCGGATCGCTCGGACGTACGCCCTGCACCAGGAACGAGGAGACTCGATGAAACGTGTGACCCTGTGCTGCGCCGCGGCCGTGACCGCGGCCCTGCTCAGCTCCGTCGCCGGGTACACCACCGCCACCGCGGCTCCCGTGAACCCGCTCGTCGCCCACCAGGCGGCGCTGCAGTCGGCCGCCGACCAGGCGCCCGCACTGGCGGGCACGCTCGGACTCGGCAGCCAGGAGAAGCTGGTCGTCAAGGACGTCGTCACCGACGCGAACGGTACTAGGCACCTGCGCTACGACCGCACCTACGCCGGCATGAAGGTGCTCGGCGGCGACCTGGTCGTCGACCAGTCCGCGGCCGGCGCGGTCAGCCACGTGACCTACGCCAACACCGCCCGCATCGCGCCCGCCGCCACCCCGAAGCTGTCGGCCAACGCCGCCGCCTCGGACGCGCTGGCCTCGGTGACCGGCACCGGCCTGACCAAGTCGGCGCAGACCCTGGTCGTCTACGCGGTCGACACCGCCCCCACCCTGGCCTACGAGACCGTGGTCACCGGCGTGCAGGCCGACCAGACGCCGATCCAGCAGCACGTGTTCACCGACGCCGCCAGCGGCAAGGTGCTGTACTCGTACAACGGGATCGAGGAGGCCGCCGGCACCGGCAACACCGAGTACTCCGGCACGGTCGCCCTGACCACGACCCAGTCCGGCAGCACCTACCAGCTCAAGGACGGCTCGCGGGGCAACCAGCAGGTCAACACCCTCAACCACGGCTCCGGCACCGGGACCCTGGTGACCAGCGCGAACAACGTCTTCGGCGACGGCAAGGCCACCACGGTCAACACCGCCGCGGCCGACGCCGCCTACGGCGCCGCCGAGACGTGGGACTTCTACAAGAACACCTTCGGCCGCAACGGCATCAAGAACAACGGTGTCGGCGCGCTGAGCAAGGTCCACTACGGCAGCGGCTACGTCAACGCCTTCTGGGACGACAGCTGCTTCTGCATGACCTACGGCGACGGCTCGGGCAACGCCCACCCGCTGACCGCCATCGACGTGGCCGGCCACGAGATGTCGCACGGCGTCACCTCCGCCACCGCCGGCCTGGTCTACTCCGGCGAGTCCGGCGGCCTCAACGAGGGCACCAGCGACATCTTCGGCACCGCCGTGGAGTTCTTCGCCAAGAACGCCTCCGACCAGGGCGACTACCTGATCGGCGAGAAGATCGACATCTTCGGCAACGGCAAGCCGCTGCGCTACATGGACCAGCCCTCCAAGGACGGCAACTCGGCCGACTACTGGTCCTCCACCGTCGGCAACAAGGACGTGCACTACTCGTCCGGCGTCGCCAACCACTTCTTCTACCTGCTGGCCGAGGGCAGCGGCGCCAAGACCATCAACGGCGTCAACTACAACAGCCCGACCTCCAACGGCTCGAAGCTGACCGGCATCGGCATCGCCAAGGCCCAGGCCATCTGGTTCCGCGCCCTGACCACGAAGTTCGTCTCCACCACCAAGTACGCCCAGGCCCGCACCGGCACGCTGGCCGCCGCGGCCGACCTGTACGGCGGCACCGGCAGCGCCGAGTACAAGGCCGTCGCCGCCGCGTGGAGCGGCGTCAACGTCAACTAGTCCCGGCGCTGAGCGCAGTGCCCCGGTCCTGCCCTGGGACCGGGGCACTGCCGTGCTCAGAACTGGACGTAGTCGCGGAAGTTGAGGATCTTGCCGTCACGCACCCGCAGGACCGCCACGCACGGCTTGGTCACGGTCTCGCCGGTGTCCACGGCGGTCATGTCGCGGACGTACTCGGCGATCACCACCTCCGGGTCCGTGCTCTCGTGCAGCACGACGTCCCGGTAGGTGCTGCGGTGGCTGCCCACCCGCGCGGACTGCCGGCCGTAGAACTTCCGCAGCTGCTCCCGGCCTCGCATCTGCCCCGGGAAGCCGGGAATCGGGTACATCCACTCCATCAGCACGTCGTCGGCCAGCAGGTCGAGGAAGCCCTCGACGTCACTGCGCTCGCCGGCCAGCCGGAACTGCTCGAACACCTCTGCCGGAGTCGGCATGCCTGTTCCCCCTGAGTTCGACGACGAACCCAGCATACGGAGTGCGCGTTCCGTTTATCAAGAGAGCGCTCGACCGGCCAGTGCCGCGCCCGGTTATCAAGCCCCTGTTGTGCCACCGACAACGGCGTCGGAGGTGGCCTTGGCTTCTTCCTCGGTCTTCGGCTTCACGGGGACGATGGCGGCGTACTCGGAGCCGTGGTCGTTCATGCGCACCACGAACGGGCGAGTGTGGGTGTAGCGGACGACGGAGACCGAGCAGGGGTCGGCGACGATGCGCTGGAACGAGTCCAGGTGGGTGCCCAGGGCGTCGGCCAGAACGGACTTGATCACGTCGCCGTGGCTGCACGCCAACCACACGGCCTCGTCACCGTGCTCGGCGGTGATCCGGGCGTCGTGACGGCGCACGGCGGCGACGGCACGAGCCTGCACGGAGGCCAGGCCCTCGCCGGCCGGGAACACGGCGGCGGAAGGATGCTGCTGGACCACGGTCCACAGTGGCTCCTTGAGCAGGTCCTTGATCGCCTTGCCGGTCCACTCGCCGTAGTCCACCTCGGACAGGTCGTCCTCGATCACCGGCTCGATGCCGCGCGCGGACGTCAACGGCGCGATGGTCTGCTGGCAGCGCAGCAGAGGCGACGACACCACGCCGGCCAGCTCCACACCGGCCAGCCGTTCCACCAGCTTGGCCGCCTGGGCCTGGCCGGACTCGGCCAACTGCACACCGGGAGACCGACCGGCCAACACCCCGGAACCGTTCGCGGTGGACTGCGCGTGCCGCAGGAGAATCAGAGTCGCCACACGGGCCAGCCTACGGTCAGGCCACGCCCGACTTGTCCAGCGCCTCCGCCGCCGCGCGCAGCGCCTTCACGTTGAGGTCGAGATCGAAGTGCATCGGCGACACGGTCAACGTCGTCACCCCGGCCCCGGCCAACGCCTGCATGCCGTCGGCGATGCGCTCCACCGGGCCCAGCAGCGAGGTGGCGTCCAGCAGCTCCACCGGCAACGCGGCCATGGCGCCGGCGTAGTCGCGGGCCAGGTACTTCTCCTGCACCTCGGCCGCCTGCGCCTCGTAGCCCATCCGGCAGGCCAGGTTGTTGTAGAAGTTCTTGTCCCGGCTGCCCATGCCGCCCACGTACAGCGCCGCGTACGGCCGCACCTGGTCGGCGGCGGCCTGCCAGTCGTCGCCGAGCACCAGTGGCGCGGTCGGCACGACGTCGAACCCCTCAAGGGTCTTGCCGACCTTCGCCCGACCCGCCGCGACCTGCGCCAGCGACTCGGAGGCGAACTCGGCCGAGTAGAACACCGCCAGCCAGCCGTCGGCGATCTCGCCGGTCAGCTCCAGGTTCTTCGGGCCCACCGCGGCCAGGTAGATCGGGATCTGCTCCCGCACCGGGTGCACGGTCAGCGTCAGCGCCTTGCCCGGCCCGTCGGGCAGCGGCAGCGTGTAGTGCTTGCCCTCGTAGCGCAGCTTCTCCCGCTTCAACGCCGACTTCACGATGTCGACGTACTCCCGGGTGCGCGCCAGCGGCTTGTCGAACCGGACGCCGTGCCAGCCCTCCGACACCTGCGGACCCGACACGCCCAGGCCCAGCCGGAACCGGCCGCCCGACAACGTGTCCAAGGTCGCGGCCGTCATCGCGGCCATGGCCGGGGTGCGAGCCGGGATCTGGAAGATCGCGCTGCCCACGTCGATGGTGGAGGTGTGAGCGGCCACCCACGACAACACCGTCGGCGCGTCGGAGCCGTAGGCCTCGGCGGCCCACACCACCGAGAAGCCCAGCCGCTCGGCCTCCCTGGCCAGCTCCAGGTTGTCGGCGTCGTTACCCGCGCCCCAGTATCCGAGGTTCAGCCCAAGTCGCACGAACCGGACCCTACCCGCCAGTAACCTCTACGGCAACAGGCCCAACGGCCAAGATCGGCATAGGCTCGCACCCGTGCAGCAAAGACACCTCGGCCGCAGCGGCCTTCGCGTCTCACGGCTGGCGCTGGGCACCATGACCTGGGGCAAGGACACCGAGCCCGAAGTAGCCACCAGGCAGCTCACCGCCTACATCGAGGCCGGCGGCACCCTCGTCGACACCGCCGACGTCCACCCCGACGCCGAAGAGATCCTCGGCGCCCTCGTGGGCGACGTCGTCGAACGCGACGACATCATCATCGCCACCAAAGCCGTCGCCCGCCGCGACGACGGCCCCTTCGGCGGCGGCGCCAGCCGCGGCGCCCTGCTCACCGCCCTCGACGGCTCCCTGCGCCGACTCGCCGTCGACCACATCGACCTCTGGCAGCTGCACGCCTGGGACAACTCCGTCCCGCTGGAGGAAACCCTCAGCGCCGTCGATGCCGCCGCCCGCGCCGGCAAGATCCGCTACGCCGGCATCTCCAACTACACCGGCTGGCAACTGGCCACCGCCGCCGCCACCAGCCCCTTCCCCCTGGTGTCCACCCAGGTCGAGTACTCCCTGCTCGAACGCGGCGTCGAACGCGAAGTCCTGCCGGCCGCCAAACACCACGGCCTCGGCACCCTGTGCTGGGCCCCCATCGGACGCGGCGTGCTCACCGGCAAATACCGCAACGCCACCCCGTCGGACAGCCGCGGCGCATCCCCGCACTACGCCCCCTACGTCGAACACCACCGCAGCGAACGCGCGGCCCGCATCGTGCAGGCCGTCGTCACCGCCGCCGACGGACTGGGCACCACTCCCCTCGCCGTCGCCCTGGCCTGGGTCCGCGACCGCCCCGGAGTCGTCGCCCCGGTCGTCGGCGCGAGGGACACAGCGCAGCTGCACGCCAGCCTCGCCAGCGAAGACCTCGACCTCCCGCCGGCCATCCGCGCCGCCCTCGACGACGTGAGCGATATCGAACTCGGCTATCCCGAACGGCCGCTCGGCTGACCGGGTGTCGTACATGACACGCAAGTGACCCCCACGTGACCACAACGCGCCGGTCGGGGATGCTGGAGACAGCACAGCACAAGGAGGCACCCGTTGCGCCGGCTCGCCGTCGTCCTGATCGCCGGAACAACCCTGGTCGCGGGCTGTTCGACCGGCAACAACACGGGGGACGACCTCCAGATCGCCGACACCGTCACCGCCGCGACACCGGCCGACTCGCCGTCGCCCGCGAAGGACCCCGCCGGCACCGTCCTGCCCCTGAGCCAGAACGCCACGGCCATCGCCGTCGACACCGCACAGCACACCGCCGCGGTCGCCGTCGACAACCCGCCCGCGCTCCGCCTCTACGACCTGACCAGCATCGATGCCCCTCCCAAGACCATCGACCTGCCCGGCCGAGTCGACAACCTCAGCACCACCGGCGACATCGTCCTCGCCCCCGTCCGCACGGCCAACCAGCTCCTGCGCATCACCCTGCCCACCGGCGCCGTGGACAAGATCACACTCCCCGGCGGACCCGTCGCCGCCAACACCAAGGGCAACCAGACCCTCGTCGCCCTCCACGACACCAAATCCGTCGCGGTCATGACCGGCGACAAGACCGACCGCACCATCACCGGCCTCGCCAGCGCCGACCAGGCCCTCCCCGTCGACGACGGCAAAGCCGTCGTCCTCGACCGCCTCCGCACCGCCGTCTTCGACCTCGACCCCGCCGCCGGCACCGTCGGCGCCGGCCTACGCGCCGGCGACGGCGCCACCAACGCCGTCACCGACAAGTACGGCCGGGTCCTCGTCACCGACAGCCGCGGCGGCGAACTCCTCGTCTACAAACCCGACACCCTCGTCGAACTCCAGCGCTACCCCGTCGCCGGCGCCCCCTACGGCATCGCCTACGACCCCCAGCGCGACCTCGCCTGGATCACCCTCACCGCGGTCAACCAGGTCGTCGCCTACGACGTCGCCGGCGGCGAACCCGTCGAGCGCCACCGCGTCCCCAGCGTCCGCCAACCCAACTCGGTGGCGGTCGACCCCAGCACCGGACGCGTCCTCGTCGCGTCCGCCGACGGCGCAGGAGTACAGGTGATCAACCCATGACAGCAGCCACCAACGAGGTGGTCGACGGCGACTGGGAGTACCGCGGCCTGCGACTGCCGCCCGCCGTCTCCCGCCGCACCGCCGCCACCCAACTCGCCATCCACGCCGAGTTCGCCGGCTGGGAACTCGCCCGCGTCCTGCTCTACGGCGACGGCACCCGCAAGGTCTGGCTCCGCCGCAAGCGCAGAGCCGCCTCCCTCGCACCCGGCCCGATCACGTAACCAGACCGCGTACCAACCGAACCACCTCGGCGGGACGCTCCAACGGCACCATGTGCCCGGCGCCCGGCAGCACAACCGCGTCCCCGGACCCCACCGCCTTCACCAACGCCTGCGCGTTCGAAGACGGACACAACCGGTCCCGCTCACCCACCGCGGCCACCACCGGCACCCGAGCCGCCACCGTCAACGCCGCCTCCCGGTCATACCGGTCGAAGGCCGGACGGAACAACGCCACCGTGGCCGGCCAGTGCTCGGCCACCATCTCCGCCGTCAACGCCGCATCCGCCTCGTCCGGGTCGTCCCCGAACAGCCACCACTTCAGCCCGGCGGCCTTGGCCGGCTCGATCCGACCGCGAATATGCCGCACCACCGGCCCGAAGACCTTCTCCAACTCCTCCACGAGCTTGCCGACCGCCTGCGGCCACGCCAACGACGTCTCACCCCGGCGTCCCACGGCCGTCGACAGGAACACCAGCCCCGACACCCGCTGAGCGGACAGCCGCGGATGCCGCTCCACCAACGCCATCGCCGCCATGCCACCCATCGAATGACCGACCACGACCACCCGCTCGGAGTCCACCCCACGCTCGATCAACTCGGCCAGATCATCACCCAGCTGCTCGATCGACGCGGTCTCCGGCGTCGCCGGCCCCGACTGCCCGTGACCACGATGGTCATAGGCCACCACCTGCACCTCGTCATGCGCCAACTCCGGGACCACCCGATGCCAACTGCGGTGGTCCAACGCGTAACCGTGAGCCAACACCACGGTCACCGGTGCGTCCGGAGCACCGGACCGAACCACGTTCAGCCCGACTCCGTCTTCCAGCGGGAAGACTTCATCCATTCGTGAATCGTGTCATGTAGTCATGACACCTGCGACCGATGTCGTACGCTCAAGGCAGGACCGAGACAGATCCGGGGGTGGAACGTGCACGACCTCGTCACCGCGTTCGCCACCCTCATGACCGTCGGCCCCGGCCTCGCCGGCCTCATCCTGTTCGCCGGCGTCCTCGTCGCCGCACTGGCCATCCACCTCTGCTCCACCCGCCACGCCGACCACGCCATCCCGCGCACCGTCGGCCTCGCCACCCGCGAGCAGGCCCGCAGCCGCCGCGTCCTGCGCCAACAGGACCCCGACGCGGCCGGACACACCCGGTCACGAGCACCTTCAGCCGCCTGACCCCACCTCAGGCACCCCTTTTCCCACCCTCCGCTGAAGGGCTCCCCCATGCTGTCCTTTCTCGACCCGTTCATCACGGCCGCCTACCACCTGGTCGCGTTCCTCGCGCCGCTCACCGGCACCGCCGGCGCCATCGTCGCGTTCGTCCTGATCATCCGCCTCGGCCTGCACCCCCTGGCCCGCATCCAGATCCGCGGCGAGAAGGCCCGCGCCGAGATCATGCCCAAACTCAAGGACATCCAGGACAAGCACCGCGACAACCCCGAACGCCTCAACCAGGAACTCGCCACCTTCTACGGCGGCGAGGGCAAGGGCATGTTCGCCGGCTGCCTGCCCATGCTCATCCAGCTGCCGATCTTCTCCGTCATGTACCGGCTGTTCCTGTCGCCCACCGTCGCCGGACAGCCCAACCAGCTGCTCACCCACACCCTGCTCGGCACGCCCCTCGGCACCGTCTTCATCAGCTCGCCGACCATTGCCGCCGTCTGCATGACCGGCCCCACGTACCTCCGGATCCTGCCGTACGCCTCGATCGCGTTCGCCATGTTCGTGCCACTGGCCGCCGGGCTCTACCTGCTCACCACCACCGCCTGGACCGCCGCCGAACGCGCCCTGCTGACCGGCCGGCGTGAGAAGGTCACCGTGTGATCGAAGCTGAACTCGCCCGGGCCGTGTCGCTGCGGGAGTCCGGAGCCCTCGACGAGGCCCGGGACCTGCTCCTGGAGCTGTCGGCGGCCGCCCCCGACGACGCCCGCGTCGCCTACCAGACCGCCTGGGTGCACGACGCCCTCGGCCTGGAGCGCGAAGCCGTCCCCTTCTACGTCCAGGCGCTCGACGGCGACGGCCTCACCGCCGTCGAGCGCCGCGGCGCGACACTGGGCCTCGGCAGCACCTACCGCACCCTCGGCCAGTACGCCGAAGCCGTGAACGTGCTGTCCGCCGGCGCCCTCGAATACCCCGCCGACCGCGCCCTGGCCGTCTTCCTCGCCATGGCCCGCTACAACCTCGGCGACGCCAAGCAGGCCATCGCCGGGCTGCTTGACCTCCTCGTCGACACCAGCTCCGACCCGGAGATCCAGCGCTACCAACGGGCCATCCGCCTCTACGCCGAGGACCTGGACCGCATCTGGTCCTGAACCCTTTTCGCGGACATCACCTTCTGACGGCCAACAGGGCGAGGACCGCCGCCTCGACCTCCTCCACCGTCGGCGGACCCGCCTCCGATGTGTCGATCTTGACGACAGCGTCGACGCCGGCCGGCGGCTCGAAGAGCGAGGCCGGCATCTCGCCCCGCCGGAACAGCTCCGCCAACTGTGCGTCGACGGCTGCGCCCCTGGTTCTCAGCCGCTGGGCGATGACCGCTTCGTCGGCGACGACGTGCACCGCCAACACCCTGGCGTCGGCGGCGCGCAGCCCGTCCACCAGCTGACCGGACAGCACCGACGACTCGGCCACGAAGCTCACCCCCGCCCCGGCGAGCTTCGTGGCCAGATCGATCATCACTGCCTCGGCCCTGACACTCACCGGACCGCCCGCGATGTGGAAGTCCTCGGGGAACTGAATGCCCTCCGTGCCGACGGATGCCGAGGACAGCCCCAGACCGGCCTTGATCTCGTCACGGATGAGCAGTGGCACACCGAGGCGGTGCGCCACTGCTCGGGCAACCGTGGTCTTCCCGGTGCCTGGACACCCGCACACGGCGACGACTACGGGCTTGTCTTGGCTGGCCTTTGGCTTGTGCATGGTTAGGATTAGTGTTTTTAGTCGTCACTGAAACTATAGTGGTACTATCTATGGCGTATTCAGACCTGACTGCGATACAGGTCGGACCGACCGCCTGGGCGATTCACGCAGTAGTAGTCGATGGGCGGCGTGGCATGGAGGTTGAGATAGGACGCGGTCGCGATGCAGCCGGCACGGCTGTATGTGCCGATGAACTTGGGGGGCTTGGCGGCAGAGGCCGTGCCTGCGGATACGAGCGCACCGCCGGTCATGAGCCCGGCGAGCGCGGCGGCGGCCACCATTTTCCGAATCATTTGTCACCCTTTTCTCCGGAGGCGGGAACAACGCCACCGTACGCCGACATTCCGCCACTCCCCCGGCGCGCGATCGTTGATGAAGGCAGCGTTACCCGCACGACCGATAGACCACATAACCGGTCGACAATGGCGGCAAATTCGAAACGTGTCTTGCGCTCACGTCTCGAACAGTCCCTACGCCTCCTGGATGAAGCGGTCCAGGACCCGGGTGCCGAACTCCAGGGCCTCGACCGGCACCCGCTCGTCCACGCCGTGGAACAGCGCGGTGAAGTCCAGGTCCTCGGGCAGCTTGAGCGGCGAGAAGCCGAAGTTGCGGATCCCCAGGCGCTGGAAGGACTTGGCGTCGGTGCCGGCCGACAACATGTACGGCAACAGCTTGGCCTCGGGGTCCTCGGCCAGGATCGAGCGGTGCATGTGGTCGACGATGGCCCCGTCGAAGGTCGTCTCCACGGGCGGCAGGCTCAGCCACTCCCGCTCGATGTCGGGGCCGAGGATCTCGGCCAGCTCCCGCTGGAACGCCTCCTCCCGGCCGGGCAGGATGCGGCAGTCGACGCTGGCCTCGGCGATCGACGGGATGACGTTGGCCTTGTAGCCGGCGGTGAGCATCGTCGGGTTGGCGGTGTCGCGGAGGGTGGCGCCGACGATCCGGGAGATGCCGCCCAGCTTGGCGATCGCGCCGTCCAGGTCGTCCTCGGGGAACTCGATGCCGGTCAGCTCGGTGACGCCGGCCAGGAACTCCCGCACGGAGTCGGTCAGCACCAACGGGAACCGGTGCCGGCCCAGCCGCGCCACGGCCTCGGCCAGCTTCGTGACGGCGTTGTCCTCGTGCACCATCGAGCCGTGCCCGGCGCGGCCGCGGACCCGCAGCTTCAGCCAGGCGATGCCCTTCTCGGCCGTCTCCACCAGGTACGCCCGGACGCCGTCCTTGAGCGTGATCGAATAGCCGCCGACCTCGCTGATCGCCTCGGTGCAGCCCTCGAACAGCTCCGGCCGGTGGTCCACCAGCCAGCTGGCGCCCTGCTGGCCGCCCGCCTCCTCGTCGGCCAGGAAGGCGAAGACGATGTCCCGCCGCGGGGTGATGCCGTCCCGCTTGAGCCGGCGGGCGACCGCCAGGCTCATCGCCACCATGTCCTTCATGTCCACCGCGCCTCGGCCCCACACGTAGCCGTCCTGGACCGCGCCCGAGAACGGGTGCACCGACCAGTCCGACGCCTCCGCCGGCACCACGTCCAGGTGGCCGTGGACCAGCAGCGCTCCCCGGCTGCGGTCCGCGCCGGCCAGCCGCACCACCACGTTGCCACGGCCCGGGCCCTGGTCCCCCGACTCCACGTAGGTCGTCTCGTAGCCGACCTCGGCGAGCTTGCCGGCCACGTACTCGGCGGCCGCCCGCTCCCCCACCAGCGTCGCGGGATCCCCGGTGTTGGTGGTGTCGATCTGGATCAGCTCACTGGCCAGCTCGACCGCTTCGCGCTCGGCCAGCCGCAGGCCGTCCATGTCCGTGCTCCGGTGCTCGCTCACCAGCCATTCCTACCACCGCCGGGCCGCCGTCCCGATCTTCGGGAAGCTCATGCCGTCGGGGCGGGGTGGTTCTTGGTTGTGGGTTTGATGGCTATTCTTTAGTCGTCACTGAAGTCATAGTGACTTGTACTTCACGGGCATCACGAGCCGCGGGTAACACCTCGCGGAGTCGATCGATGACAGAGGGGCTGAGTCCGGCTGTCGGGCCGCTCAGGCATAGAACGTGACGACTCAAGGAGCTCGGTGTGACCTCTGACGCCCTGGAAGGCCCGGTCCCGGCATCGAGCGGACGGGGCCAGGCGATTCTCCACTTGCTGGACAAGGCCATCGGCGTGCAGACACCGCTGGTCCGCAAGAACATCGCCCGTGCCCGCCAGCGCAACCCGGAGGCGACACCGGCGGAGGTCGTCCGCACCCTGGAGCGGATGTACGTCAGCGCCCTGGCGGGAACGGGAGCCGCGGTCGGGGCCACTGCGGCCGCGCCCGCCGTCGGCACCGGGATCGCGCTGGCGCTGTCGGCGGGCGAGATGTTCTCCTCGTTCGAGCTGAGCACCCTGTTCGTGCTCTCGCTCGCCGAGGTCCACGGGGTCCAGCTGGACGAGATCGAACGCCGCCGCACGCTCGTCATGGGGGTTCTGCTCGGCGAGTCCGGCTCCACGACCATCGGCAAGGCCGCTGAGCGCACCGGTCAGCACTGGGCCCGTCAGCTCGTCAGCAAAGTGCCCATGTCGACGCTGAAACAGATCAACAAGGTCCTCGGCAGGAACTTCGTGACCAAGTACGGCACCAAGCAGGGGATCATCGTGCTCGGCCGGGTGGTCCCGTTCGGCATCGGCGCGGTGATCGGCGGCGGGGCCAACGCCACCGTCGGTGCCCTGGCCGTCCGGGCCGCCCGGCGCGCGTTCGGCCCGGCACCGCAGGCGTGGCCCGAGACACCGCTGGAGCCCGTGCTTCCGACGCCGGACGCCCAGCTCGTTCCTCCTGATCAGCACCTCTGACCGGCACCGTCGCAGCTGGCGCGGACATCGGGACGTCCCTGACATTTCCCCCGCGTCAGCTTCCTGTCCATGCCGGACAGAATGCTTTACAACGTTGTGCGGAGGCCGTAGACCGGACTGCAGCGTCACCTCGAACCCTGCTGCCGAGGAGTGACCTTGCGCCGACTCGCCCTGACCGCGGCCCTGCTCATGGCCGTCGCCACCGTGCAGACGCCGGCCACGGCCGCCGTGCACCCACATGCCGTGACCTCGGGAAACGCCCGATTCGAGGTGTTGTCGCCGACGCTGGTCCGCACCGAGTACGCCGGCGACGCGCACTTCGTGGACGCGCCGACCTTCAACGCGATCGGGCGGGACTCGTTCACCGCTCCCCCGTTCACGTCGACCACCGCGGACGGCTGGCTGACCATCCAGACAAGCGCCTTGACGCTGCGGTACAAGGTCGGCTCGGGCGCGTTCAACACCGACAACCTCCAGGTGCAGGAGAAGGCCGGCGCGCAGAACGTGACCGCGCGGCCGTGGATCGTGCCGGCCTGCTCCCCCGGCGTGCTGTGCGAGGCGGAGAACCTCACGCTGAACGGCATCGCGGTGGCCAGCGACCACACCGGCTACACGGGCCGAGGCTTCGCCGCGGGCTTCCAGGGCAGTGGCAACTCGGTGTCGTTCCAGGTCACGGTGCCGGCTGACGGCAGCTATCAACTCGACGCCCGCTACGCCAACTCCACCGGCGGCGACGGGCAGAACGTCACCCGGACCTTGACCGCCTCGGCTGACGGCGTCTCGCACGGGTTGACGCTGCCGACGACCGCCGACTGGAACACCTGGGCGCTGGCGTCGACCACGTTCACGCTCACGGCCGGCACCCACACCGTGGCCATCTCCCGTGGCGCCAACGACTCCGGCAACGTCAACATCGACAGCCTGGCCCTGGTGACGCCGGGCTCCGGCTACCCCGCTCCGCCCCCGCCGGCTGCCAGCAACTGCCCGTACGGCGGCGTCTGCGAGGCCGAAGGCGGCACGCTGGGCGGCTCCGCCGCGGCGGCCACCGACCACAACGACTACTCCGGGGCAGGCTTCGTCGCCGGGCTGGGCACCGGGGCCAGCGACAAGATCCACGTCACGGGCGTGCCCGCCGCCGGCACGTACTCGTTGCAGCTGCGGTACTCCAACGCCCAGTCGGCCGCGCGGCCGGTCTCCGTGCAGGGCGCCTCGGTGTCGTTGCCGACGACGAGCAGCTGGGACGCCTGGCGGACCATCGCCACGCCGGTGACGCTCGGCGCCGGCGCCAATGACGTGACCATCGGCTGCCCGGATGATTCGAGCTGCCAACTGAACATCGACACCGTCGCCGTGGTGGCCAACGGCTCGCCGCTGCTGGCCCCGCACGCTCCCCTGGGCGGCTACCGGCGTGGTCTCGACGGCGTGAACGGATACGCCGTGACCACACCGGGTCTGCTCTACCAGGACGGCTGGAGCCTGCTCGACGACACCACCTCGGCCCTCTACGCCAACGGCGCCGTCACCCAGCGCCCCGCGCACGGCGGCCTGCCCTACCAGGACGGCTACGTCTTCGGTTACGGGCACGACTACCAACGGGGGCTGGCCGACCTGGCCAAGCTGACCGGGCCCTCGAAGCTCCTCCCCCGCTGGGCCTACGGCGTCTGGTACTCCGAGTACTACGACCGGACCGCCGCCCAGTACGAGAACACCATCCTGCCCAAGTTCCGGGCCGACGGCGTGCCGCTCGACGTGCTGGTGACCGACACCGACTTCAAGTCACCGTCCACTTGGGACGGTTGGGAGTTCGACACGTCGAAGTTCCCCGACCCCAAGGCGTTCTTCGACTGGTCGGCGGCGCAGGGCCTGCACAACACGCTGAACATCCACTCCAGCATCGTGCCCGACGACACCCAGTACGCGCAGGCGCAGGCCACCGCCCACAACGGACTGGCCAAGTCGGGCGACAACTACGTCTTCGACTGGGGCAAGGCCGACCAGCTCAAGGCGTACTTCGACCTGCACCAGACGATGGAGGGACAGGGCGCGGACTTCTGGTGGCTGGACTGGTGCTGCGACAACTCCTTCTCGTCGCTGCCGGGTGTCACGCCGGACGCGTGGATCAACCAGCAGTACGCCACCGACAGCAACAAGACGATCGGCCGCGGTTTCGCCTTCTCACGGGCGTACGGGTCGCTCCAGGCCGGCGGCTACAGCGGACAGGCCGGGCTGCCGACCGGGCCGTGGGCCGACAAGCGCTCCACCGTGCACTTCACCGGCGACACCACCTCCAACTGGACCGTGCTGAAGTGGGAAGTCGGCTACACGCCAGGGGAATCGGCGTCCACCGGGCTGTCCGCGGTCAGCCACGACATCGGCGGCTTCAACAACGACGGCACCCAGGCCGCCGGCGCGGAGCCCGGCAGCACGCGGGAGGCCGACGACCTCTACGCCCGGTGGGTGCAGCTCGGGACGTTCCAGCCCATCGACCGCTTGCACGGCAACCACAGCGACCGTCTGCCGTGGCAGTACGGGACGGACGCCAAGAACTCCGCCGAGAAGTTCCTCAACCTGCGTGAGAACCTCCTGCCGTACACGTACACCCTGGCGCAGCAGGCTTCCGCGACCGGCGTTCCCGTCGTTCGGCCGCTGTACCTCCAGTACCCCGATTCGCAGGACGCCTACGCCCAGTCCGGCGGGGAGTACCTGTACGGGCCCGATGTGCTCGTCGCCCCCGTGACGACGCCGGGCAGCTCGGCCACGACCTCCGTCTGGTTCCCGCCCGGCAACAGCTGGACCGACTACTTCACCGGCAAGACCTATGCCGGCGGCACGACTCAGTCCGTGACCACCGATCTCGGCACCATGCCGGTGTTCCTGCGCTCCGGCGGCATCATGACCACCCGGTCCGCGAACGTCGCCAATGACGTGCAGAACCCGTTGGCCCGTGCCACCGTCACAGTCGCCGCCGGCGCCAACGGCTCGACCGCTCTGTACGAGGACAACGGCACCGATGCCTCGCGGAGCTCGTCCACCCCCATCCAGTACTCCGACAGCCGGCACGAAGTGCGCGTCGGGCCGGCTGTCGGGACCTTCCCCGGTCAGGTAACGCAACGCCAGTGGACCGTCGCCTTCACAAACGCGTCGGCGCCCACGTCGGTGACGGTCAACGGCCAGTCGGTCAGCACGTGGACGTGGGACAGCGCCCGGCGAACCGTCACCGTCACCACTCCCACGCAGTCGACCGGCCAGCCCTTGGTAGTCGCCTATCAATGATCACCGCTTGATTCGGGGTCCGGCCGGGCCGCGCGGCCGGCCGGACCACCCGCGGTTCTGGGGCTTGAGCCGCGGTCGCCGGACCTTTCCACCGTCGAGGCCCGGCGACCGCACTGTTGTTGTCGGGCAGCCCCGGTTCAAGCCTGGACCCCGAATCTCGGCACCCCGGTCGTCGTGATCTTGGCCGACCTCGGCCGACCGGGCTTCCCCGGTTGGTCTGGTTGGACTGATTTCGGGGGCTGCTAGATCCGCGGGCCTGAGGCCGCCATGACGGCCTTCGCCGCGGGCGGCCAGTTGCCGTCCGTGACCACCGTCGTGTTGGTGATGACCACGTTGGTGCCGAGATTCTTCACCACGGTGTTGTCAGTGAAGTTGTCGTGGATCGCGATGTCGTGGATGGTCGGCGTCCACATGCCGACCCACCGGCCGGTCTGGTTGCTGACCACGTTGTCGTGGGTGTCCCAGTAGGAACTGCCCTCGTCGTGGTAGAGCATGTTGTTGTTGTGCGGGGCGTCGTGCACCCAGTTGCCGACGACGGTGCTGGGGGCCTTGGGGTCCTGGCCGCCGAGCGTGTAGATGGGCCCGCCGTCGAGCAGGGTGCGCATGACGTCGTGGATGTTGTTGCCGAGGATGTGGTTGTCGCCGGAGTAGATGGTGCCCCGCCGGCAGACGGCCAGCCCCTGCTTGGCCTGGAGCTCGCACGGCGACGCCCAACCCCAGCCCCAGCCGAGCGAGATCCCGGAGTACGGGGTGTGGGCGATCTCGTTGTGGTCGATGACGGTCTGCCGGCCGTGCCCCACCCAGATGCCGACGGCGTCGTGGTAGTCCCGCCCCACGGTGGTGATGGTGTTGTCGGCGATGGTGGTGTCGAGCGTCATCCGCGACGGATCGCTGAGGTAGTAGTCGTCGACCTCGCCGACGGCCACTCCCCCGGCGCTGGTGTCGGTGATGAGGTTGCGGGTGATGGACGAGTCCTGGGTGCCGTCGGTGAAGGCGACGCCGACGTCGCCGAGGTGGGTGAAGGTGTTGCCGGTGACGCTGATGTTCTTGCCACGGTGGAATTCCAGCGCGGCCGGCGGGCGCAGCGGCGCGTGCGGGGCCTTGACCGCCCACTGGACGCCGGCCTGGTTGTCGATGTAGCCGACGTGCGAGGGCAGCGTCCAGGTGGTGCCGGTGAAGGTCAGCCCGGAGACGGACACGTCGTGCACCGGGCGGACCGCTTGCGGTGTGACGGCGAACGCGTCGACCAGGAGGTTCGGCCCGGCGTTGGTCAGGGTGACGGTGTGGCGTCCGGGGTGGAGATTCCGCGCCGAGTAGAGCACCTGCTGGGCCAGGCGGACGTCGCCGTGCGAGGAATGTGCCGCGGGGTCACGCTTTCCGTCCACGGTGACGGTGAACGCGCCGCCGTCGGCGGTGGTCTCGCCGAGAACGTCGAGCCCCGCGCCGGTGAAGGTGTAGCTGATCGAGGCGCCGGCGGCCTGGGTGGCGTGCACGCCGTCCTGGAAGTCGCCGAGCTGCCGGCCGGTCGAGTTGGTCCAAGCGCCGGAGTACGTGCCGGCGGAGTCGTCGACCGGGGCGATGTGGCCGGGCGTGCCGCTGGCCTCGACGAGCGTGTCCAGCAGGGGAAGTTCGACGTCGGCCTGGGCGATGTTCTGCCCGGGCAACGGCATGTAGTAGAGCTTGCCGGCACCGCGGTCGAGGTACCACTGGCCCGGCTCGGTCAGGAACTGGTAGGCGTTCTCCAGCCAGCTGACGCCGTCCAGCTTGGGCAACCCGTTGCCGTTGAACGGGAACTGGCTGTTGATCACGGAGACGTTGTTGTCCTGCCAGCAGTCCGGCTGCACGGTCAGCGCGGACCCGGTTCCCGCGGCGGTGATCGAGGAGAGCGGGCAGCGCATGTGCTTCCACTTGTTCTCCTGCACCACCTCCACATCACCCTGGTTGGTCACCTTGGCCAAGGACGGATCCGGGGTGGTGAACCCGGTCGCCGTCGCGGTGAAGGTCGCCGAGTTCAGGGCGGTGCGGGCCCGCTCTGCCCGTGCGCCATCGACGAACAGCTGCCGCGTGTCGGTGCCGCGCGGCACCCGGGCGACGTAGATGTTCTTGGCCGGATCGGACAGGGTGAAGCCGGTGATCCGCCTGGCGCCGGTCAGGACGGGCGTCTCGCCGGGGTAGGCCCGGATGGAGACGTTGCTCTGGTTCAGCTCGATGGTCCGGGACAGGCGGTAGGTGCCGCCGCGCAGGTAGAGGACGGAGCCGCTGTGCAGGCGGTCGAGGGCCGTCTCCAGGGTGCAGGGCTGGTGTTTCACGCAGGTTCTGCCGAAGCCGCCGGGGGCGGCGTAGAAAGCGGTGTCGGGTGCGGCGGTTGCCGGCACGGCCAGGCCCGCGGTCGTCACAACCGCCGCAGCCAAGCCCAAAGCCAGCCGTAAGTGCCTCATGACCAGCGCCTTTCGCCAAGTCGCAGTGCAGGGTCACGAGCGGCGGCGTCACCACGCTAGGGAGCTAGACATCCGATGTCAAGAACGTTTACATCGGTTACAACCGGCGATTCACGGTCCTCTAGGGGCCAGTCATCTGATGATTCGCCCGCACGGCGATGGCGTCCAGGATCAGTCGCAGGCCGTAGGTGAAGTGGTCGAAGTCGAACGGCGCCGACGTGAACGCGCCCGACTCGACGATCTCGGACAGGGCCGGGAACCGCTGCGGGTCGATCAGCCTCGCCACCTGCTCGACCGTCTCCCGCGCGCTGTCCGGGCCGACGTCGCGGCGCACCTCGTCGCCGACGATGGCCATCGTGGCCTCGGTGCGCACGTAGCCCGCCACCAGCAGCATCACCGACATGCGCTCGATCGGCTGCAACGCCGTGTCGTGCAGCAGGACCAGGCCGGCCTCCAGCCAGCCGAGCTGCCCCGGCGAGAGCGGCGGGCCGGTGATCTCCATGCGAGGCATCCAGGGATGCCGCCGGTACACCGCGAGCAGCGTGCGCGCCCATGTCTCCAGGCCGGCCCGCCAGCCGTCGTTCGGGTCGTCCTGTCGCGGGGGCTCCGCCAGGCCGGCGTCCAGCATCACCGCCTGGAGCTCGTCCTTGCTGGCCACGTGCCGGTAGAGGGACATCGTGGCGCAGCCGAGCCGCTCGGCGAGCCGGGCCATGGACAGCGCGTCCATGCCCTGTTCGTCGACGAGCTCGATGGCGGCGCGCACGATCCGCTCCCGACTGAGGGCCGGGCCGGTCGACCTGGTCGGCTTCGGCTCCAGGTCCCACAGCACACGCAGCGTGCGCGGCAACTGATCCACGAGCGACATCGTAACGAAGCGTACTTGCTACGCTCCGCGTATGGCATACGCTCGCGGTCGCCGATGGCCGTTTGTCCTGATGATCTTGGCTGTCGCCTTCGTAGCCTTCGAGATCCCGCCCTACTTCACCGGTGACCCTACGCAGTCGCGCATCCAGCCCGAGCCCCAGCTGGCGGCCTATTTCCCGGTCCTCACCGCGCACGTCATTCTCGGCTGCAGCGCCCTGCTGGCCGGCTGCCTCCAGGTGTGGCCGTGGCTGCGCGCCCGTCACCCACGCGTGCACCGCATCACCGGGCGCGTCTACGTCGGGCTGTGCATCGTCGCCGGGATCATGGCGCTCTACCTGGCCACCAACACGCCGTACGGGCCGGTCGCCCGGGCCAGCAGCACCGTGTTGGCCACGCTGTGGATCGCGACGTCCCTGGCCGGATTGCTCGCCGCACGACGCAAGGACTTCGCCGCCCACCGGCGGTGGATGATCCGCAGCTTCGTGCTGGCCTGCTCCATCGCGACCAACCGCATCTGGGTGGTCGTCCTCGTGATCACGCTGACGCCCAGCTTCCCCAGCGACAACCTCGCGCTGCTGATCACCACCGCCGGCCTGTCGTCGTGGCTCGGCTGGACCCTGCCGCTGCTGGGCGCGCAGCTGTGGCTGGACCGCGACTACCGGCGTCGCGCCGTTGACCTGGACCGCACTCCAGGGCCTACGGTGGGCGATCATGACGGCAATCCTGATCACCGGAGCGAACAAGGGTCTCGGGCTTGAGACCGCCCGCCAGCTCGCCGCCGCCGGCCACCAGGTCTGGCTCGGCAGCCGGGACGCCGACCGTGGCCGCCGGGCCGCCGCCGAGGTCGGGGCCGTGTTCGTGCAGCTCGACGTCACCGACGACGCCTCCGTAGCCGCCGCGGCGGACACCGTCGCCGCGGGCGGCGGCCTCGACGTGCTGGTCAACAACGCCGGCGTCCAGGTCGAGATGGGTCCGGACGGCGTGCTGGCCACCGGCGACCACACCGGCGAGGTCATGCGGACCACCCTGGACACCAACGTCGTCGGCCCCGTCCGGGTGCTGCACGCCTTCCTTCCCCTGCTGCAGCGGTCCGCCTCGCCCGTCGTGGTCAACGTCAGCAGCGGGCTCGCGTCCCTGACCCACGTCAGCTCCCCCGACTTCCAGGCCTACGGCTACCCCGGCGTCGCCTACCCGACCTCCAAGGCCGCCCTCAACATGATCACCATCCAGTACGCCAAGGCCTTCCCGTCCATGCGCATCAACTCCGTCGAGCCCGGTTTCACCAGGACCGACCTCAACCACAACACCGGCACCCAGTCCGTCGAGGACGGCGCCCGCGTCATCATCGGCCTCGCCCTCCTCGGCCCCGACGGCCCCACCGGCGGCTACTTCGACGCCAACGGCCCGCTCCCCTGGTAGCCACCAACCGCGAGTCCCGCTCTCCGGCACCCATGTGTCGACTTCCGGCACATGGGTGCCGGCTCTCGGCCGGGCCGCGCCGTGTCAGGTCTCGTCCTGATAGACCCGAACATCGACCGGGATGGTGTCCCTGAACACCAGTCAGGACGGCGCCGTATCTTCTGGCTCCACTCACGAAGCAGGCCTGACTCCTTGCCGCGCAACGCCGACGGCCCCGGTGCCAACCTTCGACCGCCACATGTGCGCGCCACATTCGACTCCCAGCGCCACATGCGCTCCACATGTGGCATCGGGCGGGTGGGGTGGGTGGGGCGTCAGTCGCGGATGTAGTAGTGGCCGAGGGTGTCGTCGAAGCGGCCGTGGGGGCGGCAGCAGCGCTTGAAAGCGGCGCCCGGAACCACAGGGGCAGGGGTCGTTGCCGCCGAGCTTCTCGATCAGCTCGGTGTCCTCGCCGACGACGCGGGAGCCGCGTTTGACCCGGGCCTCGCTAGAGGGAACCCCCGGCGGCGCTTGCTGGTCGGCTCAAAACGGCACCTCGAACTCGTAGCGGTCCATGACTGCCTCCCTGGGTTCGGCGGAACCGTAGCGGGTGGGCCGTCACGAGGGCGAAGGGAATTTCGCGGTGCGGCGGAGCCATGCGGCGGCGGTGGCGCAGCGCTGGGCGACGGAATCCTCGGGCTCGCCGTTGAGGACGGCGAAGGCGACCTGTTCGAGGCCGAAGGTGCGGTACCAGGTGTGGGCCCGGCGCAGGGTGTCGGCCGGGACTGCCGAGGCGACGGTTTCCCAGCCGTACCAGGCGAGGCAGGCGGCGTCGGTGGCCGGGTCGAAGGGCTGGGCGAGGTCCCAGTCGAGCACGCCGACCAGGCGGTGATCGGCGGACCAGTGCATGTTGTCGCCGGCAAGGTCGTTGTGCACCAACGAAGGCGTCACGGCAGGCAAGGTAAGGGCGTCCTCGATGCGGCGACGGGCGTCGGAGCGCACGTCTGCGGGCAGGCGAGGGACGACCTCGTCCAGCATGAGCGAGGGCCAACGGGAGCCGCCGGCGTACTCGTGCGGTTCGCCGAGGAGGCCGTCCAAGAGGGCCAAGTCGATGCCGCGCAAGGCATCGAGCAGGCGAACGAGCTCGGCGGGGTCGACGGCCGTGCCGCGCGGAAGCCCAGAACCGGGAAGCCAGGACAGGACGACGACGGTGTGGCCGTCCACTTCGACCACCTCGGTCAACGGAACGGGCACGGCGAACGGCAGGTCCATGGAGTTCAAACGCCGCAACAACTCCGTACGCCGCGGCAACAACGAGACAGCGGTCGGCTTGCGGGCGATACGCACGACGGCCACGTCGGGGATCACCACGGCGCTGTGCGAGCCGCCGTGGGCCACAAAAGCGCCGTGGAGGGACTGACCGGGCAGAACGGCGGAGGCAACGTCGAGCAAGTCGGTCATTGGAGTGGCTCCTGGGCAAGTGCGGCCAGGCGGGGCATGCCGAGGCGCGCGGCGATGGCGTTGGCCTCGCGAGCATGGGGCAACGCCTCGGCCCGAGGGAGCAACAGGGCGAGCTGGTAGTGCCCCCCGGCGACACGCGGCGCGAGGCCGGCCGCGGCGTTGGAAGCGTTGGCGGCACGGAAGTGGTCGACGGCAACGGACGTCCAGCCGCAGCAAGCGGCGGCGAGGCCGAGGTAGAGGTGCACGGACCCGCCGGTGATCACGGCGTTGGAGCCGGTGGTCATATGCAGCGCGGCATACGGCAGCAGGCGCTCGTACGCCTCGGCGCAGGCCGTTGTGTCGCCGAGGGCGGCGCCCACCTGGGCGTAGGAGCCGTAGACAGAGAGCCGGTACCACTCCTGCACCTGGGCCTCGGCGATCGGCGGCCAGGTGTCGAACTGCTCCCGCGCCCGGTCGAGGTCGCCGATCATGCCGTAGAGGTTGGCCAGTGTGAACCGGGCCATCAGCGACGAGCCGAAGCCACGGGTGATGGCAGCCACGGCGTCGCCGACCTCGGTGCTGATGGAGGCGGTGTAGTAGGCCCGGGTGATCTCGGTGCCGGCATGGGCGTGTGGGTTGTTGCCGCGCTCGGCCAGCCGGCTCGCCCGGTCGAGCAGGGCGTTGGCCTCGGCGAACCGGCCCCGTCCGTGGGCGATCGCGGCCCGGCCGAGGCTCAGGTGCCAGCGCACCAGCTGCCAGTTGAGCCGCGTGGCCACTCGCTCGCACAGGTCGAGCTCGCCTTCGGCCTCGTGCACGCGGCCGAGCTGCATGAACGCGTCGTACCGCCACAGGTGCCCCCAGCACGCCGCCGCGTCACCGGCCCGGGCGCTCAGCGCCACGGCCCGGCTGCCGAGTTCGAGCCGTACGACGGCGCCGCCGGGACCGGAGTGGGCGTGCTTGTGCGCCCGCAGGGCTTCGATCAGGGTGGTGGGGTCGTCGAGCCGTTCGGCCATGGCCAGCGCGGCGCTGCTGGTGCGCATGGCCTCATCCGCGGCGTAGTCCGTGACCTCGATGACCGCGCGCATCGCCAGCAGTCTCGACCGCAGCACGCTGTCCTCGGCCGGGAGCTCGGCCAGCGCCTGCTCACACCACGGCTTGATCGTGGGCAACCACAGGGGGTCGGCCTGTTCGGGCATCACGAGCGCGGCCCGCGCGAGTCCGATCGGATCGCCTGTGCGCCGCGCCAGTTCGGCCGCCTGCTCACTGGTCCGTTGAGCCAGCTCGATGGCGTTCGACAGGTACTGGGCGGTGGCCTTGCCGATCAACAGGTCGCCGTCCGGCCGGCCGAGCGCCGCCAGCGCCTGGTCGAACAGCCGCGCGGCCTCCTCGTACGCGAACTGGCTCAACGCCTGCTCGGCGGCACGGGAAGCGGCCAGCGCGGCCGCATCGGGATCGCCCAGCGGCAGCGCCGCCAGGCGGTGATGCGCGATCTGGGCCAGGCCGTCGAAGTGCTCGGCCGCACGGAGATGGATCCGGGCCCGGTCGACGGGCGTGAGATCGAGCATCAGGCTGTCCCGCACGAGGTCGTGCGCGAAGCGGAAGCCCGGCAACACCACTGACGCGGCAACGGCTTCGGCCAAGGCGTCCAAGGCGTCCTCGATGGACGATCCGGAGACGGCGGCCAGCGAGACGGGGTCGATCTCCACCGACAGCACGGAAGCCGCGCTCAGCAGCGTGCGGCAGGACGGCGACAGGACGCTCAGGTACTGCCGGATCGCGTCCCGGGCGCCGGTGGGCACCTCGGTGATCGGGGCCTTCGGGTCCGTGCGCCGGAGCCGGCCGATTTCCCGGACGAACAAAGGGTTTCCGCCGGTGCGGTGGGCCACTGTGGCCACCTCGTGCGGATCGCACGGCCGCCCGAGCTCGGCGGTCAGCTGCTGGCCGACCTCGTCCACCGACAGCCCCGACAGCTCCAGCCGACTGGCCCCGGGGAGCCGGGTGATCTCCGCCAGCGTCTCCCCGCCGCGCGGTGTCTGCCGCAGCTCGTACGGGCGAAAGGCGCCGACCAGCATCAACGGGGCCCCGACGACACCACGGGCGAGGTGGCTGAACAGCAGCAAGGAAGCGGGATCGGCCCAGTGCAGGTCGTCGACGACGATCACCAGCCCGCCGGCGGCGATCCTGGTGATCAGCGCCGTCACCTCGTCGAAGAGCGCGAACCGCTCCTCGGCGGTCGGCTCGCCGGCGACGTCCGACCGCCGGATCTCCGGCACGATGCGGGCGATCCGGTCGCCGGAGTCGCCCAACACCTCGGCGGCCACGGTCGGCTCGGTCTCGGCCAGCCACTGCCGGAAGATCTGCCGCCACGGCCAGTACGCCGGCGCACCCTCCTCGGCCACGCCCTGACCCCGCAACACCCTGATGCCACGCCCGAACTCGTCCAGGAGCGAGCTTTTGCCGATGCCGGCGGCGCCTTCCAACAGCACCACCGTCGGTCGGCCCGACAACGCCTTGGCCTGCCACTCGGTCAGCAGGGCCAACTCCGGCCGGCGGCCGACCAGCGTCGGGGCGTCCGGCTCGACGAGGCGGTGCTCCAGCTTCTCGTCGTTACGCAGGATGGCCAGCTCCAGCCGCCGCAGCTCGGCACCGGGATCGATGCCCAGCTCCTCGGCCAGATAGGCCCTGGTGCGGTGGAAGACGTCCAGCGCCGGCCCGGCCCGACCGCCTCGGTACAGCGCCAGCATCAGCTGCCCCACCAGCCGTTCCCGGGTCGGGTGGGCGTCGACGAGGCCGAGCAGCTCCTCGACGACGTCCCGGTGCCCGCCCAACCCGAGCAGGGCGTCCACCCGATCCTCGACGGCGACCAGCCGCGTCTCCTCGACGCCGGAAGCGAGCGTGTCCCGCGTCCGGTCCGAGGCCACGTCGGCCATGACCGGGCCCCGCCACAGGCCCAGCGCCTCGTCCAGCACCTCCAGCCGTGCCCGGTCGTCGGCTGTCTTCCGGGCCTGAGCGATCAGGGCCAGGAACCGGTGCACGTCGATGCGCATCGGGTCGCAGCGCAGGAGATAACCGGTTCCGTGCGTCTCGATCTCCACCGGCAGCCGGGACCGCAGGTCGGAGACGGCCACCCGGACGGCGTGCGAGGCCGAGCGCGGCGGGGACTCGGGCCAGACCAGGCCGACCAGCCGGTCGATCGGGACCAGCCGGTTGGCCTCCCAGGCCAGGACGCCGAGCACCAGCCGCCGCTGTCGCGGTCCGAGCGCCACGAGCTCGTCGCCAACCTGGGCTTCGACCGTGCCCAGCACCCGGATCTGCACCCTGTCCGTTTACCACACCTCAGCGAGGATTGATCGCTTCCACCGACCGCCCCGAGGTGCAGGGGCCGAGCACCGCGACGTCCACCGCCACGAGCACCAGCGCCGCGGCCACCACCGTGAACACGACGGTCGAACCCCCGTTGTTCAGCAGTGGCAGCAGCAGGAACGGCATCGCGCCCGTGGCCAGGCGGGACAGCGAGTACGTCCAGCCGGTGGCCGAGGCGCGCAGCTCCGTGGGGAAGATCTCGGCCTGATAGATGTGGTAGGCGTTGGAGAAGACGTTGCTGATGGCCGTGAACGCGAAGCCCGCGATGACGATCAGTGCGGGCGAGCCGGCCGTGGCGAACAGGATGCCGACCACGGCCATTCCGAGCACCGAGCCGATCACCAGGAACTTGCGTTCGATCCGGTGGATCAGCGGCACCGACAGCAGCGAGCCGATCGGGTAGCCGAGGAACGACAACGCCGTGTAGAGCAGGGAATGCTGCACGGTGAAGCCGCGCGAGGCCAGCACCAGCACGGCCAGCGTGCCGAAACCGTAGTAGCCGAAGGTCTGCAACAGGTGGAACGCGCCGAGCATGAGCATCCGACCGCGGTAGGGCTGCTTGGCCAGCGCGGCGGTGGTCAGCGGCTTCTTGGCCTCCCCGGACGGCGTCGTCGCCGTGAACGGGGACGGGCTCGGCTGCCGGCGCAGCGGCTTGGCCTGCGTGAACTCCTTGAGGGCGCGCTCCGCCTCGTCGTGACGGCCGGCCGACTCCAGCCAGCGCGGCGACTCCGGCAGACGGCGCCGCAGCACCAGCACGCCGATCGCGCCGACGGCGCCGATGGCCAGCAGCCAGCGCCAGCCGTCGATGCCCAGCGGGGACTGCGTGGCCAGGCCGAGGCTCAGGAAGCCCAGCGCCGGCACGGCCAGGAAGGAGCAGGTGTACGCCCACGCCGCGAGCCGGCCGCGGGAGCCGGCGGGCAGGACGTCGCTGAGGTACGCGTCGGAGACGGGGTACTCGGCGCCCACACCGATGCCGGCCAGGAAGCGGCAGGCCACGACCGTCGCGGCGTTCGGACTGAAGGCGCCGAGCAGGGAGAACAGCGAGTACCAGAGCAGGGAGAACAGGAACAGCCGGCGGCGGCCGAGGCGGTCGGCCAGCCGCGACACGAAGAACGCGCCGACGAACATGCCCAGGAAGGCCGAGGCCAGCACCAGTGCCAGTCCGGTGCCGGACAGGCCGAACTTCGAGGTCAGGGCCGTGCTCACGGTGCCGGCGAGGAACACCTCGTACATGTCGAAGAACAGGCCGAGGCCGACCGCGAGGACCACCCTCAGGTGCGTCCGGGTGACCGGCAACTCGTCCAGCCGCTGGGCCACCCGTGACCGGGTCGAACGTTCGTCGAGCATCGAATCCACGCCTCCAACCACCACGATGTGATTACTTGGCCACCCAGTGATGGAGCACGGTAAACCTCTTCACATACGACAACAAGTGCGGTCCCACCCCCTGGACACCCCGCCCGCTGTCAGTGCGCGTCAGACTGGCCTCCCAACGGCCCATGCGGTCCGCATGGGCCGTTCGAGTCGGGGCACGTGCGGGCGTGATTGAGGCGACAGTTCAGGGTTGTGACACCGGGAGTACCTTCATTGTGGTGAGTGCACCGCATTGTGGTTGAGGAGGTAGTCGTGGGCAAGCGGCCGATGAGCGGGATCCGGGTGCTGGAGCTGGGCAACTACATCGCGGCGCCGACGGCCGGCCGGCTGCTGGCCGACTTCGGCGCCGACGTGATCAAGGTGGAGCGGCCGGCCGGCGGCGACGAGCTGCGGCGCTGGCGTCTGGTCGAGGGCGACACCTCGCTGCTGTACCGGACCATCAACCGCGGCAAGCGGTCCGTGACGCTCGACCTGCGCAGCGACGCCGGCCGCAAGATCGCGCTGGACCTGGCCTCGCACTGCGACGTCGTGCTGGAGAACTTCCGCCCCGGCACGCTGGAGCGCTGGGGGCTCGGGCCGGACGAGCTGCGGGCCGTGCGGCCGGACATCGTGCTGGTGCGGATCTCCGCGTACGGACAGAACGGCCCCTATCGCGACCGTCCGGGCTTCGGCGCGATCGCCGAGGCCGTCGGCGGCCTGCGGGAGCTGACCGGGGAGCCCGATCGGCTGCCGGCGCGCACGGGCGTCAGTCTTGCCGACTCCGTAGCCGGGCTGTACGCCGTGATCGGGGCGTTGATGTGCCTGCTGCGCCGGGAAGGCGGGGCCGTGGACGTCGCGTTGCACGAGGCCGTGTTCAGCCTGACCGAGTCGTTGCTACCGGATTTCGAGGCGTACGGAGTGCAGCGGGAACGGCTCGGCGGGCGGATGGAGGGCGTCGCCCCGAGCAACGCCTACGCCTGCGCCGACGGCACGGTGATCATCGCGGGCAACGGGGACTCGATCTTCCGGCGGTTCATGGACGTGATCGAGCGCCCGGATCTGGCGTCGGATCCCTTGCTGGCCACCAATGACGGCCGCTGGGCTCGCCGGGACGAGATCGACTTCGCCATCGGACAGTGGACCCGGCGGCACGACATCTCGTACGTGCTGTGCACGCTGGAGAAGGCCGGCGTGCCGGCCGGGCGGATCTACCAAGCCGCCGACATCGCCCGCGATCCCCAGTACCTGGCCCGGGGCATGGTGCAGCAGCTCGACGTGCCCGGGATGACCACCCCTATCGGATTTCCCGGTGTGGTGCCGAGGATTGACGACAAGACGACCCGGGTCCGTTCCCTGGGGCCGGATCTCGGGGCCCACACCCGTGACGTGCTGGCCGGGCTGCTCGATTTCACCGACGACCAGATCGACGATCTCTACGCCGAGGAGGTGCTGTGAACGACGTCGTGGTGCGGGATGTGACGTTGCGGGACGGGTTGCAGCTGGTGTCCGCCGTGTTGCCCACCGCGGAGAAGATCTCCCTCGCGCGCTTCCTTCTTTCCTGTGGGTTGCCCGCGCTGGAGGTCGGGGCCGTTGTCCGGCGCGTGCCGGCGATGGCCGACACCCTGGATGTCGTTGCGGCGCTTGATGCTTCCGAGCTGGATCGCTGCTGGGTTCTCGTGCCGAATGCGAAGGGCGCTAGGCTGGCGGTCGAGGCCG
The DNA here is from genome assembly GCF_040682195.1 of Kutzneria sp. NPDC051319. NCBI lineage: Bacteria > Bacillati > Actinomycetota > Actinomycetes > Pseudonocardiales > Pseudonocardiaceae > Kutzneria > Kutzneria sp. NPDC051319. The sequence goes on along the minus strand of NZ_JBFBAM010000028.1, from coordinate 53,394 downwards.
GGGTGCGTCGGATCCAGTACGTGCTGTCCGTTTCCCCTTCGCACAACAAGGCCAACGTCGGCTGCGACGTCGGGCAGAGCCTCGACGGCCTGGCCGAGGCCGTCACGCTCGGCGTTCCGGTGCAGCTGGCGCTGGCCACGGCGTTCACGTGTCCGTTCGAGGGTCAGACGCCCGAGGATGCCGTGCTGGCCGTGGTGACGGACGCCCGGGCGGCCGGGGTGGACAGCGTGGTGCTGTGCGACACCATCGGGCAGGCCGTGCCCGCGCAGGTCTCCAGCCTCACCGCCGCGGTGGGCGGCGAGGTGTGGTTCCACGGCCACGACACCTGGGGTTTGGGCGTGGCCAACACCGTTGCCGCCATCAACGCCGGCGCGGTCGCCGTCGACGCCTCGCTCGGCGGGCTCGGCGGCTGTCCCTTCGCGCCTGGGGCGAGCGGCAACACCGCCCTGGAGGACATCCTCTACGCGCTGCGGCCGAACTGGCTCACGCCGTCGATCTTCCAACGGCTCGTGGCTCGCGGTTCGGCCCTTGTCTCGGCCTTGGGCGAGCCGTCACGCAGCCGCGCCGCCGAGGGCGCCACCCGGTCGCCGGGCAGCCATCCGTGGGCGCTCGGGAGTACGCGGTGCGGCTCGACCATGTGACCATCGAGCTCAGCGCCTACTGACCGCCGAGGAGCTGGGTGGCCTGCTGGGCGGCGCGGACGACCAAGGGGGCCCACTCGGCGCTCTGCTGGGTGGAGATCCGCATGGTGGGGCCGCTGATGCCCAGGGCGCCGACCAGCACACGGCCGGGGCCGAAGACCGGGGCGGACACGGAGGCCGCGCCGGGGTCGCGTTCCTCGAACGTCGAGGCGTAGCCCTGCTGGCGGGTCTGGGCGAGGAGGGCGCGGAGTAGGGCGGCGTCGGTGACGGTGGTGGAGGTGAACCGCTCCAGCGGGCGGTCCAGGACTTCGTCCACTGTGGACTCGTCCCAGGCCAGGAGGACGCGGCTGGCCGAGCCGGCGTGCAGCGGCATGAGCTTGCCGACGTACATCTCCCGGCGAATGGCGTGATAGGTCTCCGCCATCGCCACGCAGACGCGGACGTCGCCCTCCCGCCGGTACAGGCACGAGGTCTCGCCGGTGGCGTCCCGCAGCCACTCCAGGGCCGGGCGCACCACCTCGCTGACGTCCATGCCGGCGCCGGCCGGCGAGGCCCAGTAGCCGAACCGCAGGCCGATCCGGTAGCGGTCGCCGTGCCGGTCCAGGAACTGCTCCGCCACCATGTTGGCCACCAGCCGCTGGCACGTGCTGGCCGGCAGCCCGGTGGCCTTGCGGATCTCCAGGAACGTCAGCTCCGGCCGGTCCGGCGCGAACACCTCGATGATCTGCCGGATCTTGCCCAGCACCAGCAGCGGCCGAATCCCCCGGGGCAGCGCGCGGGGACCGTCGTCCTGCTCCGACGCCAGCTCGTCCCCGAGGTCGTCGGCGATGTCGTCCTGGTCGTCGAACTCGCTGCTCACGCCGGGATGATACCGGTTCGTCCCGGCGCCGTGGGCCACAACGACGGCGGGTCCACTGTGGACCCCGGGTCGGGCCGTCATGTCGAAGGCCAAGGTCGTGGGCAGGACGCTCCCGATGGCCGTCGTCATCACGGAGCGGTGCTCGGCGTCGACGGGTGGGTGGAGGCGGTGTCGTCCCACCCTGGGATGGGCGACCCGCCTGGTCAACAATCCATGTCCACAGCAACTGTTGCAGCGTACAATTGTTACGGGCGGCGGTTCCCGAGCTGAAGGAGATGGGGCGGATGTTCTCCGAGCGTGTCGTCGAGCAGTACCGATTCCTGTGCATCCGCTGCGGTTCCAACACCACGGACAGCTACCAGGCCGTGCTCATCACCGACTCCGAGGGCAATATCCGCTCCTTCTACTCCCGTGGTGGCCTGCCGTGCGAGGCCCCGGCCGCCGCGGAGACCCTCTGCCCCGACTGCCACCGCGGCCCGGTCCAGGTCACCCTGGCCCGCCAGACCGTGCTGACCAGCAGCTAACTCAGACGAAGTCGGCCGACCGAGGTCGGCCCGGCGCTCGTCCTCGGCCGCCTGACGGGCCATGCCGACCCGGATCCGGTCGACGGCAGCCGGCTGCTCGGCGGCGCCCGCCAAGTCGTCGCGGCCGCCGGCTCCCTGGCCGTCGCCTTCTGGCAGGTCTCCCATCCCCGGCCACGCTCCCGGGCTTGGTGGCGGTTCACGGCTCGTCAACCGTTCGTTGACAACTCTCATGCGTCAACTTACGGTTGACGCATGCCGCACGCACTTCGCACCCTTGACCCCGATGACGAGGACTTCAGCGACCTGGAACCGCTCCGGGACATCGTGGGCGACGCCCGGGTGGTGGCCATCGGCGAGAGCGCGCACCGGGTCCACGAGTTCTACCGACTGCGCCACCGCCTGACCCGCTTCCTGGCGCGGGAGTTGGGATTCAGCGCCTTCACCATGGAGTCCGGCTTCGCCGAGGGCCTCGCCGTCAACGAGCCGACGGCCGGCGACGAGGTCCTGCACGACGGCATCACCTACCGTTTCGGCCGCTGCGCCGAGATGCGCGATCACCTGCGCTGGATGCGAGCCAACGGGATTCGCTTCTACGGCATGGACATCTCCGGCTCCAGCGGCAGCACCGTGCCGGCCATCGAGGCTTGCCTGCCGCTGCTGGACGAGGTGGATCCCAGCTACGCCGAGGTGGTCCGGTCCACGCTGCTCCCCCTGTTCGACTACCTGCCCACCGACCGCACCGGCCACGCCTGGGTGGCGCCGGCCCTTCAGGCCTACATGGCGCTGGAGCCCTCCCGACGGCACGAGATCACCGCCCGCGTCGGGTCCTTCGCCGAGCGCCTACACGCCATGCGCGTCGACTACGCCGCCCAAGCCTCGCCGGACCGGGTCGAGAAGGCGCTGCACTGCGCGACCATGGCCCGCCACACGGACGCCTTCATGGCCGCCATATCCGACGGCGCGACTCGCACCTATCCCGGCGCCAACATGCGCGACCTCGCCATGGCCGAGACGGTCGAGTGGATCCTGCGCCGTGAGGACCGCGTCGTGGTCACCGCGCACAACGGGCACATCCAGCGCAGTCCGCTGTGGGCGCCGCCGGTCATCAACGACAAGCTGACCACGCTCGGCCAGAACCTCGCCGCCGCCCTCGGCCCCGACCTCGTGGTCATCGGCTCCGCCTTCGGCGGCGGAACCCTTCAGCTGCACCGCCCGCTGCTGGACGGCCCGCCCGGCCACGTCGAGCAGTTCACCGAGAAGGTGGGGCCGTTCGAACCCCACACCCTCGACGGCGTGCTCTCCACCTTCGGTCTTCCGCTGCACCTCACCGATCTGCGCAGCACGCCGGTGTCCTTCACGCACGTCATCAACGGCGGCGCGGCCCAGCCCATCGAGGCGTCCTACGACGCCGTGGTCTACATCGACAACGTCACACCGTGGCACGCATTTCCGGGGCAGTGAAGGCGTACACCGTGAACTCGCTGATCGGCACGTAGCCGAGCCGCTGATAGAGGGCATTGCTGGTGGGGTTGGACGGATTCGCGTACAGGACGACGTCTGTCGCCCCTGCGGCCAGCGCGGCCCGGCTCACCTCGACCGTGGCGGCGGCCGCGTAGCCCCGACCGCGCAGGTGGGCCGGGGTGTAGACGGGGTCGACGCGGACCATGCCGGCGACCATCGGCGTGTTGCCGGCGATGGAGACCGGCGTGCCGTCCGGGGTCTCCCAGAAGGTGAAAGTCTTGTCGGCGAAGCGGGATTCCGCCCAGGTGGGGGCCGGGGCTTCCGCTACGGCGTCGAGGAACTCGCCGCACCAGCGCACGAGATCCTCGTGGTCGGCCGGTTGCAGGACCCGGCCGCGGCCTTCGGGGAACGGATCGGGCGGGGTGAGCGTGCCGAGCCGGTACAGCCGAATCCGCACGGTCGGCTCCGCCGCCGCGCCGGTTTTCCGTTGCCAGGCCTCGGCAAACGCCGTCGAGGTGTCGTGGTCCGCGGTCACGGCGACAACCTCGCGGCCGGCCAGGTGGTCGGCCACGCTGTCGGCCTGGTCGGGTGTCAGCGGGGTGAGGTTCACGCGATGCGTCACGGGTCCGTGGAGGTAGGCGGCTCGGACCTCACCGTCCTGCACCAGCCAGCCCAGGCGGCCGGGCCGGCCGCTGAGCCGGAGCTTCTCCACCGAGGTCAACGGCGTGTTGTGCAGTGCCGGCCGCGACCGCAGGAAATCGCCCGTGTGGGCCAGAAACTCGAGGACGTCTTCGGTGCTGTGCCATTCCCCCGCGCTCATGGCTTCATGATCGCATCTACCGCCGACGACGGCACCGCGACTTTCGATACCGCGAGGCGACCTTTGCCTGAGAGGATCCCCGCATGACCACCGGGATCTTCGCCGAGTCGGCGCCCAGGTTCTCCGTCGACAGCCTTGCCCTCCGAGCCGCCGGCGAGCAGGGTGGAGTGGTCACAAAGTCGGCGTCGGGTTGACCGCGGACCGGGTGATGCCGGAGCTGTCCACGCCCCACTTGCCCAGGATCTTCGCGTAGTCGCCGGTGGCGATCAGCTTGTTGACGGCATCGCTTACCGCCTTGGCCACCGGGGATCCCTTGCCGGTCACGAAGCCGACGGGCGTCGAGCTGAACTGGCCGAGGAACTTCGTGTCGGGCACATGGGTCTCGTCGTACTTGAGGCTCAGCGTCGGTCCGAAGTAGACGTCGACCTTGCCGTTGGCCAGGCCGAGCCAGATGGGCGCGGTGTCGGAGAAGAGCTGCACGGAGTAGGGCTTCTTGCCGGCCGCGGCGCACTTGTCGGCGCCACTCGTGAGGATCTGCTGGAACGTGGAGCCCGGGCTGGTGGCGACAGTGAGGCCGCACAGGTCCTGGAGCGTCTTGACGCCGGCCGGGCCACGGTCGGCCGGGCCGAGGAAGGACTGGCCGTCGGACAGGTAGGTGGCGAAGTCGACGACCTTCTCGCGGGCGGCCGTGACGCCGAAGTTGTCCTGGCCCACGTCGTACTTGCCGTTCTGCACGCCGGGAATGATCGTCTCGAAGGTCCCGTTCTGCACGGTCCAGGTGATGCCGAGGACCTTGGCCACGGCGTCACGCAGGTCCACGTCGAGGCCGACGTTCTTGCCGTTCACGGTGCCGCCGTGGGGCAGGCCGGCGGTGCCGGGCGACAACGTCGTGCCCAGCGTGAGGGACGTCGTCGACGGCGGCAGCTCGGCGTGCAGGGCCGCATCCACCGACAGGGACGACACGACGTCCTGCGTCGGGTACGTCACCGGCGAGGTCGCTGCGGCCGGATCTTCGGCGGTGGCCGATCCACACGCCGTCAGGACCACCGCGAGCGCCGCCAGCGAAACCCCGAGAACACCCGATCTGAACACGAAGAAGCCCTTCTCCTACAGCACGGCGGACAGGAACACCCGCGCCCGGTCATGGCGTGGATGGGCGAAGACCTCGGCCGGCGGCCCCGACTCGACGATCCGGCCGCCGTCGAGGAACACCACGGTGTCGGCGACCTCGCGGGCGAAGCCGATCTCATGCGTGACAACAAGCATTGTCATGCCGCTGGCCGCCAGGTCCTTCATGACGCCGAGGACCTCGCCGACCAGCTCCGGGTCGAGCGCGCTGGTCGGCTCGTCGAACAGCATCAGGCGCGGCTCCATGGCCAGCGCCCGCGCGATGGCGACGCGCTGCTGCTGGCCGCCGGACAGCTGCCGTGGATAGGCCTGCGCGCGCCCGGCCAGCCCGACCCGCGCCAACAGCTCCTCGGCCCGGCCGGTCGCCTCCTTTTTGGACAGTCGGCCGGCGGCCAGCGGACCTTCGACGACGTTGTCCAGCACGGTCAGATGCGGGAACAGGTTGAACTGCTGGAACACCATGCCGATCCGGGACCGCTGCCGGGTGATCGCCGACGGCCGCAGCTCGTGCAGGCGTCGGTGCGCGTAGCGGTAGCCGATGATCTCGCCGCCGACCTCGACGAAGCCGGCGTCCGGCTTCTCCAGGTGGTTGACGCACCGCAGCAGCGTGCTCTTGCCGGCGCCGGACGGGCCGAGCAGCACCGCCACCTCGCCCTCGCGGACGTCCAGCTCGACGTCGTCCACCACGACGTTCGAGCCGAAACTCTTGCGCAGCCCGCGAATGCGCACCAGCGGCGGTGTCATGAGATGCCGGCCAGGTTCCGGAACAGCGGGATGTTCGAGCGCGTGACGGCCCACAGGCCGCGCGAACCGCCCCGGCGGCTGCCGCGCGCGTAGAACCGCTCGACGTAGTACTGCCCGACCGACAGCACGGTGGTGAGCAGGACGTACCAGATCGTCGCCACCAGCAGCAGCGGGATGATCAGGAAGTTCTGGTTGTAGATCAGCTGCACCGAGTACAGCAGGTCCTGCACGGCGATCACGCTCACGATGGACGTGGCCTTGAGCATGGAGATCAGCATGTTGCCCGACGCCGGCACGATCGCCGGCATGGCCTGCGGCAGCACCACCCGGCGGAAGATCCGCAGCGGCCCCAGGCCGAGTGCCTGCGCCGCCTCGACCTGGCCGTGCTCCACAGAAAGGATGCCGCCACGGATGATCTCCGACGAGAAGGCCGCCACGTCCAGGGTGAGGCCGACGAACGCGGCCAGCACACCGGTGAACAGGTGCGCCGTCTTCACCGTGACGAACGCCGGCCCGAACGGAATCCCCAGTGAGAGCTCGGGATACAGCGACGCGAGCTCGTACCAGAACAGCAGCTGCACCAACGGCGGCACCGACCGGATCAGCCACACGTAGCCGAAACTCACCAGGCGCAGCACGGGGTTGCGGGACAGTCGCATGACCGCGAGCACCACACCGAGCAGATACCCGCAGATCATCACCGCCGCCGTCAGCCACAGCGTCAGCACCAGGCCGTTCATGATCGGGGCGGTGGTGAAGTACCGCCAGACGATCGGCCATTGGAAGCGCGGGTTGGTGAACAGCGTGTGCACCACCATGGCCACCAGCACGACGACCACCGCGGCCGACACCCACTGGCCGGGCCGCCGCAGCGGCACCAGCCGCGCAGCGAGAAGATCGGTGTCCGACGGAAATCTGTCGGACACCGATTCTTCTTGCCGCGCAAGGGCGATCGACGCTTCGTCGGAACGTGTCACCGGGCCATCATGGACGGCCACCACGGTCAACCGTCAATGCGCGGTCACCCCTTCCCACGCAGTGGACGTCCCGGACGACGCACTCCGGCGCGACGTACGGTCGGATCATGGTGAACCCCGGACTGCATCTCGCCATCGAGATCGACGGCGACGGCGCCGTCGGTCCTCACGCCCAACGCGTCCGGCCGCGCGAACTGATGACTCCGGAACGGGGAACACGCTGACATGCGGGCAATTCAGGTCACGCGGCATGGCGGCCCGGAGGCACTGAAGGTGGCGGAGGTCGACGCCCCCGTGCCCACCGAGGGCCGGCTGCTGGTCGCCGTCACCGCTGCCGGCGTCAACTTTGCCGACGTGTCAAGGATAGCCGGCACCTACTCCCCCGCCGTCGAGCTGCCTTTCGTGCCCGGCTCCGAGGTTGTCGGCCATACCGCGGACGGCCGCCGCGTGGTCGGGCTGTCCTTCGGTGGCGGTGGTTTCGCCGAGCAGGCGCTGGTTCCGGCCGACTCCGCGGTGGAGGTGCCCGACGGCGTGAGCGATGAGCAGGCACTCGCGCTGCTGGTGCAGGGCCTCACCGCCTGGCACCTTCTTCGCGGCTCCGCCCGCCTGCGTGACGGCGAATCCGTTGCCGTCAATGCCGCCGCCGGTGGCGTCGGCTCCCTGGCCGTTCAGCTGGCCCGGGAATTCGGCGCCGGTCGGGTCATCGCCGCCGCGTCCACTTCGGACAAACGCCGGCTGGCCCTCGATCTCGGCGCCGACGCGACCGTCGACAGCGCCCCCGGCGGTTACGCCGACCGGATCCGTCAGGCCAACGGCGACCAGGGCGTCGATGTCGTCCTCGATGCCAACGGCGGCCCCGCCATCACCGCCGGACTCGACGCGCTGGCCCAGTTCGGCCGCCTGGTCAGCTACGGCGACGCCGCGCACCAGGGCCGCCCCTCCATCGACCCCGGAGCTCTCGCCGAGCGCAACCTCTCCGTCTCCGGTTTCTGGCTCCGTCCCGCCCTCGGCCTCCCGTTCGGCTACCGCGAGCCGCTCGTCGAACTGCTCGGACTCACCGCGCAGGGCCGCCTCCGTCCCCTCACCGCCTCCCGCTACCCGCTCGTCGAGGCCGGTCGGGCCTTCGCCGATCTCACCGCCCGCCGCACCACGGGCAAGGTGGTTCTGCTCGTGGCGTGACCGATCGCTCGGACCCGACCACTCCGCCAGGCATGGCAGAGTTGTTGGTGTGAAGCTCCGGCACTTGCTCCTGCTCGGCACCGGCACCCTGATGGTGGGCTGCTCCGCCGCCCCCGCGCCGACGCCCCAGCCGACGACCACCACCGCGGAGCGGCCGCACGGGCCGCTGATCTCCCTGGGCAGGACCGATGCGGCGACGGGACTGCGGGCGCTGCCCATCCACCTCGCCAACTGCGGCAACGCGCCGTTGACGGTGACCGGCTACCCCGCGCTGCGGGTGCTGGACGAGGACCGCAAGCCCATCGACGTCACGGTGGCCGAGGGCGCCGATTCGGTGGCTCAGGTGCCGAGTCTGCAGCACTCGCCGACGACCTTCACCCTGGCGCCGGGCCAGCAGGCCGGCGCGGCCGTGGTGTGGAAGAACACCGTGACCGACGCGACCGTCGAAGCAACCAGCGGCACCTACTTCGACATCGCGCCCGCGACGGGTCAGCCCTGGCAGACCCGCAAGGCCGACGGGCCCATCGACCTCGGCAACACCGGCAAGGTCGGCCTGAGCCCCTGGACGCCCGACGCCGAGCCGGCCACCTGCCAGCAGCCTGCCCAGGACGGGACCTGAACATTCTGGTAGAGGTTGATCATGACGGAACTGATGGAGCTGGCCGGGCGAACGGTGATCGTCACGGGTGCGTCGTCCGGGATCGGGGAGTCCACGGCGCGACTGCTGCATGCCGCCGGGGCGTTTCCGGTGCTGGCGGCACGGCGGGCGGATCGGCTGGCCGCGTTGAGCGAGGAGCTCGGCGGGGCGCTGGCGGTAGCCACGGACGTAACCGAGGCGGGACAGGTGCGCGATCTGGTCGCGGCAGCGCTGGAGCGGCACGGGAGGATCGACGGCCTCGTGAACAACGCGGGCGTCGGCCTCCAGGGACCGATCGCCGACGTGGACGCCGCCGAGTACCGGAAGGTGCTCGACCTCAACGTGGTCAGCCTGATCGAGGTGACCCAGGCCGTGCTGCCGGCCATGCGGGAGCGGGGCTTCGGGCGGATCGTGAACGTCAGCTCGGGCACCACCCGCCGGGTCGCGACCGGCATCGGGGCGTACGCGGCGAGCAAGGCGGCGGTGAACATGATCAGCTCGGTGCTGCGGGAGGAGCTGGCGGCGGACGGGATCGCGGTGTCGCTGCTGCTGCCGTCGATGACCGCGACCGAGTTCGGCGACGGCATCTTCAAGGACGGTGTGCCGCCCCGGCCGGGCGCGGTCGTGCACAGCGCCGAGTACGCGGCCGGGGTGGTGCTGCGCCTGCTGCGCACCGGCGAGGGCACCTTCGACATCCCGCACGGCCCGGAGCAGCCGGACATCGCCAGGGTGCCCGAATGAAATCCTGACGCCGCAGAGGATCAACAACGCCGACAGCGTCCACAATGGACCTGGTGAAGCGGCAGCGCGCATCAGCCGGCCGGGGCGGAACGTCCCGCGCCGTTCAGCCCTGACGTCGAGCGGACCCCGCTTGGGTCGACTTCGGGGCCGAATCTCCTCGTCTGCTGGACGAAGCGACCTCGAACTAACCCCTGGCCCGCTCCTCCAACGTCACGTCGCCGGCGGCCCAGTGGGACGGCTGCACCTCGGTGACGACGACTCGGACGTTGCTGACCGGCGCGTCCACGGCGCGGGCGACGGCGGCGGTGACCTCGCTGATCAGGGCGCGGATCTGCTCCGGCGTCCGGCCGGCGGCGAGGGAAACCTGGACGAACGGCATGGACGTGCCTCCTGGGGCGTGATCGAACAACGGTGTCGAACAACTGCTGACGATCACCACAGTGCCATGCGACGGGGTCGGCGGAGTGCGAGACCGAGCAGGACGGCCCCAACGGTCGCGACGGCGCTGACGGCGAGTGCGGTGCGGGGGCCGGTCAGGGCGATCAGGGTGGCGGTCAGCGGGGCGCCGGCGGCGGTGCCGCCGAGCAGGACAACGGCGAACAGCGACATGACACGCCCGGTCATGGCGGGTTCGCAGCGTTGCAGGACGGCGAGCACGAAGGCGATGAACAACGACCAGGCGAGGCCGACGCCGGCCAGTCCGACCAGCGCGATCGGCACGGAAGTAGACGCGGCGGTGAGGACCAGGGCAGCGGCCATCAAGCCGGCCACGCGGGTGAGGGCGTGCGGGCCGGGTTCGCCGCGGGCGGTGGCAACGAGTGCGCCGACCAGGCTGCCCACGGTGACGGCGGTGAAGGCGGCGCCGACGAGCGCGGGACCGCCGGACAACGAGACCCGGACGAAGATCGGCACCGACACCTGAACGGTGAAGCCGAGGGTGGCGACGACGGCCAGGGCGAGCAGGGGCGCCCGCAGTGCGGGTGTGCGCCACACGTGACGCAGCCCGTCCCGGATCTGCCCGCCGGCCCGGCGGATCCGTGGTGACGGACCGACCCGGATCGTCGCCAGCAGCAAGGCGTCGCCGAGGAAGGACGCGGCGTTGGCGGCGAAGGTGGCCGTCACGCCGACCGTCGTGACCAACACCGCGCCGAGCGCCGAGCCGGCGGTCATGCCGACCAGCATCACGGTGCCGCTCAACGCGGACGCCCCGGCCGCTGCCTCGGCGGGCGCCAGCATCGGCACCAGGGCGCGGCGGGCTGGGGTGTCCAGCGCGTTGATCACTCCCCATGCGGCGGCCAGGAGGTAGATCAGTGGCAGATCGAGGACTCCGGCGCCGGCCGCGAGGGTGTAGCCGAGGGCGACCAGGCCGAGGCCGGTCTCGGCGAGGATCAACAGGCGCTTGCGGTCGTGCCGGTCGGCCAGCGTGCCGAACCACGGTCCGAGCAGCAGGCTGGGAGCGAACTGCCATGCCACCAGCCAGCCCAGGGCCTCCGGATCCCGTTCGACGACCACCCACGACAGCGCCACGACCTGTGCCCACGAGCAGGCGACCGACGGGAGCTGGCCGGCGAGGTACCGGCGCAGCCCCGGCGCCTTCAGGGCCGCGATGGCCGGATGCCCGGTCATCACAACGTGAACGCTGTTGCGACGGCCAGCGCGACCCCGAAGACGTAGGTCCCCATGGCGCCGATGAGACGCCACGGGGTCTGGTCGGCGAGGCTCGGCGCGGTCAGCATGCCGAAGGCGTGGATCAGGCGGGACAGCGTGCCGCCGACGATCAGCGTGATGGCGAGCCACGCCGGGCTGTGCAGCCCGACGAGCAGGAACAGGACGATCATCGTCGGCACGTACTCGGCCGCGTTGCCGTGGGCTCTGATCGCGATGAGCAGCGGGCTGGCCGGATCGCTCGGCATCTGCGAGCCGTTGGCCTTGGCGGTGACGCCGCGGAGCCGGGACACGTTGAAGCCGAGCAGGAACACCAGTGCAGCGAGGATCGCGGTGCAGATGATGGCGGTGGTCATGACTTTCTCCTTCGGTTGGGCGTGGCGAGCACGCTGTCGAGCAGGTCGGCGCAGAGCGTCCAGCCGAGCAGGGCGTCGGCCTTGCGCAGCGCGCCGACGCTGGTGACGTTGACTTCGATGAGGTACGGCCCGATCACGTCGAGACCGGCGAGGCGGATGCCGTAGCGGTCGAGGTGCGGGGCCAGCCGCGCACAGATTTCCTTGTCCCGCACGGTGATCGGCGCCTCGACGGTCGGGTTGCCGATCCGGAAGTCGCCGGCCGCCGGGTAGCGGTGGACCGCCCCGACCGGCTCGCCGCCGACCACGAAGACCCGCTTGTTGCCGGCCCCGACCTCGCGCAGGTAGCGCTGGACGAGCACCGCGCGGGCGCCGTTGTCGGTGGAAATCTCCAGCAGCGAGGCGAGGTTCGGGTCGTGCCGGCTCAGCCGCAGCACACCGCGGCCGGCGAAGCCGTCGACCGGTTTGACGACGGCGTCCCCGTGCTCGGTCAGGAAGCCGCGGATGGTGGCCGGATCGGCGGTGAGCGCGGTCGGCGGGATGAGGTCGGGGAAGCTCAGTGGCATGACGTGCTCGCTACACACCCGGATGCCGCGCGGGTCGTTGACCATCGCCGTGCGCCTCGGGTCGACAAGGTCCAAGACCAGCAAGGCATTCGTGTAGGTCTCGTCGACCGGCGGCTCTGTGCGGATGAACACCGCGTCCGCGTCGTCCAGCCGGAGGTGCTTCGGCGCGCCCGCCTCGAACCACGCGTCCGGCACCGACCAGCGGTGGCCGGACACCGGCTTCGACGGCGCGAGCCGGACCTGGCGGGCAAGGGCGCGGGGCCGGCCGTTCACCACCTCCAGCCGCCGGGCCTCGGTGATCCAGACCTCCGCGCCGCGGTCCTGCGCCGCGTGCATCAGGCCGACCGTGGTGTCGATCGACGGATCCAACGACTCGAGCGGGTCGGCGACGAACACGATCTTCATGACACGCCCCCGACGGCCAGCGTCGAGCCGGCGATCGACAGGAGCTCCCTGCTCTCCGGCGAGTGGCCGGCCGCGGCCTCGCTCCAGGCCCGATCCTGATCAGCGGCCCGGGGCACCAGCAGGTCGAGCGCCGCGCGCCGGGCCCGCGTGTCGCACAGCAGCGTCGTGACGGTGGCGATCGCGTCGCCGACCCGCCACAGCGGTTGGGCGTCCAGGTAGCGGATCTCGAGGTAGCCGCCGCGCGGCCGCACCGGCGGGAACAGAGTCGACAGGTGGTAGCCGGGGTCGGCGGTCTCCGGGATCGGCAGCCGAGGCGCCGCCGTCGCGAACGCCTGATACGCCCCGACCGGGTCGGCGATGTCGAAGTGCCGGCCGTCGTAGCCGGTGCGGCGCAGGTCCACGCCCTGCCAGATACGGGTGCGCTCGCCGTCGGAGGTGTCGAAGGCGGCGGCGAGGGGCGGTCCGGCGAGGGTGGCCACCAGCCACTGCTCCCGTCCGGCCAGCCCGGGCAGCAGGTCCACTGCGATCTGGAGGGAGGCGGTGAGCCGCATCATCCGACGGCCGGCCGGGCCGATTTCGTCGAACGCCTCCTGCATCGCGAGGTAGCGCGGCGATGGCGCACGCAGCGGGACTTCTGCGCTGCCGTGGTACGAGTTGACGCCCACGGTCTCCAGCCGGATGCCACGGGCGGACGCGAGCTCGGTGGCCCGACGCAGCATCGCGCGCAGGTCTCCGACCAGGGCGTCGACGCTCGGCCGTGGGGCCGGGCTGAGCTCCAGCTGGCCGCCCGGCTCGAAGCTCGGCACGGCCGTGGCCACGAAGGCCGGGTCGAATCCGGCGGCCAGCACGCGAGGGTCGACCGGACGGGGCGAGGCGGTGTCGGTCACCGGGATCAGCTCGACCTCGGCCCCGACTCGCCCGGGCCGTCGGGCCGGGGTGAAGAGTCGCTCAACCTCAGTGCTCAGGTTCATGGCGACGACACTCCCGCGGCGGGTCGCCACGCACATCAGTGCTGGCACGCAAGCCGGTACTGCATCGGTGATACTGCCCCCGTGACCTCGACGGACTCGCTCGTCGGGCGCCGGGCCGAGCTGGGCCTGCTGCGCCGCCAGCTGGCCGACGCCCGTGCCGGGTCGGGCCACCTGGTGCTGGTGAGCGGGCCGGCCGGGATCGGCAAGACCCGCCTGGTCGAGGAGCTGGTAGCCGGCGCCGGCGGCATGCCGGTCGGGTGGGGCGCGGCCGTCGCCGATGCGGGGATGCCGGCGCTGTGGCCATGGGCCCGGGCGCTACGGGAACTGCCCGCGCCACGCGCCGCCGTAGCCGCTCTCATCGCCGGGACTGCCCAGCGCGAGTACAGCTCGGCCGAGGAGTCGACGGCGGCGATCTTCGCCGCCGACACCGCCGTGCTCGACGCGCTCGGTGAGCAGGCCTGTGCCGGGTCGGGGTTGTTGGTCGTGCTTGACGATCTCCAGTGGGCCGACCGGGCGACGCTGCGCCTGCTGGACCGCGTCGCCGCCGAGGTCCGCCGGCTCCCGTTGCTGGTCGTCGGCGTGCACCGGGACGGGGCCGCCCTGTGCACGCACCGTGCGGCCGAGGTGGTCGGCCTCGGCCCGCTGTCGCCGAGCGAGTCCGCCCTGCTGTTGTCGACCGCCGTCGACGGCACCGACACGGCCGTGGTGCGGCGCGCGGCCGAGTTGTCGGGCGGCAATCCGCTCTATCTCAGGACTCTGGCCCGGGCGGCAGCGGACACGCTGCGCAGTGGGACGGCCTGGGAGGACGCCGCCGGGACGGCGCCCGCGCTGCGGCATCTCGTGACGGCGGCGATGCAGGCCTCCGGCGGCGAAGCCGCAGCGGCGGTCGAGGCGCTGACGGTGCTCGGGCCCGACACGGAACCTGACGTGGTGGCGCGGCTGATCGGGGTCGACTCGCCGAGCGCCGCGCTCGAACGCTTCCTCCCCGCCGTGCCGGCCGGTTTGGTGGAAATCGCGCCCGGTGACCGGGTTCGGTTCGCCCACGTGCTGGTCCGCGACGCGGCGTACGCCTCGCTGTCGCCGTCACGGCGGGCGTCGCTGCACCGGGCGGCCGCGGAGCTGCTGGAACCCTTGGCGGTCGGCCGCGACGAGCGGGCCGGGGCGGTGGCCGAGCACTGGCATCGCGCGGGCGAACCCGGCAACGCGATCCCGTGGGCGATCCGCGCTGCGGAGGCGGCGCGGGCGGCCGGCGCCTACGAGCAGTCGGCGTCCTATGTGCGCCTGGCACTCGACGCCGGCGCGCCGGACCGGGCCGAACTGCTGCTCGACCTGGCCAGGGTGCAGTACCTCGCCGGCCACATCGGACAGAGCGCCGAGACCTGCGAGCAGGCCGCGGAAGACGGCGAGCGGACCGGCCGTGGCGAGGTGGTGGGCCGCGCCGCGATCATCGTCCAGGGCGTCGGGCATCCCGAGGTCAATCGCCGGCTTGAGGACCTGTGCCGCCGCGCGCTCCGCCTGCTCGGCGCCGACGCGCCGGCCGCGCTGCGGGCCAGGGTGGAGGCCCAGCTGGCGTGCGTGCTCTTCGAACTCGAGGAGAACGACGAGGCGTCCCGCCGATCGCGCGGCGCGCTGGAGCTGGCGATGGCCAGCGGCGACCCGAACGCCGAGCTGGACGCGATCAGGGCCCGGGCCGGAGTCGAGTGGCGGCCGCGGTTCAACGAGGAGATGGTCGCGCTCGGGCGGCGGGCCATCGAGCTGGCCGAGCCGGCCGGTCGGCCGATGGCCCGGTTGTGGGCCCACATCTGGCTTTCGGACGCCGCCGTGCACCGGGCGGACCCGGCGGGCGTGGCCCGCGAGGTCGGCGCGATGTCGGCGCTGGCCGACCGGACCGGACTGCCCCTGGTGCGGTGGCATGTGTTGCGCCGTCAGGCATCGCTGGCCGCGCTGTACGGGGATTTCGCCGCCAACCGCCGGCTGCGCGTCCAGGCCGCCGACGTCGCCGCGGACTGGGCCGACAGGTCCGTGCAGTTCACCGAGCTCGCCCAGTCGATCGGCCTCGCGCTGCTGCGCGGCGACCCCACCGATCTTGCCCCCGGTTGGGCGGACCACCTGCCGGAGATGCGGTCCTATCCGCCGGTCGCGCAGGCCGCTCTCGCGTCCGCAGTGCTGTTGGCCGGTCGGCGGGACGAGGCGCTGGCGCTGGCCGGGCCGCTCGTTCATGCCGTCTCCACCCTGAGTCGGGGTCTGGCCTCCGCGGCGCTGGCCTATCTGCCCGGTCTGGCCGTCGAATTCGGCGACCAGGCCGGGTGCCGGGCGGTCCGCGAGGTGCTGTCCGGGCTGTGCGACGAGTCGGACGTGATGGGAGCGGGAACCGTGTCGTACGAGGGTTCCGCCGCCCGCATGCTGGGCGAGCTGGACCTCGGCTGCGACGAGCCGGCCGCCGCAGTGCGGCATTTCGAGGCGGGGTTACGGATCGACGCCCAGCTCGGCGCGGCGCCATATGTCGCGCTAGGTCGCCTGGGACTGGCCCGCGCGCTGGAGCTGACCGGCGATCGCCGCCGGGCCGCCGAGCTGGCCCGCACCGCCGCAGCCGACGCGCGGCGGCTGGACATGCCCGGCCTGACGCGGGCCGCGGACGCATTCCTGGCCTCGGCCGGGGCCAACGCCGAGAACCCGCTGACGCCCCGGGAGCAGCAGATCACCGATCTGGTCGCTCAGGCGCTCACCAACCGGGCCATCGCGGACCTGCTTGTGCTGTCCGAACGCACCGTGGAAAGCCACGTCCGGCGAATTCTCGCCAAGACCGGCCTGAGCACCCGCACCGAGCTGGCCCGCTGGTTCCTCCAACAGCGCTGATCATGTCTCCATCCGGCGAATTCATGTCCCGATAAGAGGTTGACTCACTTCGTTCACATCTCCCCCGGCAATGGCGGCTGCCCGACCTGCCGACTCGCCTTGCGGGACAGCCGTCGGTCACGTTGCCTGGGAGGTGTGACATTCGACGATTCATCTGTGTCGCCCGATGATGCCGCTTCACTCGCCGCCGTTGTGGCGGGTCTGGTTGTGCTGCCGGGCGACGAGAGATATGACAATGAGCGGGCCGTCTTCAATCTGAATCACGAGCTGACGCCGGCGGTGATCGTGGTCGCGGAAAACGCCGCGGACGTCCAAGCGGCGGTCGCATTCGCCGCGGCCCGGCACCGGCCGGTGCTGGTGAAGACCACCGGCCACCAGATGGTCGGCACGGCCCGGGGCGCCGTCGTGATCGCGACCCACCGGATGAACGCCGTGGTCATCGACCCGGTCGGCCACACGGCTCGCGTCGGCGCCGGGGCGCTGTGGGGCGAGGTCGTCGCGGCGGCGGCCAAGGACGGCCTGGCCCCGTTGAACGGCTCGAATCCCACGGTCGGGGTCTCCGGCTACACCTTGGGCGGCGGCCTCAGCCCGACCCTCGGCCGCGCCCACGGCTACGCCGCCGACCACGTGCGCTCGCTGGAGGTGGTGACCGCGGACGGCGAGCTGCGCCACGTCCACGCCACGTCCGAACCCGAGCTGTTCTGGGCGCTGCGGGGCGGCAAGGGCAACTTCGGCGTGGTGACCGCGCTCGAATTCGATCTGTTCCCGGTGCCCCGCATCTACGGCGGCGGCCTCTATTTCGCCGGCGATCGAATGGCCGACGTGCTGCGCGCCTGGACCGCCTGGCTCCCGGACACGCCGGAAACCATGGTCTCGTCGTTCGCCGCATTGCGATTGCCGCCGTTGCCCGAACTGCCCGAGCCGCTGCGTGGCGTGTTCGCCGTGACGGTGCGATTCGCTTTCAGCGGCCCGGCCGAGGACGGCGAGCAGTCGATCGCACAGCTGCGGGCGATAGCGCCGACAATCATGGACACCGTGCGCGACATGCCGTACAGCGAAGTCGCATCCATCCACGACGAGCCGACCGAGCCGCTGCCCTATTACGAACGGGGCATCATGCTGCGGGAATTCCCCGAGCAGGCGCAGGACAAGCTGGTCGAACTCGTCGGCCCCGGCTCCGACACCACCATGTGGATCGCCGAGCTGCGGGCCCTGGGCGGGGCGTGGGATCGCGAGCCCGCGGTGCCCAACGCCGTGGCGACCAGGGGCCTGCCGTACAGCCTGCTGGGCGTCGAGGTCGGGCCGTTGGACGAGCAGCCCCGGCTCAAGCAGTCCATCGGCGCCCTGCTCGACGGCATGGCGCCCTGGCAGGGCGATCGGCGGCTGGTCAACAACCTCGCCCCGGAGGAGGCCGTCGACGCCGCCGCGATCTACGGCCCGGAACGCTACGCGCGGCTCGTGGCCGTCAAGAAGGCCTACGACCCGACCAACATGTTCCGGATCAACCACAACGTGTCGCCGACAACCTGAGCTGACCACGTCCTCACGGCGGAGCAGGCCGGGCACGTCGGCGATCCGGCGAACGACCATCCGCGCCGAATGCCCGGGGCTAGCATGGACCGCATGATCGTTGTGGCCGGGGGGACCGGCAACGTGGGCCGAGAAGTAGTTCGCCAACTGGTCGAAGTGGGCGAAGCCGTGACCGCTCTGACGCGGGATCCGGCGAAGGCAAGGGTTCCTGTCGGCGCCACGGCGGTGGCCGCCGACCTGACAGAGCCGTCGACGCTGGGCCCGGCACTGACCGGCGCCAGCGCGGTGTTCCTGCTCAGCGGCTACTCGCCGGACATCTTCGCCGAGGCGGAGA
Source organism: Kutzneria sp. NPDC051319 (assembly GCF_040682195.1). Lineage (NCBI taxonomy): Bacteria > Bacillati > Actinomycetota > Actinomycetes > Pseudonocardiales > Pseudonocardiaceae > Kutzneria > Kutzneria sp. NPDC051319. The sequence continues at coordinate 35,003 of NZ_JBFBAM010000028.1, read as the reverse complement.
AGGCCGGGGTGCGGCGGGTCGTGCTGCTGTCCGGCGGCTCGGCCGAGACCGGCGACCGCGGCAACGCCGTCGCGCGCTACATGATCGAGACCGAGGACGCGCTGCGGGCGTCCGGGCTGGCGTGGACGATGGTGCGGCCACGCATGTTCATGACCAACGCGTTCCAGTGGACGGCGCAGATCAAGGCCGGTGTGGTGCGCGCGCCGTGGTCGGACGTGCCGTCGGCGGTCATCGACCCGGCCGACATCGCGGCCGTCGCGGTAAAAGCGCTGGTGTCGGCCGAGCACGAGGGCCGCGAATACCCTGTCACAGGGCCGGAAGCGCTGCGGCCAGGCGATCGCGTGCGCATCCTCGGCCAGGCCCTGGGACGGGACCTGCGCTACGAGGCCCAGCCTGACGACGAGGCCCGGGCCGAGATGCTGCACCAGATGCCGGCCGAGTACGTCGACGCGTTCTTCGGCTTCTACTCCGACGGAATCCTCGACGAGGCAACGGTTTACCCGACGGTCACCGAGGTCACCGCCCGCCCGCCGCGCACGTTCGCGGACTGGGCCGTCGCCAATGCGGGGCGGTTCCAGTGAAAAAGCTGATCCTCGCGCTCGTTCTCCTGCTGCTGACCGCCACTCCCGCTTCGGCCCGGCCGTTCGACGTGGGCCGGGACGCGTCGCCGAATCCCGGTTCGGTCACCGTGCAGTGGATCTCCGCGCCGCTCGGTCTCATCGTGATCGACTCGGGCCGCACGCTGTCCGAGGCGTGCAAGATCGTCAAAGAACTGCGCGCCACCGGCCGTCCCGTGGCGGGGATCGTCATCACGCACGCGCACCCCGACCACGTCGGCGGGCTCGGCGTGCTGCACAAGGCATTCCCGAACGCGCCGATGTACGCGACGGCCGCGACCAGCACGGAGATCCGGACCGACTCGAAGGGCTTCTACGCGCTGACCCGGCAGATCGACGGGGCCGACTACCCCGCCGTGATGACCGTGCCGGACCACGTGATCACGCCGAACCAGCCGATCACCATCGGCGGCCTGCGGCTGGAGACCGCCGAGTTCGGCCCCGGCGAGACCGATGCCGCGACCGCGTTCTACGAACCGTTGAGCCACAAGCTCTTCCCCGGCGACGTCGTGTCGAACCACATGACCCCGGCGCTGCTGGAAGAGCACAGCTGCGGCTGGCTGGCGGACCTCGACCGGCTGCGAGCCCGTTTCCCGTACGCCCGGACGCTGTATCCGGGGCACGGCGCACCGGGGTCGCCGAGCCTGATTGCCAAGCAGGCTCAGTACATCCGCGACTTCCGGGCCTTCGTGGCGCCGGCGGCCACGGCCGACTCCCCCGGCGGCGCGACGGTCACGCCCGAGGAGTTGGTGTCCGTGAAGGCCGAGATCGACAACCGGTACCCGAACTACCCGAACGTCGCCTCACTGCCGACCCTGATGGACGTCAACATCGCCGCCGTCGCCCACGAGCTCGCGACCGCCCCGGCTTGTCCGGCCGGCTGACCCGGCCTCTTCGCGCTGGAACACGGCCTCACCGGCGCCTTCCCGGCCTGACGCCCGCCGAAGATGGGGCGAGCGCCCCATGCGCCCGGCCCCGGGAACGAGCGAGTCTCGTAGCCGACGGAAAACCAACTGGAGGAGACGCACCTCGGCGTTCCTCGTTCGGCTACCGAAAGGAACCATCGCCATGACCACTCAAGGCGAACTGTTCGCGCGGGCCATCGCCGCGCGCGACGCCGGCGCCCTGCGCGCCGTGCTGGCCGACTCCGTGGCGTTCGAGGCGCTCACCCCGGGGCGGCACTGGACGTCCACCGACGCCGACGAGGTGGTCGACAAGATCATCCTCGGCCCCTGGTTCGGCACCCACCAGGGCGACATCGAGCTGCGCGCGGTCAACACAGGCCAGGTCGGCGACTGCCACGAGGTCGGCTACCGGTTCCACGTGCGCAGCGCCGACGCCGACCGCATGGTCGAGCAGCAGGCCTACTACACCGCGCGGGACGACCGGATCGACACCATCCGCATCGTCTGCTCGGGGTACCAGGGTTAGGCGCTGACAGAAAGCCGGGGCCGGCCGGCGAAGGCCGGTCCCGGCTCCGTCTCTCAGCGGGCCGCGGCGCCGCGGCGTTTGGTCCAGATGTCGTAGGCCACCGCGGCGAGCAGCACCAGGCCTTTCACCAGCATCACCTGCTCGCTCGGCGCGCCGATCAGCGACATGCCGTTGTTGATGACAGCCATGATCAGGCCGCCGGTGATCGCGCCGACCACCTTGCCCACACCGCCCTGGACGGCGGCGCCGCCGATGAAGGCGGCGGCGATGGCGTCCAGCTCGAACGAAGTGCCCGCGGTCGGACCGGCCTGGTTGAGCCGGCCGGCGAAGATCACGCCGGCCAGCGCGGACAGCACGCCCATGTTGACGAAGATCCAGAACACCACGGACTTGACCTTGACGCCGGACAGCGTCGCGGCCTGGAGGTTGCCGCCGATGGCGTAGATACGGCGGCCGAACACCGCGCGCGTGGTCAGCGCCGAGTAGAACAGCACGAGCGCGGCCAGCAGCACCAGCACCCAGGGAATGTTCTTGAACCGCGCCAACTGCACGACAACGGCGAGGACCACCACACCGGCGCCACCGGTCTTGAGCAGGAACACCGGCAGCGGATCGACCGCTTGCAGGTACTGGAGCCGCCCCCGGCGGGCCCGCCACTGCGACACCGCGATCCCGGCCACGACCAGCACGCCCACCAGCAGACTCACCAGGTCGGCCCCGCCCAGCGGACCGAGGCCGATGTTGCCCAGGTAGCCGTCGGTGAAGCCGTTGGACAGCGTGCGGATCGGGTCCGGGAACGGGCCGATGCCCTGGTTTCCCAGCACGGTCAGGGTCAGCGCACGGAAGACCAGCATGCCGGCCAGCGTCACGATGAACGCCGGGATGCCGAAGTACGCGACCCAGTAGCCCTGCCACGCGCCGATCAGCCCACCGACCACCAGCGTGATCAGCAGCGCCGGCAACCACGGGATGTCCAGGTTGACCATCAGCACCGCCGACACCGCGCCGGTCACGGCGACCACCGAGCCCGCGGACAGATCGATGTGGCCGGCGATGATGATCAGGATCATGCCGATGGCCAGGATCAGCACGTACGAGTTCTGCACGATGATGTTGGAGATGTTCTCCGGCTGCAGCATCGTGCCGCCGGTCAGCACCGAGAACAGCACGACGATCAGCGCGAACGCCACGTAGATGCCGCTCTGCCTCGGGTTGAACGAGAACCGGCGCGGCTCGCGGGGCCGCGGCAGCGTGCCGGAGATCTGCTCGGTGGCCGGGGACGCGGTGCCGCTCATGGGTTCTGCTCCTGGTTCCTGGTCATGTGCCGCATCAGCCGCTCCTGGGTGGCCTGCTCCCGGCTCACCTCGCCGGTGATCCGGCCGGCGGCCAGCGTGTAGATCCGGTCGCACAGGCCGAGCAGCTCGGGCAGCTCCGAGGAGATGACCAGCACGGCCTTGCCCTCGTCGGCCAGCCGGTTGATGATCGAGTAGATCTCGTACTTGGCGCCGACGTCGATGCCGCGGGTCGGCTCGTCGAGGATCAGCACGTCCGGATCCGTGAAGATCCACTTGGACAGCACGACCTTCTGCTGGTTGCCGCCGGACAGGGTGCCCGTCACGGTGTTCACGGTGGGCACCTTGATGTTCATGCTGGCGCGGAACCGGCCGGCGACCCGGTGTTCCTCGTTCTCGTTGACCCAGCCGCGGCGGGCCAGCCGGGACAGGCCCACCGCGGAGATGTTGCGCTTGACGTCCTCGATGAGGTTGAGCCCGTAGCGCTTGCGGTCCTCCGTCACGTAGGCGATGCCGTTGGCGATCGCCTCCCGCACCGAGCGGACCTCGATCGGCCGGCCGTCCTTGACCAGGCGGCCGGAGATGTCCCGGCCGTAGGACCGGCCGAACACGCTCATGGCCAGCTCCGTGCGGCCGGCGCCCATCAGCCCGGCCAGGCCCACGATCTCCCCGCGCCGCAACACGAGATTGGCCCGGTCCACCACCGCGTGGTCGGGCCGGGACGGGCTGTGCACCGTCCAGTCCTCGATACGCAGCGCCTCCGCGCCGATCTTCGGCTCGTGGGGCGGGAAACGGTGCTCCAGGTCCCGGCCGACCATGCCGGCGATGATCCGGTCCTCGGTCACGGCGTCGGCGGCCACGTCCAGCGTCTCGATGGTCCGGCCGTCGCGCAGGACGGTGATCGAATCCGCGATCGCCATGATCTCGTTGAGCTTGTGCGAGACGATCACCGAGGTCACCCCGTCCGCGCGCAGGCCACGCAGCAGATCCAGCAGGTGCGCGGAGTCGTCGGCGCCCAGCGCTGCCGTCGGCTCGTCCAGGATCAGCAGTCTGACCTTTTTGGACAGTGCCTTGGCGATCTCCACCAGCTGCTGCTTGCCGACGCCCAGCTCGCCGACCGGCGTCACCGCCGACTCCCGCAGCCCCACCCGGTCCAGCAGCTCGCCGGCCCGCTGGTTGGTGCGGTTCCAGTCGATCAGCCCGCCGGACGTCTGCTCGTTGCCGAGGAAGATGTTCTCCGCGACCGACAGTTGCGGGCACAGCGCCAGCTCCTGGTGGATGATCACGATGCCGCGGCGCTCGCTGTCGCGGATCCCGCCGAACTCGCAGCGCTGCCCGTCGAAGGTGATCTCGCCGTCGTACGAGCCGTGCGGGTACACGCCGGACAGGACCTTCATCAGGGTGGACTTGCCGGCGCCGTTCTCACCGCAGATCGCGTGGATCTCCCCGTGGCGCACGGACAGGCTCACGTCGGCCAGCGCGCGCACGCCCGGGAACGACTTGCCGATCCCGGCCATGGTCAGGATGAACTCGGTCATGGCCGCTACTTCAGCTCGCCCGCGGTGTAGTAGCCGGAGTCCACCAGCTCCTTCTGGAAGTTGTCCTTGGTCACGATCACCGGCTGGAGCAGGAACGACGGCACGACCTTCTTGCCGTTGTCGTAATCCTTGGTGTTGTTGACCTGCGGCTTGGCCCCGGTCAGCACCGCCTGCGCCATGTCCACCGCGGTCTTGGCCAGCTGCCGGGTGTCCTTGAAGACGGTGGAGTACTGCTCGCCGGCGACGATGGACTTCACCGACGCGACCTCGGCGTCCTGGCCGGTGACGACCGGGTAGGGCTGGCCCGCGGTGCCGTAGCCGTTGCTCTTCAACGCGGACAGGATGCCGATGGACAGCCCGTCGTAGGGCGAGAGCACGCCGGCCACCTTCGCGCCGCCGTTGTAGGTCTTGGTGAGCAGGTCCTCCATGCGCTTCTGCGCGGTGGCCGGATCCCAGCGCAGGATCGCACAGGTGGCGAAGTCGGTCTGGCCGCTGCGGACCACCAGCGTGCCCTTGTCCAGGTACGGCTTGAGCACGGACATCGCGCCGTTGAAGAAGAAGGTGGCGTTGTTGTCGTCCGGGGAGCCGGCGAACAGCTCGATGTCAAGCGGGCCCTTGACGCTCGGGTCGTCCGAGCCGTCGGCCTTCTTGACCTTCAGGCCGGTCAGCAGCGAGGTGGCCTGCTCGACGCCGACCTTGAAGTTGTCGAAGGTGGCGTAGTAGTCCACAGTGGACGTGTTGCGGATCAGGCGGTCGTAGGCGATGACCGGGATGTGCCGGTCGGCGGCGTCCTGCAGCTGCGTGGTCAGGGCGGTGCCGTCGATCGAGGCGACGATCAACGCCTTGGCGCCCTTGGTGATCTGGTTCTCGATCTGGTTGGCCTGGGTCGGGATGTCGTTCTCGGCGTACTGGAGGTCGACCTTGTAGCCCAGCTTCTCCAGCGAGCTGCGGATGTTGTCGCCGTCGTGGATCCAGCGCTCGGAGGACTTGGTCGGCATGGTCACGCCGACCAGCGCGCCGGCATTGGACCCGGCGGCCGGGGCCTGGTCGACGGTCTTGACCGCCGAGCCGCACGCGGTCAGTGCGGCGCCGAGGGAGAGGGCGACGCCGGCCGTCGCCCAACGTGCGAACTTCATGAGCACTCCTGTCAGTGTGCGAGCGGTCAGAATCCCTGGGCCAGCCGGTAGTAGGCCTGGTTCCAGCGGATGCGGTCGCCGAAGTCGGCGCCGTCGGTGTTCTTGTCGATCACCAGCAGTTCGGTGTTGAGCATGTGCGCGAAGTCCCGCAGCGCCTCCGCGCCGACGGCCTGCGTGAGCACCGTGTGGTGCGGGCCGCCGGCCGTCAGCCAGGACTCGGCGGACTCCGCGAGCGAGGGCGAGGGCCGCCACACCGCGCGGGCCACCGGCAGGCTCGGCAGCGGCTCGTCGGGCGGCACCACCTCGACCTCGTTGGCCACGAACCGAAAGCGGTCGCCCAGGTCGACGAGGCCGATCACCACGGCCGGGCCGGTCGCCGCGTCGAACACCAGCCGCACGGGATCCTCCCGGCCGCCGATGCCCAGCGGGTGGATCTCGCAGGACGGCCGCGCGGCGGCGATGCTCGGGCAGACCTCCAGCATGTGCGCGCCGAGGATCTTCGGCTCCCCCGGCCCGAAGTGGTACGTGTAGTCCTCCATGAAGGACGAGCCGAGCCCGGTCCCCCGGCCCATCGCCTTGACCGCGGCCAGCAGCGTCGCGGTCTTCCAGTCGCCCTCGCCGCCGAAGCCGTAGCCGTCGGCCATCAGGCGCTGCACGGCGATGCCCGGCAGCTGGCGCAGCCCGCCGAGGTCCTCGAAGTTGGTGGTGAAGGCGCCGAAGCCGCCCTCGGTCAGGAACTGCCGCAGCCCGACCTCGATCTTGGCGGCGTACCGCAGGGACTCGTGCCGGTCGCCGCCCGGCGCCAATTCGGGACGCAGCGCATAGGAGGCAACGTAATCGGCCACCACCTCGTCCACGGCGTTGTCCGCCGCCGCGTCCACGGAGGACACCAGGTCGTTGACGCCGTAGGTGTTGACCGAGACGCCGAAGCGCAGCTCGGCCTCCACCTTGTCGCCCTCGGTCACGGCGACGTCGCGCATGTTGTCGCCGAACCGGGCCAGCCGCAACGTCCTCATCCGGGCCAGGCCGATCGCCGCACGGGTCCAGTCCTCGACCCGGCCGAGCAGCCGGGCGTCGGAGGCGTGCCCGGCCACGGTCTTGCGGGCCACACCGAGCCTGGTCTGCACGAAGCCGAACTCCCGGTCGCCGTGCGCGGCCTGGTTGAGGTTCATGAAGTCCATGTCGATGCTCGCCCACGGCAGCGACCGGTGCAGCTGCGTGTGCAGGTGCAGCAACGGCTTGCGCAGCGCGTCGAGCCCGGTGATCCACATCTTGGCCGGGGAGAAGGTGTGCATCCACGCGATCACGCCGACGCAGTCCGGGTCCCCGTTGGCCGCCAGCATGACCCGGCGGATGGCGGCCGCGTCGGTGAGCACCGGCTGGCCGACGATCTCCGCCGGGATGCGGCCGGACGCGGTGAGCAGCTGCTGCACCTGCTCGGACTGGGCGGCGACCTGGCGCAGCGTGTCCTCGCCGTACAGGTGCTGGCTGCCGGTGAGGAACCACAGCTTCGGCTTGCTGGCGCTCATGGCTGGAATCTCCTGTGAGGTCAACGCTGTCCGTAGACGTTCTGGTAGCGGTGGTGCAGGCGGTCGATGTCCTCGCGGTCCAGCGCGAGGACATCGCCGAGCTGGTGTGCGATGTGGACGGTCCGGGCCACGTCCTCGACCAGCACCGCGGCCTTGACCGCCGCGCGGGCGTCCTTGCCGACGGTGAACGGCCCGTGGTTGCGCATGAGCACCGCCGGCGAACGGCTGGCCCGCAGCGTGTCCACGATGCCCCGGCCGATGGAGTCGTCGCCGATCAGCGCGAACGGGCCGACCGGGATGTCGCCGCCGAACTCGTCGGCGATCATCGTGAGCACGCAGGGAATCGGCACGCCCCGCGCCGCCCATGCCGTGGCGTACGTGGAGTGCGTGTGCACCACCCCGCCGACTTCCGGCATGTGCCGGTAGACGTAGGCGTGCGCCGCGGTGTCCGAGGACGGCGCCAGGTCCCCCTCGACCAGCTCGCCCGACAGGTCGGTGACGACCATCGTGTGCTCGCCGAGCTCGTCGTAGGACACCCCGGACGGCTTGATCACCATGAGGTCCCGGTCGGGCACACGCGCGGACACGTTGCCGGCGGTCCAGCTGACCAGGCCGTTGCGGGTGAGCTCGCCGTGCAGTTCGGCGACCGTGCGGCGCAGACGGGCGATGGTCTCGCGCACATCGGCGCGGGCAGACGTCACTGGTCTCGTCCTTTCCTGGCGTCCCGCCGGCGACGCCTGAGCCGGCGCATGACCTCGTTGGCCCCACGGCCGAAGTGGTCGTGCAGGGTCAGGTACTCGGCGAAGAGCTCCTCGTAGGCGGGCACGTTCTCCGGGATCGGCCGGTACACGTCGCGCTCGACCGAGCCCATGGCGGCGGCGGCCGCGCGGATGTCCGGGTACGCCCCGGCGGCGACGGCGGCGTGGATCGCCGACCCCAGCGCGGGCCCGTTCTCCGACGCGATCACCGACAGCGGCATGTCCAGCACGTCGGCGTAGATCTGCATCAGCAGCGGGTTGCGGAGCAGGCCGCCCGCCACGACGAACTCCGTCACCGGCACCTGGGCGTCGATGAACGCGTCGACGATGACCCGGGTGCCGAAGGCGGTCGCCTCCAGCAGCGCGCGGTAGGTGTCCTCGGCGCGGGTCGCGAGCGTCTGCCCGACGATCAGGCCGGACAGCTCGTGGTCGACCAGCACCGAGCGGTTGCCGCTGTGCCAGTCGAGCGCCACCAGCCCGTGCTCGCCGACCTCCTGCTGGGCGGCCAGACCCGTGAGCAGTTGGTGCACGGAGAGGCCGAGCTCACGGGCCTTGTCGTGGTAGGCCGGCGGAACGCCGTGCTCGACGAACCAGCCGAAGATGTCGCCGACGCCGCTCTGCCCGGCCTCGTAGCCCCACAGACCGGGCACGATGCCGCCCTCGACGACTCCGCACATGCCGGGCACCGCACGCAGTTCGGCGCCGTTCATCACGTGGCAGGTGGAGGTGCCCATGATCGCCACCAGCTGCCCGGGCTCCACGGCCTGCGCGGCGGGCGCGGTCACGTGGGCGTCGACATTGCCGACAGCGACCGCGATGCCCGGCGGCAGCCCGGTCCACGCGGCGGCCTGTGCCGTGAGCCGGCCGGCCACGTCGCCCAACTGCCCCAGCGGATGCGCCAGCTTGTCGGTGACGAAGCGTTCGAAGCCGGGGTTGAGCTCGCGCAGGTAGTCGGCGCTCGGGTAGGCGCCGTCCTGGTGGATTCCCTTGTAACCGGCGGTGCAGGCGTTGCGGACGTAGTTTCCGGTGAGCTGCCAGACGATCCAGTCGGCGGCCTCGACGAACCGCGCCATCGCGGCGTAGACCTCGGGGGCCTCCTCCAGTATCTGCAGGCCCTTGGCGAATTCCCACTCCGAGGAGATCAGGCCGCCGTAGCGGGGCAGCCACTTCTCGCCGCGGCTGCGGGCCAGGTCCGTGATGCGGTCGGCCTGGCCCTGCGCGGCGTGGTGCTTCCACAGCTTGACGTAGGCGTGCGGCTCGGTCCGGAACTCGGCCAACTCGCACAGCGGAGTTCCGTCCTCCGTCACCGGAATCATGGTGCAGGCGGTGAAGTCGGTGCCGATGCCGATCACGTTGTCGCCGGACACGCCGGCGGCCCGGAGTGCGTTCGGCACCGCGTCACGCAGCACGTCGACGTAGTCGGACGGCACCTGCAACGCCCAGTCCGGCGGCAGTGGCCGCCCGTGCAGCGTCTGCTCGATGACGGCGTGCGGGTACTCGAAGACCGCGCTGCCGAGCTCGGCGCCGTCCCGCACGCGCACGACCACGGCCCGGCCGGACAGCGTGCCGAAGTCCACGCCGACCACAAGCGGTTCCGTTAGCGCTAACATTCCGGCCACAGCGTTGTTTCCTCCCTCAGGTCGGCTGGTCAGCGGGTGCGGGCGAGCAGCCGCTGGAGCGCGATGAACACGAACAACAGCACGCCGATCACGATCCGGGTCCACCACGAGCTGAGCGTGCCGTCGAAGGTGATCAGGGTCTGGATGATGCCGAGCACCAGCACCCCCAGCACGGTTCCCAGCACGTAGCCGGAGCCGCCGGTGAGGATCGTGCCGCCGATGACCACCGCCGCGATGGCGTCCAGCTCCATGCCCACGCCGCCGAGCGGATCGGCCGACAGCGTGTAGAAGGCCATCAGCACGCCGCCGAGCGCCGAGCACAGGCCGCTGATCGTGTAGACGGCGACCTTGGTGCGGGCCACCTTCAGACCCATGAGCAGCGCCGACCGCTCGCCGCCGCCGACGGCGTGCACGGTGCGGCCGAAGCGGGTGAAGTGCAGGACGTACCCGGCGATCGCCACCACGACCAGCGCGATCACCACGCTCGGCGACACGTGCAGGCCGGCGCCGAGCGCGATCGGCGTCTGGGCCATGGTGGTGTACGTGTCGTCGGTGATCGTGACGGACTCGGTGCTGATCGTGTAGCACAGGCCCCGGGCCAGGAACATGCCGGCCAGCGTCACGATGAACGGCTGGATCTCGAAGTAGTGGATCACCAGCCCCATCAGGAAGCCGAGCAGCGCGCCCAGCGCCAGCACGGTCGGCGGCACCGCGTAGGCCGGCCATCCCTTGTGCTGCAACAGGTCGGCCGAGGCCATTGTGGACAGTGCCGCCACCGAGCCGACGGAAAGGTCGATGCCGCCGGTGAGGATCACGAACGTCGCCCCGACCGCGACCACCAGCAGGAAGGCGTGGTCGATGAAGATGTCCAGGACGACCTGGCCGGAACCGAAGGCCGGATACCGGACGGCGCCGAAGCCGTACGCGCCGACCAGCAGCGCCAGGGCGGCCAGCACCGGCAGATGACGCCGCTGCGGCCGGTAGGCCCGCAGGCGCACGGACACCGCGGTCATGACGCCACCTCCACCTGGTCGGATCGGGTCTGCACGGCCGTGGGTCGGGGGCGTCGTCGGCGTCCGGCCAGCTTGGCCCGGAAGGCCGGCGACTGCACCAGGCACACCACCGTGACCACGACCGCCTTGAACAGCAACGTTTCCTGGGACGGAATGCCCAGCGCGTACACGGTCGTCGTCAGCGTCTGGATGAGCAGCGCGCCGATCACCGTGCCGCCCAACGAGAACCGGCCGCCGGTCAGCTGCGTGCCGCCGATCACGACCGCCAGGATCGCGTCCAGCTCGATCCACAGCCCGGCGTTGTTGCCGTCGGCCCCGGTCACATTGGAGCTGATGATCAGCCCGGCGACGCCCGCGCACAAACCGCTGAACACGTAGCAGAGCCAGATCAGCCGGCCGGAGCGCAGCCCCGACAGGCGGCTCGCCTCCGGGTTGCCGCCGACCGACTCCAGCACCATGCCCAGCGCGGACCGCCGCACGATCAGCGAGGTCAGCGCGTAGACCGCCATCGCGATCAGGAAGGACAGCGGCAGGGTCAGCAGGTAGCCGCCGGCGATGGCCAGGAACGGCCCGTTCGTCACGGTGACGATCTGGCCCCCGGTGATCAGCTGCGCCAGCCCTCGGCCGGCCACCATGAGGATCAGTGTCGCCACGATCGGCTGGATCTTCAGACCCGCGACCAGCCAGCCGTTCCAGGCGCCCAGCACGAGGCACAGCCCGAGCGCGAGGGCCACCGAGACGACCACGTTGGCGCCGCCCAGCTGCACGCAGGCGACCGCGCCGCTGACCGCGACGACCGCGCCCACGGACAGGTCGATGCCCCGGGTCGCGATCACCAGGGTCATGCCCACCGCGATCAGGATCAGCGGCGAGCCGTTGCGCAGGATGTCGACGAGGTTTCCGTACAGGTGGCCGTCGCGGATCTCGACGGCGAAGAACCGCGGCGAGACCACGAGGTTGCCCAGCAGCAGCGCGATCAGCGCCGCCGAGGGCCAGAAGAGGCGATGCCCGGTCATGACCGGCCTCCGTCCGCGATGGTCGCCATGATGTGTTCGGACGTCAGGCCCTGGTTGGGCAGCTGGGCGACGACCCGGCGGTCCCGCAGGACCACCACGTGATGGCTCAACCGCAGCACTTCCTCGAGTTCGGCCGACACGAACAGCACCGCCGTGCCGTCCTCGGACAGGGTGGCCACCAGCCGCTGGATCTCGGCCTTGGCGCCGATGTCGATGCCGCGGGTGGGCTCGTCCAGGATCAGCAGCCGCGGCTTGGTGGCCAGCCAGCGGGCCAGCAGGACCTTCTGCTGGTTGCCGCCGGACAGCGTGCCCACCACGGCCTCGGGATCGGCCGGGCGGATGTCGAGGGCCTCGATGTACCGGGCCGCCAGCTCCAGCTGACGCCGTCGGGAGATCGGCCGCAGCCAGCCCCGGCCGGCCTGCATCGCCAGCGCGATGTTCTCGCGGATGGTGAGGTCGGCGATCAGGCCCTCGGTCTTGCGGTTCTCCGAGCAGAAGGCGATGTCGTGGCTCATCGCGGCCCGCGGCGACCGCAGCTGCACCCGCTCGCCGTCGATGTCCACGCTGCCGGCGTCCGCGTGGTCGGCGCCGAACAGCAGCCGGGCCAGCTCGGTCCGGCCGGATCCGAGCAGACCGGCCAGGCCGGTCACCTCGCCGCGCCGGATCGTCAACGAGAACGGCTCGATGCCGCCGGCCCGGGCCAGCCCGTCGGTGGCCAGCAGCACCGGGCCGTCCACTTCGGACTGCCGCGGCGCCTCGTCCAGCGCCGCCAGCTCCTTGCCGATCATCTCGGTCACCAGCTCGACCGGGGTGATCTCCGAGGTCAGGTGCTCGCCGACGAGCTTTCCGTTGCGCAGCACGGTCATCCGGTCGGCGATGGCGAACACCTGGTCGATGAAGTGGGACACGAACAGGATCGCCATGCCGTCCGCCCGCAGCGCCCGCAGCACGGTCATCAGCCGCTCCACCTCGCGCGCGTCGAGGCTGGAGGTCGGCTCGTCCAGCACCAGCACGCGGGCATCCACGTCCAGCGCCCGGGCGATCGCCACCATCTGCTGCACGGCGATCGACAGCGTGCCCAGCTCGACCGAGACGTCGAGATGCAGGTCGAGCCGGGCCAGCAGTTCCTCGGCCCGCGCCCGTGTCCGGGACCAGCGGATGCGGCCGAACCGGCGGGGTTCGCGGCCCAGCAGGATGTTCTCCGCGACCGACAGGTTCGGGCACAGGTTCACCTCCTGGTAGACCGTGCTGACGCCGGCGTTCTGGGCCTGGTCGGGGCCGCCGAAGGCGACCGCCGTCCCGGCCAGCTCGATCGAGCCCGCGTCCACTCCCTCGACCCCGGTCAGCACCTTGATCAGGGTCGACTTGCCGGCGCCGTTCTCGCCCATCAGGGCGTGCACCTCGCCGGGGAACAGGCGGAAGTCGACGTCGTCCAGGGCGGTGACACCGGGGAACCGCTTGCTGATGCCGGTCATCCGGACGATCTCTCGGGGTTGTTCCATCACATGGCCGTTCTCGCGGGAGGCGGACGCGGGAGGGGGCTCAGTACTGGCGGCTGGGCAGCGCGGCCTTGGCGGCGGCCTGGTCGAACGCGGTCTCCTTGGTCAGGATCCGGTTCGGCACGCTCTGCCCGGCGGCGACCTTCTTGACCAGGTCCATCAGCTGCGGGCCGAGCAGCGGGTTGCACTCGACGACGTAGTTGAACTTGCCGTCGGCCAGCGCCTGCAGGCCGTCATGGGTGCCGTCCACCGTGACGATCTTGATGTCCTTGCCCGGGGTGAGGCCGGCGGCCTTGATGGCGTCCAGCGCGCCGAGGCCCATGTCGTCGTTCTGCGCGAACAGCACGTCGATCTTGCTCTGCGACTTCAGGAACGACTCCATCACCTGCTTGCCCTGGGCCCGGGTGAAGTCGCCGTCCTGGGAGGCGACGACCTTGAACTTCGGGTCGGCCTTGATCACGTCGTTGAAGCCCTTGGACCGGTCGTTGGCCGGCGCCGAGCCGGTGGTGCCCTCCAGCACGGCGATGTTCACCGGGCCGGTGGCCGAGCCGTACTCCTTGGCCACCCAGTCGCCGGCCTCCTTGCCCTCGTTGACGAAGTCCGAGCCGAGGAAGCTCTTGTACAGCGTGGTGTCGGTGGAGTCGATCGCGCGGTCGGTGAGGATCACCGGGATGCCGGCGGTCTTGGCCTCCTTGAGCACCGTGTCCCAGCCGGTCTCCACCACCGGCGAGAACGCGATCACGCCGACGTGCTGCTGGATGTAGGACCGGATGGCCTGGATCTGGTTGGCCTGCTTCTGCTGCGCGTCGGAGAACTTCAGCGTGATGCCGGCGTCCTTGGCCGAGTCCTGGATGGACTTGGTGTTGGCCGTCCGCCAGCCGCTCTCCGCGCCGACCTGGGCGAAGCCCAGCGTCACCGCACCGCCACCGCCGCCGGCCGCGGTCGAGCCGCCGCCGCAGCCGGTCACCATGCTCAGGCCGAGCACGCCGGCCACGAGCAACGCCACTCTGGTACGCACCACGTTCACTCCTCAATCACCGTTGATCGATCTGTTAGCGCTAACAAAGAGGGTGGCCGACGGCCGCGATCCGGCCGCGCCCGCCCGCTATCGGGGCCCGGTGCTCTCGCGCACGATCAGCTCCGGGGTGATCAGGTGCCTGGTTCCGGTCTCCTCGTTCCGCAGCCGGGACATCAACAGCTCGAACGCCTGCCGGCCGACCTCGATGAAGTCCTGCCGGACCGTGGTCAGCGGCGGGCTGTAGTAGGCGGACTCCGGCACGTCGTCGAAGCCGACCACGTGCACGTCCCGCGGCGCCGTCACGCCCGCCTCGGCGAACGCCCGCAGCATGCCCAGCGCCATCTGGTCGTTGGCCACGAAAACGGCGGTCGGTCGGCCCGCGGTGAGCAGCGTGCGTCCCGCCTCGTAGCCCGAGCGCGGACTCCAGTCGCCGCGCACCACCATCGGCGCCTCGATGTCGTGCGCCTCCAACGTCTCCGACCAGCCCTGCTCCCGGGCGCGCGCCTCCAGCCAGTCCGCCGGCCCGGCCACGTGCCACACCGTGCGGTGGCCCAGCGCCAGAAGGTGCTTGGTGGCCCGCCGCGCCCCGTCACGCTGATCGACGGAGACAACGGGGACCGGGGCGGATTCCGCGGCCCCGACTGCCACCAGCGGCACGTCGCGCGGCGTGAACTCCAGCGCCTGCCCGGCCGCCTCGTGCGGGGCGATCACCAGGATGCCCTCGACGGCCTGCCGGCGCAGGTACTCGACAGCGTCCGAAATGGACTGTCGCTGGGGCCGGCTGACGCTGGAGATCGTGATCGCGTAACCGGCCTCGCGGGCCGCGTGCTCGATGCCGTACAGCGTGCTGGCCGGCCCGTACAGGGTCGAGTCCAGCGCGACCACGCCGAGCGTCTCCGACTTGCCGGTGGCCAGCGTGCGCGCCGCGGAGTTGGGCCGGTAGTCGAGTTCTCGGACGGCTGCCTCCACCCGGGCCCTGGTCTCGGGCCGCACCGGTCCGGTCCCGTTGATCACCCGGGACACCGTCATGTGCGACACCCCGGCGAGCTCGGCCACGTCGGTCAGGCTCGCCTGCCGAACGCCCTGTGCGCTCGGGGCCTTGCGACCGCCTTCGGTCGAGGACGTCCGTGCCACCCGTGTCAGCTCCCCGTCATCTGCCGTTAACGCCGCCGGTTGAGGTGCACAGTGTTAGCGATAACAGGCATCTGGTCAACCGCTGACCGGCAACGGGTTCGAAAGCGGCGGCCGGACGCGCCGAGCCGGTAACGGCTCGGCAACAAAGGGCCGCGCGACCGTTGCCGAGACCCGGACCTGGTCCTACGGTGCCGACTGGCGCGTGTCGGCGGTCACACCCATCGGGGCGGACCGTCGTGACCACTGACCTTTTGCCACCCCTGGGAGACCTTTGTGCGCAGACCACGTTCAACGGCGTTCATGTTAGCGCTAACATTGGCGGCGACGGGACTGGCGGGCGCCGGCACGGCCACGGCCGCCGATCCGGGCGTCGCACTGACCGCCGACGTGAGCCGCACGACCAGCAGCGTGAACAAAACCCAGTTCGGCGAGATCGTCGAGGACATCAACCACTCCGTCGAGGGCGGTCTGAGCGCGAACGTGGTGCGCAACAGCACCATGAAGGAGAACGGCATCGCGCACTGGTCGGCCGTCACGGCCGGCGGCGGGGCCGGCACGGTCTCGCTGGACACCACGCAGCCGCTCAACGCCGCCAACGGCAACTCGCTCAAGTTGTCCATCGCGGACAACGCCCGCGGCCAGCGGGTCGGCGTGGCCAACGACGGCTTCTACGGCATCGGCCTGGCGCCGTCGACCAAGTACACCGCCACGTTCTTCGCCAAGGCCGACGCCGCCTTTCACGGCGGCGTGACCGTCGACCTGGAAAGCACGACCGGGACCGTCTACGCCAAGGCCACGGTCCGCTCGGTCGGCGCGAAGTGGACGAAGTACAGCGTCACCATGACCACCGGCCGCGACACCCCCGTGTCGACGGCCAACCGGTTCGTCATCGCGGCGGACGGCGTCGGCGCGGGCTCCTCGCTGTACTTCGACGTCGTGACGTGCCAGCCGCCGACCTACCACGACACCGGCCTGCGCAAGGACCTGATGGCCAAGTTCGCCGCGCGCAAGCCGGGGTTCTTCCGCGTGCCCGGTGGGAACTACCTTGAGGGCAACACCCTGTCCACGTACTTCGACTGGAAGAAGACCGTCGGCCCGATCGAGAACCGGCCCGGCCACCAGGACGACGCGTGGGGCTACTGGTCGACCGACCAGGTCGGGCTCAAGGGGTATCTCGACATGGCCGAGCAGACCGGCGCGCAGCCGCTGCTGGCCGTCTTCGCCGGCTACACGCTCGACCACACGGTGGTCCCGCAGAGCCAGCTGGCGCCGTACGTGCAGGACGCGCTCGACGAGATCCAGTACGCCATCGGCGGCACCAACACCCAGTGGGGCGCGCAACGCGCCGCCGACGGCCATCCCGCGCCATACGACCTGCACTACGTGGAGATCGGCAACGAGGACTTCTTCGACGGCACCGGCAGCTACAACACCTACCGCTTCCCCCTGTTCCACGATGCCATCAAGGCCGCCTACCCCACGCTCCAGCTGGTGGCGACCACGTCGGTCACCAGCCGGCAGGTCGACGTGATCGACGACCACTACTACAGCGGCGACACCTCGTTCTTCACCGACGCCGCCCACAACTACGACGGCACGTCCCGCAACGGCCCGAAGCACCTGGTCGGCGAGTACGCCACCACCAACGGAACCAAGGACAATCCCACCGGGACGCTGGCCGGCGCGGTCAGCGAGGCCGGCTTCATGACCGGGCTGGTGCGCAACGCCGACGTGGTGATCGGCGCCTCCTACGCGCCCGCGCTGGCCGACGTCAACGACTTCCAGTGGCCCACCAACGAGATCGCCTTCGACGCCGGCTCCTCGTTCGGCTCGCCGTCGTACTGGGTGCAGCACATCTTCGGCAACAACACCGGTGACTACGTCGTGTCCTCGGCACTGGCCGGGGCGGCCGCCGGCCTGAACGAGGCCGTCACGAGGACCGCCGCCGGCACCGTCTACGTGACGGTGGCCAATGCCACCAACTCCCCCGTCGCCAGCCGGATCGCCCTCAACGGCACCAGGTTCGTCCGTCCGAACGGGACCGCGACCGTGTTGACCGGCGACCCGAACGCCCGCAACACGCTCGCCGCGCCGAACACCGTCGCGCCGACGACCACGGCGTTCCGGGCGTCGAACTCCTTCGACTACACCTTCCCGGCGAACTCCGTGGTAGCGCTGAAGGTCGACACCAGCGCGCCGATGACGCCGGTGCTGAACGTGAACCGCGGCCTGTCGCTGCACGTCACCACACCCGGCGCCACCGACCGGTCGGTCGCCGTGACCGACGGTGTCGGCGCGGCGAGCGCCGTCACCGCTTCGTCGCCGGACGCCGCCAAGCTCGACGCCACCTTCCTGCTGCGGCCGGGCCTGGCCGCCCCTTCCTGCTACTCCCTGGAGTCGCGGGCGAATCCCGGCCAGTACCTGAGCCACCGGGGCGATCGGATCACCCTCGGCGCAGACAAGCGCGCCGCGACCTTCTGCGCGGTCGAGGGCAACAGCGGCATCGGGGTGTCGTGGCGCTCGTACGACGATCCGGGCCGATTCCTCAGCTACCGCAACGGCAAGCTGACCCTCAGCGGCCGCGACCACCCCGCTGACAGCAGCTTCACCGTCGGCGAGCCGTGGTGGCGCAGCGACGTGTCCGTGCCGCTGGGCCGCTCCTCGTGGCAGGCGAACACCGGCGATTACCTGCGCCACCAGAACTTCGTCGCCAAGACCTCGCCCATCACGGCCGGCAGCCCCGCCACCGACCTCCAGGACGCCACCTTCACCGTGGAGCCGGGGCTCGCCGACGATTCCTGCTACTCCTTCGAATCAGTCAACTTCCCCGGCCAGTACCTGCGGCACTACAACTTCCAGGTGGTGCTCAACCAGAACGACAAGTCCGGGCTGTTCGCCGAGGACGCCACGTTCTGCGCCACGACCGGGCACAACGGCCAGGGCATCTCCTGGCAGGCCTACGCCTACGAGGACCACTACCTGCGGCAGTACGCGGGCAACGTCTACATCGGCGCGGACGGCGGCCCACGGGTCGGCGACGCGGCTTCCGGCTGGGCCGACGACACCAGCTGGCAGCGCGCCGCGCCCTGGGCCGGCTGACGCCACGCCGGCGGCATGCGGCCTCGGCCTCATGCCGCCGGCAAGGCCTGCGTCCACTAAGGACCGATCGACTCGGCCAGCAGGGACTGTCCTTGCGGCGTCACGGAATGGACGACCGACTGACCGTCACGGATGCTGGTGATCAGCCCGGCCGAGCGCAGGATCGAGGTCTGGCGGCTGGCCGTCGGCAGCGTGGTGATGGCCCGTCGGGCCAGATCGCTTGTGCTGCACGGACGTTCGCCGATCGCCTCCAGCACGCGAGCCCGGGTGGGTCCGAGCAGCGCCGCCAACGAACGCTGCGCGTCTCCGGCGCGGGACCAGCCGACCTCATGCCGGATCGGGTACACCAGCGCCGGCTCGAACTCGTCGGCGAGGAAGGTCGTGGGCCGGCCGGCACAGAAGAACGACGGCACCAGGCGCAACCCCCGGCCGCGCAGGCGCAACGTCTGCTCGACCGGATAGTCGACCTCCAGCACCGGATACCGCCACCGGGCGCTCGGATGCAGGTCGGCCAGCAGCGCGCCGATCCCGTTCAGCGACAACAGTTCCCGCTGCCGTGCGAGGTCACGCTCCACGGCCGCACGGACCTGGGGCCAGTAGGAGGAAAGACAGTCCGCGAAGTAGCGGTCGAACGTATGGCCCAACTGGCGCAACGCGTCCGGTCGCCCCTCCCCCAGGCTCGTCGTCCACGACAGCAGCGGGCGGACCTCGGCCAGGGTGGTCACGTCCGTGCGCAGCCGAGCCTTCGTGGCGCCCAGCATCGCGGAAACGCCCTCTTCCAGCGACGATGCCGCCGGTGTGAGGAAGTCCGCGTAGTAGCCGCGCGGCGGCACCAGATCGGTGAGCATCCGGGTCGCCGGCGGCACGGCCCGCACGGCGTCGCGCCGCCACTCGTCGTAGACCATGGCGTCGTCGCGCAACCGCAGCCGGTGCAGGCTCAACACCGTCTCCCACATCGGCTGCGGCGGACTGATCGTGGTGCGCGCCAAATCCTCCGGCGTGAAGAAGACACGTAACACCGAGCCCCCCGTTCCGTCCCCGCGCTGGATGCTAAACGCGCGCCACCGGCGGGGCAAGATCGCGCCATGCCGTGACCTCGGCCCGAGTCAACACTTTTCCGCCTGAGCACAAAGGTTTGTCGGCGATCGTGTTGCGCTGCCTAGCGTTTGCTCACCACGGATGTCGGAACATCCCGCGAGCAAAGGACTCTTGATGCGCTATTCACGCAGATCACTGGGGGTCTGCGCCCTGACGGCGGCAGTGGTCGCGGCCACCGCGGCGATGCCGGCCGGGGCCTTCGCGGCGCCGGCCGCGAGCGGCGTCTACGACCACAGCGTCGAGAAGGGCCAGCCCGGCACGCACGGCCCGCTGCCGGCCGGCTTCTCACATACCGAGATCGACGTGAAGTTCCGCAGCGCGGCCACCGTCCGGCTGCGCTCGGGCAAGGCCGTCGCGGCCGACGCCGGCGAGACCACGGCACTGCAGGCCGTGTTGGCCAGGTACCCGGGATCACGCATGCGGCGCACGATGGCCGAGTCGGAGCAGGCCGTGGACGCGCGCCGCACGACGTTGCAGTCACGGACCGGCCGCCAGCTGCCTGATCTCAACTCCTGGTACACCATCGATGTGCCGAAGGGCATCGAGTCGCTGCTCGGCGACCTGAACGCGTTGCCGTCGGTGGAGTTCGCCGGCGCCCGCCCGACGATGAAGTCCGTCGACAACCCGACGCCCGCGGCGGCGCGTCCGAACGCCGCGACCGTGGTGGATCCGTTGCGGAACACGCAGGTCTACCGGCAGAGCTCGGCCACCGCCTCCGGGATCGACGCCGACTACGCGCACGGCCTGCCCGGCGGCCGCGGCGAGGGCATCACCGTGACCGATGTGGAAGGCGGGGGCCAGGACCAGGCCGAAACCACCTTCGGCTCGGTCGCTTCGGGCACCGCGCACTCGCTGATGGTCTGGCGCGAGGGCAGCGGCCACGACACGGTTCGGGCCTGGGGCCTGAACTCCAGCGGCCAGCTCGGCACCGGCACCACCACCAACGCCGGCACGTTCACGCTCGTGAAAGGCCTGACCGACGTCAAGGCGGTGGCGGCGGGCGGCAACTTCTCGATGGCCCTCAAGACCGACGGCACCGTCTGGACCTGGGGCGCGAACGGCAACGGCCAGCTGGGCAACGGCACGACCACCAACAGCACCGCTCCCGTCCAGGTCAGCGGCCTCAGCACCGTCACGAGCATCGCGGTGGGCAGCAACTTCGCGGTTGCGGTGCTCTCCGACGGCACGGCCCGCGCGTGGGGCGCGAACAACACCGGCCAGCTCGGCGACGGCACCACCACGCAGCGGCTGACCCCCGTGACCGTGCACAGCGCGACCAGCCTGTCCGCCGCGCCCGGGGCGATCGCCGCCGGCACCAGCCACGCGATCGCGCTCAAGGCCAGCGGCGCGGTTGTCGCCTGGGGCTCCAACTCGGTGGGCCAGCTGGGCAAGAACCCGTCCACCACGACCAGCAGCACCTCGGCGGTGACGGTCTCGGGCGTCAGCGGTGCGACGCAGGTCGCGGCCGCCGCCACCGCGAGCTACGCGTTGCTGTCCAGCGGCGCGGTCTCCGACTGGGGCGGCAACTCTGCCGGCCAGCTCGGCAGCGGCAACACCACAAACCGCTTCACCCCGGCCACCGTCTCCGGCCTGACGTCGGTGACCGTCGTGGCGGCCGGCGGCTCGTCGGCGGTCGTCGCCCGCACCGACCAGACCGTCAAGGCCTGGGGCCTCAACTCCAACGGACAGCTCGGCGACGGCACGACCACTCAGCGGCTCACGCCAGTCGCCGTGTCGGCGAGCGGGGTCCAGGTCGCGATGGGCGCGACGCAGACGATCGCCGCCGACCCGTCGGGCTTCGTCTGGAACTGGGGCGCGAACGCCAGCGGTCAGCTGGGCATCAACACGACCACCGCCAGCAGCAGCCCGGTGGAGGCGCTCAACATCACCAACCTGTGGAACACCTGCCACGAGGACCTGTCCAATCGCCCCGCGCCGGCCGGGCCGCCGGTGCGGCTCCAGGTGACCACCGGCTCGCCGTGCCAGCCGCCCGGCGCGCACGGCACCGGCGCGGTCGGCTTCGTCGGCGCCCAGGACGACAACGGCATCGGCATCGACGGCCTGCTGCCGGCGGCCAAGCTCCAGCTGGTCAGCGGCTGGGACTGGGGCGGCTCGGTCGACCTCGCGATCACCCACTCGCAGCCCGGCGACGTGATCTGGTTCGAGGTCGAGCTCGGCGCCTATCTCGGCGGCAGCGGCAACTTCCCGTGGGAGCACTGGGGGCCGATCTACGACGAGGTCGTCACGGCCGTGGCGGCGGGCATCACCGTCGTCGAGCCGGCCGGCAACGGCTCCAACGACCTCGACAACCCCAACGACCCGGACGCCGTGGACACCATGAGCCGGCCGGACTCGGGGGCCATCATCGTCGGCGCCGGTCAGCCCTCGTCGAACATGCCGTGGACCGTCGAGTGCAAGCCCACCGACCCGCACCCCGCGCCCCGGACCGCGCGTGACTTCAGCACGTACGGCAGCCGGGTGAACGTGCAGGGCTGGGCCAACTGCATCACCTCGCTGGGCAGCCCCGGTCCGGTCGAGCACGACATGACCCCGACCGAGACCGATCCGAACAAGATGTACTGGTCCAACTTCAACGGCACCTCCGGCGCGTCCCCCATGGTCGTGGGCGCGATCGGCTCGATCCAGGGCGTCGTGAAGCAGAGCGGCCCGCCGCTCACGCCGGCCCAGGTGCGAACCCTGGTGGAGAACACCGGCGCCCCTCAGCCCGGCGCCGACCCCCACCACATCGGGCCGCTGCCCGACATCCGGGCCGCGCTCGCGAGCCTGTGACCACAAGCCGTGTTCACGGCCGCTCCGGTGGCCGTGAACACGGCTCACGGTCAGGGGGCCACCAGCTGGATCTCTCGGTGCAGTGCGCCGTCGACGTCCGGGTAGAGGCTGACTTCGCCGTCGCTCCAGCGGACCAGGACGGCGTTGCCGCGGCCGGCGGTGACGGTGGCGTGGGTCCAGAGCTCGTTCGGGGCCTCGACCTGGTGCTCCTGGCCGAGGCCGGCGGAGGCGACGTCACCGTAGATGGTGAACTCGCCGTCGCTCCAGCGGACGAGCAGGTCCGGGGCGCCGCCGCCGACCCAGTTGCCACCGGAGATGGTCTGGGCATGCGTCCAGGTGCCGTTCGGCGCGACGAGCTGGCGTTCGGAGTGGATGCCGTTGGCGGCGATTCCCTGGTACAGCGTGGTTTCGCCGTCGTTCCAGACGACGACCAGGTCACCGCCGAGACCGGCGACGTAGGAAGCGTGGTCACGCCAGAGGTCGTTGGGCGCGGCGAGTTGGACCTCGCCGCCGAAGCCGCCGGTGGACACGGAGCCGTAGTAGGTGACTTCGCCGTCACTCCAGGTCACGACGACACCGTGGTTGACGGTGGCGATTCCCTTGGCGTGGGTCCAGATGCCGCCAGGCGCGGCCAGCTGGGTCTCGCCGGTGAACGGCTTCTGCGGGTCGGCGGTCGTTCCCCCGTGGTACAGGGTGACCTCGCCGTCGCTCCACTTGACGATCATGTCGAGCTGGTTGGCGCCGGTGAAATCGCCGCTGGTGATCAGGTCCGCGTGCTTCCACAGCGGGCCGTCGCCGAGCGGGTAGCCGAGATTGCCGTCGCCGGGCGGCACGGGCGCGGCGACGGCCTTGTCGTACAAGGCCTTGACCCGGCTGTCGAAGCGGACGCTGTAGTTGCGCGGATCGGTGTCGGGCAGGTTCTGCCCCTTGCCGCCGATGACGCCGATGAGGTCGTGGCCGCCGACGATCCAGGGGCCGCCGCTGAAGCCGCCGGGAATTCCCGTGCACTGCAAGGTTTCCCAGTACTCGCCGTCGCGGTTCACGGTGCTGTCGCAGCGGTACGGCTTGTCCTTGTACTTCGCGTTCCCGGTGGACGGGTAGCCGACCACGGTGAGCGGCGACGGCAGCGCGGCGTCGGTCTTCAGGGTCAGCGCGGCCCCGGTCACGTCGGCGACGTTCTTGCCGTTGCGGGGTTGCAGCACGACGAACGCGTAGTCGTAGGGCGATCCGGCGCCGTCGATGTCGTGGCTGGTGTTCCAGCCCGGGTCGATGTGGATCGCCGCCGACTGCCAGGTGCCGTACGGGGCCTGCCCGTCGTGGTAGCCGGGAGTGAAGAACACGGTGTGCTTGCCGGCCACGCAGTGCGCGGCCGTGACGATGACGTTGCCCTTGGGGCTGGCGACGATGCTCGCCGAGCAGTGGTGGTTGCCGGGGTCGGCGCCGTCCGACAGCGAGCCGACCTCGGGTCTCGGCTCGGCGATGACGGTGTGCGGCGTGGTCGCCGCCGCGGCCGTGCCCGGCAGCAGCGCGGCGACCAGTGCGAGCGCCGCTCCCCACGGAAGTTTCGACATGGACGCGAGACTACGTCGTGTCGATCACGTGCCGGCGTGACTCGAAGAACCGACCGTGACTCCTGAGGCGGGACGGACCCGTGCCGCCGAGATCGCGACGGCACGGGTCCGTTCGGCTACAGCTGGTAGAAGTTGCTGTAGTGGTCGGGCGTGAACCACACCTCGCCGTTGTCCATGTCGACCACGATCCGGGCCGCGTCCCGGTGGGCGCCGCAGGCCCGCGGGTAGACGTCGAACTCCTGGAAGGAATCGCCGGCCGGCAGCTGGTTGTCGTCGTTGTAGTACGTGCCGCCCGCGTAGCTGCACTGGCCGTTGGGCCAGTTCACCCAGCCGCGCTTGCTCGGATAACCGAGGGACTGCCAGGTCGAGTCGGCCGACGACGCGGCGGAGCAGCCCGAGACGGAGCAGGAGCCGTGCACGGTCGCGTTGGCCGCGGGCGTGCTCACCAGGGCCAGGCCGAACATCATCGCCAGTGCGGTCAGGGGCAGGGTGACGCGTTTCGTCCAGCGGTGGCGCACAAAACCTCCAGGGTGTGACCATCGAATACCTTCGCAGGTAAACACGTTTCGCCTCGAACGCCAACCGGCCGAATTTGACAGGTCCTCACCGCTTCTGTGAATTCGAAGATCCGCAATGGCCGCTATGTCGGCTGTCGGGGCCGTGACCGCCACGGGGTTCGACTGTTGTTCAGCGCCCGTTTCCTGGGGCGGCGCAACCCGTTCAGCGACGCCGAGACGATGATCACTCGGCTTCGGCGGTCAGGCCAGCGTGTAGGCCGCGCCGTACGCGGTCACGGTCAGCGGCCCCGCCAGGGTGTAGTCACCGGTCGCGGCGATGCGCCGGAAACACTCGACCCGGTCCGTCGACTTGGACCATTCCTCTTTGGTGTCAGCGTTGGCCGGGTTGCGCAGGTCGTCGGCGCGCACGTCGAGAAAGGCGGTCAGCCACGCCGCCTCGTCCGCCTTGCCGGCGCGGGCGGTCGCACGGTCGATCAGCGCCGGCAGGCCGTCCGGATCGGCGCCGTGTCCGTGCTGGATCGCGGCGTCGTACAACTCGGCCCGGGCCAGCGGCGTGGTCAGGCCGAGCCGGTCGGCCGCGGCCATGGCCGGCGTGAAGTAGTTCTGCTCGACCTGATCGTCCTGGGCCCTCCGGAAGGCCGGGTCGTCGGCGGCCTGCTTCCACGCGGCGATGTAGTCGGCCTCGGGCAGGTCACCGCCGCCCGTGTCGGCCAGCTGCCGCAGCGCCGGCGCGAAGCGGGCGAGTCCGTTGCCCGGGGCCAGGTCGGTGTACGCCTGGATCACGCGCAGGGCGTCGCCGTCGTTGGTCGTGTAGCCGGCCCGGCCGGCGGTGACACCACGACCGTCGTGCAGGTCCTCGGCGTATCCGTACTGGACCGTCGGCGTGCCGTTCTCGAAGATGCTGATCAGCTGGTCGGCCCGACGCCGCTGGTCCGCAGTCAGGCCGCCGCCGGGCCGGGGCGCCTGCGACGTCGCCGTGGGTCCGGTCGGGACGTCCGAACCACAGGCGCCGACGGCCACGCCCACCGCGAGCATCGTGGCGGCGACAAGGCATCGAGCGCGCATGGGCCGATTCTAGAGCGGGGCTCACCACGTGAGAGCCGCACGGTACGCCGCCCACGTTCCCGGGCGTCGCCAGATCTCGGACGAGAGGTCCCCATGCGAAGCGATTCCCCGCACCGCGCGTCCACCGCCGCGGCCGCCACACTGGCTGGCACCCCACCCTCGGCGGCCTGATCTTCGGCCACTTCGGGGACCACATCGGCCGTCGGGCCACCTTGGTCGTGTCGCTGCTGGTGATGGGCATCAGCTCACACTGATCGGTGTCGTGCCCAATTACGCGGCCATCGGTGTGTGGGCTCCCGTGCTGCTCGTCCTGCTGCTGTCCACCGGCAACACGGCCGCGGCCCTCGTCGCGACCGCGGTTCCCGTCGCGCAATCGCGGGCGTGAGGCCGTGGGAGTACGGGCACACCTCATGCCCGTACTCCCCTTGACGCCGGTCCACGGGCCGTTGCCCAGCGGAAACACGATGGGCCTTACCTGTTGTGTCCCTTAAGAAAAGACGCATGACCGGGCGGAGGTGCCAGACTCTGACGCTTCGGCATGGGGGAAGCGGGGCGGGCAATGGTGCTGGGGGACGGCGCATGTGCTCGGGCCCTGCCGAGGGAGCGCCTGGAGGGAACTGGCCGTGGTCGAGGCAACTGGGGGCCGATCGGACAGAGCCGGCGCGGCGCCGTTCGTGGGCCGCGCGGCCGAGTGCGGCCGGCTGGACGCGGTGCTGGCGGACGGCGGATCGGCGATCGTCGACGTCACCGGTGAGGCCGGGATCGGCAAGACGCGACTGCTGACGCGGTTGTCCGCCAAGGCCCGCGCGCAGGGGCTGACCGTGCTGAGCGGGCAGGCCACCGCGTACGAGCAGGACAGCGCGTTCCGGCCGTTCGCCGACGCCTTCGCCGACCTCAGCCCGACGCTGATGGGGCGTTTCCCGGCGCTGGTGGAGCTGCCGGCGGAGGTGCGGGGCGTCGGCGAGACGCCGTCGGCAGGTGACCGATTCGGACTGTGCCGGGCCACCGCCGGCCTGCTGGGACAGCTCGGCCCGGACCGGCTGGTGGTGGTGCTGGACGACCTGCACTGGGCGGATCCGGCGTCGCTGGAGCTGGTGGACCACCTTGTGCGCCACCCGGTGCCGTCGCCGCTGCTCCTGGTCATCGCCCGTCGGGACCGGCAGACCCCGCCCAAACTCGCCGCTTCCCTCACGCGGGGCCTGGACACGGGGGCCGTGCACCGGATCGACCTGGGTCCGCTGTCCGAATGCGACTGCGTCGACGGGCTGGCGGCCGAGCTTCCCCGGCCGCAGGCCATGCAGATGTACGTAGCGAGCGGCGGCAATCCCCGGTACTTCCTCGCGCTGCGACAGGCCCACTGCGACGCACCCGAACCGACCTGTCTGGGTTCGCTGCTGCTCGACGAGTTGGCGCCGTTGAGTCCGGTGGAGCGCCAGGTCCTGGAGGCCGCCGCCGTCCTCGGCGACCACGCCACCCCGACGATGATCGCCGGCCTCACCGACTCCGACACCAAGGCGGTCGTCACGGCGTTACGCGAGCTGATGCGCTGCGACCTGCTGCGGCCGGGCTTCGGCGGCCGGCCGGCGCTGCGCCATCCGTTGATCCGGGATCTCGTCCACGACGCCATCGACCCGTGGCAGCGGGAGGACCTCCATCGCCGGGCCGCGGGCGAACTCGCCGCCGCCGGCGCCACGGTCGTCGATCAGGCGCACCACGTCGAGCAGTCGATGACCCACTGGGATCCTCAGGCGGCGGACGTGCTCGTCACGGCGGCCGAGCAGAGCGCCGCGACCGCGCCGGCCGACTCCGCCCGCTGGCTCGGTGTTGTCCTGCGACTGCTTCCGAACGGCCCGGAGCACCTCACCACACGCCGTCAGCTGACGGTGCTCAGGGCCCGCGCGCTCGGCGTGAGCGGCGGCCTGTCGGAAGGCCGGGATCTCCTCCAACAGGTGATGGACATGCCGGCACCGGACCGCTACGACGACGTCCGCGCCGCCGCGGCCACGCTGCGCGGCTTGCTGGAACGGCAGCTCGGGCGGCACTGGGAAGCCGAGGCGATGCTGCGCCGGGAGCTGGCCCGCGGCCCCGAGCCGTCGCACGCGCTGCTGATCGGGCTGGAGCTGTGCTCCTGTGTCCTGTCCGCGGCCCGCTTTCCCGAGGTCCGGGCCGATATCAACGAGGTGCTGGCCTCCGCGCGCGCCCTCGGCGACGGCATCGGCGAGATGCGGGCCCTGGCCCTGATCGCCCTTGGTGAGGCCTACGAGGGCGACATCGCCACGGCCCGCGTCCGCGCCGCGTCGGCGGCCGCGCTGGCCGAGACCTTCACCGACACCGACCTGGCCGAGCTGTGCGAGACCCTGTGCACGCTTGGCTGGACCGAGGTGTTCCTGGAGGACTACGTCGCGGCCGAGAACCACTTGGACCGCGGGTTGGAGATCGCCCGGCGCGCGGGCCGGGCCTGCCTGGTCCCGCAGTTCTTGACGGCGAAGGCGTACCTGCACCTGAGCACGTGCCGCGTCACCAGCGCGCTGGAGCTGGCTGAGGAGGCTGAGCCGCTCGCGCGGGCCTTGGGCAGCGGCGACCTGCTGGCCTTCACGCTGGCGGTCCAGTCCCAGATACGGCTCCAGGCCGGCCCGACCTCTCGCAGCGCGCTGGCCGTCGCCGAGGAGGCCGTGGCCGTCGCGGGCGTCGACGACAGCTGGTGGGCGATCCTGGCCCAGTGCATGCTCGCCTACGCCGCGCTCGACGCCGGGGAGCCGCACCGAGCGTCGGACATCCTGTTGCGCGCCGGCGGAAACGGCCTGTGCCGGCTGCAACCCTCGACGCGCCCCAACAGCCTGGAGGCGCTCAGCGGCGCCGCCCTCGCCGTCGGCGATGTGGACGCCGGCGTGCGGTGGGCGGAGCGTGCCCGCAAGGAAGCGGAGCGGCTCGGCCTGCCGAATCAGCTCGGCGCGGCGCTGCGCAGCCTCGGCCGCATTGCCACCGGCCGTGGTGATTCGGCCGAAGCGGCCCGGATGTTCACCGCGGCGGCGGAGCAGAGCGCCCGCTCCCGGGCGACGCTGCGCGAAGCGCAGTCGCTCCTGCTCGCCGCCGAGCACGTGCGAGCCGTGGGCAACAGCGCCGGGGCGGCCGAGATGTGGCACCGGGGAGCACGCCTAGCCACGGCAGGCGGGGCACACCTGCTCACGGGCCTGGCGGAGCGCACCCGGGCGGCGGCCTTCGCCGCGCAGGCGGAGCCGGACGACGAACTGGTCGTCCTGACCGCCCGAGAACGGCAGATCGCCGAACTGGTCTCGCAGGGCCTGACCAGCCCGTCGATCGCCGACAAGCTCGTGCTCAGCCCCCGGACCATCGAGTCCCACATCGCCCGGATCTACCGCAAGACCGGCGTGTCCTCCCGCGCCGCGCTGGCCGCCGTCGTCACCCGCAACACGGGGCCGGAAGGCTCGGCCCGACCGGTCCAGAACCTCGCGCCCCGACCGGTGGTCGAGAGCCAACGGCTGCTCGGGCGGGACGTCGAGATCGCCGCGATCACCAAGGCGCTCAACGACGTGAAGGCAGGTGTAGGGCGGGCGATCGTGATCGTCGGCGACCCCGGCATCGGCAAGAGCTCGCTGCTACGGACGGCCGCCGCGCACGCCCGATGTCTGGGAATCCCCGTGCTCACGGCCCACGCCGAACCATATGGCGCCGAACCCGCTTTCGCGGTGCTGGACGACCTGCACGACCTCGATGCCGACCGGATCGCCGACGTGGAGCGGATGTTGGCGGCGACGGCCACCCGACCGTTGTTGTGTGTGTTGGCCTATCGGCAACGGCAGCTCTCGCCGCCGCTCGCGGCAGCGCTGTCCCGTGCGCAGGTGGACGTGTGGCAGCTCGGCCCGCTCTCCGTCGAGCAGGCGCGCGAGCTGCTCGGCGACCGGCCGGACCTGGAGGAGCTGCACCGCGAGGCCGAGGGCAATCCGCAGTACCTCAAGATGCTGGCGGCCGACGGCGGCACCGCGATCCTCGGCGAGCTCGACGGCCTCGGCCGCGTTGAGCTGGCGGTCGTCCAGATCGCGGCGGTCCTCGGCGGCCAGTTCCACCCGGACCTGCTCGCCGCCGTCGCCGGCCTGGATCCGACGGCTGCCTTGGATGCGCTGACCCGGCTGGACCTCGTCCGCCGGGCGGAGCCCGCGCCGCAGCTGTCGCTACGGCACCGAGCGGTCGCCGACGTCATCTACGACCGGCTCGAACCCAGCCGCCGCACCGATCTGCACCAGCGCATCGAGACCGAGCTGGCCCGGCGGGCGGCGCCGATCGCGGAGCGGGCCCATCACGTCGCCCGGGCCACGGACCCGCGGCGGCCGGAGCACGCCACGACCCTGATCGCGGCGGCCCGTGGCCTGCTCTACACCGGTCCGGCCGTCGCGGCGGGCCATCTCCAGGCCGCGTTGTCGCTGTTGGAGGAGGGCGGGACGCACTGGTACGAGGCCAAGGTCCTGCTGGCCCGCACCCGGTTGCTGACCGGCGACGCCTCGGAGGGCCGGGCGCTGCTGGAGACGCTGCGATCGGAGATCCCGGGCGGGCCGCTCGGCGACGCGAGCACGCTGGCGGATTCGAGCCGGATCGAACGGCGGCTCGGCCGCTTCACCGAGGCCGGCGCCCTCGCCCGCGCCGGGCTCGCGGCGTTGACCGACGACGACTCCCCCACCGCCGCGGCACTGCACGCGGAGCTGGCCGACTACGCCTACGACATGCAGGACTTCGAGACGTCCCGGCAGCACGCCGAGACCGCCGCGGAGCTCGCTCGCGGGCACCTCGACCAGGTCGGCGAGGCCAATGCCCTGGGCAAGGCGGCGCTGGCCCACCTGTTCACCGCGGACCAGGCCAGCGCGCTGAAGAAGCTGGCTCGGGCCGCCGACCTGCTCGACACCGTGCCCGATGCGACGCTCGTGGCCAACCTTGAGGCTGCGCTCCAGGTGGGCATGGCCGAGGGCATGGTGGGGCGGCTGGCCGACTCCGAACGCCACCTCGCGCGGGGCGCGGAGCTGTCCCGGCACACCGGTCAGACCTACATCCATCCGCAGATGCTGACCGTGCTGGGCAACGCGCAGTTGCGGTCGGGGAACCTCGACGACACGCTGGCGACGTTGGACGAGGCCGATCGGCACGTCCGGCGGGTCGGCGACACGGCGACCGAGGCGGTGCTGATGGCGTTGCGGGCCGAGGCCCTGCTCTGGCGCGACGCCCCCGGCGACCTCGCGGACGCGACCGCCGCGGCCGACCGGGCCATGACCGCCGTCGGCGGCCGGATGACGTCGTGGGCGCTCGCCGTCCGCTGCTTCAACGCCGAGTTCATCCTGCACACCGGCGACCCGGCCCGCGCCGGTTGGCTGCTGCTGGACGCCGCCGGCGGGGAGGAGCTGCCGAGGTTCACCACCTGGCGGCGACCCCGTTGGTGCGAGAGCCTGACGCAGGTAGCGGCCGCGGAGGGCGATACCGTCGCCGCCGACCGCTGGGCCCGGCTGGCCGAGGAGAGCATCGCTCAGCTTCCTTCCGTGGGGCGACGGGGTTTCGCGCTGCGGGCCCGGATGCGCGCGCATTCGGTGCGGGGCGACACCGACGGCGCGCTGCGCTCCGCGCAGGAGGCGATCGCCGACTTCGCCGAGGGCGGTGATCGGGTCGAGCTGGCCCGCACCCTGCTGGCGGCAGCGGCGTTGTCCCTGGACGCGGGCCTCACCGAGTCCGTGGGCGGTTGGCTGAAACGGGCCACGGTGTTGGCCGACCAGTGCGGCTCGGCTCGGCTGTCCGCCGAGGCCACCCGACTCGCCGCGCGCTTTTAGGACGAGAGCACGGGAACCTCGTTGGTGGTCAACAGATGGGCCTCGCCGTCGAGATGCAGGACCCGGCGGGCCCGGGCCGCGGAGCCGGCGCGGTGGGCGATCACGATGAGCGTGCCGGGACGATCCCGGAAGGCCCGTTCCGCGACCTGCTCGGCGGCTAGGTCGAGGTGAGCGGTGGCCTCGTCGAGGATGACGACGGGCGCGGGCGAGAGGTAGGTTCGGGCCAGGGCCAGCAGTTGCCGTTCGCCGCTGGACAGGGCGCCGGGGTCGGCCACCGTGCCGTCGAGGCCGCCGAGCCGGGCGAGCAGCGGGGTGAGCCCCACACGGTCGACGGCGTGCGAGATGGCGTCGTCGTCGGCCTGCGGGGCGAGGTAGCGCAGGTTGTCCCGAACCGTTCCCGGGAAGACGTAGGCCTCCTGGGGAACGAGGACGACCAGCCGGTTGCGGACGCCTTCGGGGAGCGTGGCGGCCGGCCGGCCCGCGAACGCCACCGAGCCGGCCGTCGGCTCGTGGATGCCGGCGAGCAGGGCGGCGAGGGTGGATTTGCCGATGCCGCTGGCCCCGGTGATCACCAGGTGGTCGCCGAACGGGATGGTGAGGCTCAGGTCGCGCAGCACCGGCTCCGCGCCGGCTCCGTAGGCGAAGGACAGCCCGTCGACGGTGAGATCGGGCGTCTCGGGGAACTGGTCGAGCGTCGGCTCGGGACGGGCGGCCGGCGGCAGCTCCGGCGCGGCTTCGCCGAGACGGTGCAGCAGCACCCCTAACTGACTCCAGTACCCGCCGACCGTGCCGGTCATCAGCTGGAGCGCCGGGACGACGGACTCCGCCACGTAGACGGCCGCGCCGATCAGGGCGCCGGCGGTGATGGTGCGGGCGTCGATCAGGCTCGGGCCGAGCAACAGCAGGGCGACCAGCGGGACGTAGCCGCCGAGCAGCACTACCGGGATGCGCAGCGTGACCGCGCGGCCGATGCGCAGCAGCGAGCGGCGAGCCCGGTCCGACTCGGCCTCCACCAGCCCGGCCGCGTGCTCCTCGGCCCCGAGCGAGGTGATGTCGCGGGCGGCGGCGAGGACCTCCCCGACCTGGCGTGCCACCTCCTCCGACGCGACCAGCGCGTCCCGACGCAGCGCTGTCAGCCGGCGCACCGACCAGCTGAAGATCGCCACCGCCGCGGCGAGCGGCACGAGCACCAACACGGCCAGGAAAGGGTCGAGTCCGGCCAGTCCGATCAGCGCCGCGATCAGGCTGGCGGCCAGCGGGCGTGCGGTGCGCAGCAGCGACGCGGTCAGGTCACGGACGGCGTCGATCTGGCTGCTGAGCCGGGAAACGCTGGCCGTGCCCGGATCACGGCCGAGGATCGTCGCCTGGCGCAGGGTGTTGTGGACGACTCGACGCGTGAGGTGGTCGCGCAGCGGTTCGACCACGGCTGCCAGGGAGTCGAACATTGCCCGCTCGGCACAGGCCCGCACCAGGTACAGCACGCCGAGCAGGCCCAGCCAGGCCAGTCCCACGCCCGGCCGGCCGGTGAGGAAGCCCTGGTCGAGGGCCGCGGCCGTCACCCAGCCGGCGGCGAGCACCGGGGCCGCCTCGACGGCGGACAGCAAAACGATGCGCAGCAACGGCTTCCGGCTCCCACGCAGGGCGTCGGCCAGCAGAGCCGCCGCGGTCGGCGTCAGGCCCAGGCGCATGGCTGCTCCTTCTCGTCGGTGTGGGCGAAGACGGCCCGGTAGGCGGCATCGGCCCAGAGCAAGTCGTGCGGGGCAAGGGCTCGCACGCGACCGTCGTGCAGCCAGGCCACCAGGTCGCACCGGGCGGCGGTGGTGGCACGATGGGTGACGACCATGCAGGTGCTGCGGCCGAGCCGGTCGGTGATCGCCTCGCTGACCAGGGTCTCGGTCACTGTGTCCAAACCGGACGTTGCGTCGTCCAGCACGTGCACCAGCGCCGGGCGGGCCAGCGCGCGAGCGAGCCCGAGGCGCTGGAGCTGGCCCCCCGACATCGGGGCTTCGCGGGGCGGGGTGTCGTAGCCGTGCGGCAGGCGGCGAACGAAGTGGTCGGCCTGCGCGGCGCGGGCGGCGTCCTCGACCGCGTGGCGCGATATTTCGGGGCGGCCGAAGGCAATCGCCTCATGGAGGGTGCGGCCCGGCAGCACAGGGCGTTCGAATGCGTAGGCCACGGCGTCGTGCAGCGTGGGCAGATGCAGCTCCCGGACGGGAACGCCGCCCACCAGCACTTCTCCCCCGTCCGGATCGGCCAGCCGGCCCGGCAGCGCGGCCAGCAGGCTCTTGCCCGATCCGGTCGCGCCCACCAGCGCCACCGAAACCCCGTCCGGGATCTCCAGGTCGAGCCCGTCCAGCACGGCAATCCCGTTGCGGCGCACGGTGATGCCGCGCAGCGAGACCGCACCGCTGGGCGGCGGCGTGCGCAGCGGGCCGCCCTCGATCACCGGCTCGTCCAGCACCGCACCGAGCCGGGTCGCGCCGGCCCGGGCGTTGGCCAGGCCCAGCACCGCGTCGACCTGGTCGAGCAGGCCGGAGGCCAGGGCGAGATAGCCGGAGACGGCCAGCAGGCTGCCCGCGCTGATGCGGCCGTCGACCAGGTCCAGTCCAGCTGTGGCCAGCACCAGGACCTGCGTCAGCGGCATCAACAACCCGATCTTCCACACCGCGCCCCGCTGGATGCGCCAGATCGCGTGGCCCGCGGCCGACAGGTCGGAAAGAGGCGCGACGACGCGTTCGGTCTCGACGGCCAAGGTGCCGACCGCCCGGATCGTGCGGGCGCCGGCCAGGGCGTTGACCAACAGGGTCGCCATGCCAGTCTGGGCGGCCAGATAACGGGCCTCGGCGTCGGTGGCCTCGGCGATGAACTTACGGGCCACCAGCGCCGTGAGCGGGAACAGCACGGTGAACACCAGGCCGGCTCGCCAGTCCACAATGTACAGTGCGACCAGGGCCACGGCCGAGCCGACCGTCGAGACGACGGATTCGGCAGCCTGAGTGGGAAAAGCGGCCGCCTGCGGCGCGGCCTGGACCACCTGCGTCACGGCCTCCCCGACCGGGAGCGGCGACCGCGGTCCGAGGCCGAGCAGGCGCCGCACCGTCAGCATGCGGATCCAGGCCGTGCCGTGCGCGCCGGTCGAGACCGTCAGCAGCAGGCCGGCGGTCTCGCCGATCGCACCGGCGGCCAGCACGGCGGCCAGCGCCGCGACCGGCCAGCCGTTCTCGCCGTGTCGCAGCACCGCGTCCACGGCCTGGGCCAACAGAATCGGCAGGCCCAGCCGAGCTGCCACCTGCGTGCTGAGCGCGGTGGTGAGCAGAAGCAGGCGCGTGCGCATGCGGGTCGCGGCGGCGATCAGCAGGCGGCCACCAGGCGTGGCGGGCATGGAACCTCCGGTGCGGTGGGGAACAGTCGCCGTGCCGGAGCGTCGTCGACGCTCC